>MNZA01000099.1 GCA_001873375.1 Oscillatoriales cyanobacterium CG2_30_44_21
GCCTCTAATTTTTAAGTGGGTGCAATTAAAAAAAGCTGATTTGCTCGCGAAGCGAGCAAATCAGCTTTTTTGGTTTTTATATTAGCGAGTTTATGTAAAGATCAAAGGCTAAACTTTTTATTTTAAAAAATACAGTAAGCAATGACGAAAAATGTATGGATATTCCCAGGACAAGGCTCACAGGCTGTGGGAATGGGTTTGGACTTGCAGGAGGTGGGCAAAGACAAGTTCACCAAGGCTGAACAAATTCTCGGCTGGTCGATTTTAGAAAAGGTACAGACCGATGCCGCCGAACTTTCTAAAACTCAATTCACTCAGCCCTGTTTGTATGTAATTTCCGCAATTTTAACTGATGTGTTAAAAGCTCAAGGTCTGAAACCTGAAGCTGTTACAGGGCATAGCCTTGGGGAATATAGCGCCCTCTATTGTGCAGGGGTTTTGGACTTTGCGACAGGGTTGGAACTGGTTAAGCAGCGATCGCTACTGATGGCGGAAGCAAGTGGTGGAGCAATGACCGCATTGATTAGCTTTGATCGAGCGGCTCTCGAAGCGGCGATCGCCACCACTGCGGATGTCGTTCTCGCCAATGACAACAGCAATGATCAAGTCGTAATTTCGGGAACGGATACGGCTGTCAAGTCAATTTGCGAACAGGTGAAATCTAAACGGGCGATTTCTCTGGCGGTAAGTGGCGCATTTCATTCGCCCCTGATGGCTGAAGCCGCCGCAAAGTTTGCCTTAGCCTTGGAGCAGACTATTTTTAATGATGCGAGTGTGCCTGTGATTTCCAATGTGGAGCCAAATGATGCGACCACTTCGGGACAGGTTTTGCGCGATCGCCTGATTCAGCAAATGACATCGCCTGTCCGTTGGCGCGAAATTGGCCTATACCTTGCCGCTAACAGTTACGAACAGGCGATCGAAGTCGGCTCAGGCAAAGTATTAACTGGGTTAATTAAGCGATCTGCTCCCGACATGGCATTAGTCAATGTCAGCAATCTCGAACAGGCGATCGCCTTGTTTGAAGCTGAAAACTAAAAAACCTTGTGACTCCCCTCATCCAAAAACTAGCAGTGAGGCGCGAAGCGCCTCACTGCTAGTTAACAAAAGGCGGCGCATAGCGCCGCCTTTTGTTTTACGCATCGATAAATAAATCTTCGCCTTCTTGAGTGACCTTAAAGCAAGCCACGTCCGTTGCCGACTTGCCCATCGCAATCATTTTCTTAGCAATATCAGGCAAAGGAATCCCCACAAAAGAATCTACCCACTGCACACTCTTACCAGTACAAATTTCAAACTTGGAACCGTGAAAAGGACAGGTGATCACACCATTTTCAAACTTGCCTTTAGCCAAAGGAAGCCCAAAATGAGGACATTTATTGGCGATCGCGCAGTGCTTGTCACCAACTTTTGCAACGATCACCGATTGACCGTTAGCATTAGCTTTCAAGACTTTATCAGCAACAATATCCGTGGTTTTAGCAATTTTGACCTTAGCCATGATGGGAGAACTCCTGCAATATTAAAGACTTTAAAGTTTCTGGAAAGATTTCTGTAGCTACTTAACTCATAATTGTACTACCAGACATACAACGCTTTGCGCTTAGTTAAACCTCAGAGAACTTTTTGAAAGCGCGGCGGAGCCGCGCTTTCAAAAAGTTCTCAGATCAAGAAATGGCTACGCCATTTCTTGATCTGAGAATTAGCGCATCGATTCGCGATGCACTTTGACTAATCGAATCTCATCTTCTTCCATTAAATACTTGTTCATCATATAAATCACATACTCAGGCTTGAGATTGCTGTTAGGCTTACAACTACCCATAAAATGAATCGTGGGCAGTTCAGGATCGGGATTAATTACATTAATTGTAAAAATGCGATCGCGTAATTCCAACATTTGATCGCGCCCTGACTTCGATTTCTTCGGCATTTGGATGGAAGTCGCCGCCAGCACACAGTAACTCGCACCTTCGAGCATATCCATAATATCCGCTGCATTACGTTCCTTTGGCGTGATGAAAGCACAAGTAAGCGTATATTCAGTAACCTCTAGCATTGCATCTAAAGATGGGGCATTCACAGGCACTTCCGCGATCGCATAGATCGGCAAGTCCGCATCAAGTTCCTTTTTAAAGCGCTCTTCAAACTCCTCAATGGGAATCACTTTCGTTAACTCAAAATCCACAAACTCGGCGCTGCTAGTTTGACCGAGCGGCAAAGCCTTGGCAATAGAAATGCGTGGTAATGGATTAAACCCTTCCGTATGGGCAACGGGTAACGCCGCCCGCCGCGCCGCCCTTTGAAAGAATCGATATAAATCCAAATGGGAAATCAAACTCATATCGCCGAGTTTGCCAAATTTAAGGCGAATGCGTTGCACCCTGGGCGGAATGATTGGTTTATCCCAAGAAATGGCAGGAATTTCTGGCGGTGGAATCACTTCGTTATGTCCAAATTCGGGACCACATACACCGCAATGGGAACAACCACCAAAGGAACAATCGGGAACAACTTGTGCCGCGATCGCTCTTTCCCAATCTTCGATCAACCACTGCTTATCAATCCCTGTATCAATGTGATCCCAAGGCAGTGGATCTTGCATTTTCAGCGATGGCGTATCCCAGACTAAACCTGCCTCAGCGATCGCCTGTGTCCATGCCCCAAAAGCTTTTTCCGTATTCTCAAACCATGAGTCAAAGCCAGCGCCCAGTTGCCATGCGCGATACAGCACCTTACCTAGACGGCGATCGCCCCGTCCCACAAAATCCTCCATCGCACTGATTCGCACTTCCGTGTAGTTGACCTTCACGCCACTCAGGCGGCGAAATTCTTGACGTAATAATTTCTGCTTCCGCACAAACTCGCCACTAGAAACAGTGAACCATTGGAAAGGTGTATGGGGCTTAGGAGTGAAGTTAGAAATGGTCAAGTTGAAAGAGATTTTCTTTCTTCCCTTTTGCGAACATTCATTTTGCAGCCATTCCACCGTATTGACAATGCCAATCACATCCTCATCGGTTTCCGTCGGCAAGCCAATCATGAAATAGAGCTTCACCTTATCCCAACCTTCTACATAAGCAGTTTTTACACCCTGCAAAAGTTCTTCATCGGTCAAACCCTTATTAATCACATCCCGCAAGCGCTGAGTCCCTGCTTCTGGCGCAAAGGTCAGCCCTTGCTGCCGACCATCACCACTGCGGAGCATATGGGCAATATTCTCATCAAAGCGATCGACTCTTTGACTAGGAAGAGAAAGCGTAACGTGTTCATCTTTAAAGCGATTCTTGATCTGTACGCCCACCGATGGCAGAGCCAGATAATCGGAACAAGAAAGCGAAAGCAAAGAGAACTCATTGTAGCCAGTTTCCCGAATCGCTCTCTCAATCGTATCAACTACCTTTTCAGGTTCGACATCACGGGCGGGACGGGTGAGCATCCCAGGTTGACAGAAGCGACAGCCGCGAGTACAACCACGCCGAATTTCAATCACAAGGCGATCGTGAACAGTCTCCACTAAGGGAACTAAGCCAATGCTATATTCGGGCATCGGTGTCGCCACACGCCGCAATGCGCGAGGCGATACATCATTGCGATTAGGACTAATTGCACCCGTCTTCTCATCCATGTCATAGAACGCTGGCACATAGACTCCATTGACCTCATTGGCAAGCGCTAACAAGGTTTCACGGCGATCTTTCCCTGCCAATTTGCAGGCTTTGAGAACTTCACCAATTTCAGGTAATAGTTCTTCGCCATCACCAAGGGCAAAGAAATCAAAAAAGTCCGCATAGGGTTCAGGATTGGAAGTGGCAGTTTGTCCGCCAGCAAAAATTAACGGACATTCTTCAATACTTAATTCATTCCGTTCTTGCCAAGTCATCGGAATATGAGCTAGATCCAACATTTCCAATACATTGGTTGCGCCTAGCTCATAGCTAAGGCTAAATCCCAAAATATCAAATTCCCGCAGCGATCGCTTAGACTCCACCGCAAATAAATCAGTTTTAGTTTCGCGGAGTTTTGCGGAGAGGTCAGGGGCTGGTAAATAGGCGCGATCGCAAAGCTGACCGTCTTGAGCATTGATAATGCTGTACAGGATGATATGCCCCAAGTTGGACGCGCCCACTTCATAAATTTCAGGATAGGTCAGCGACCAGCGCACGATCGCCTGATCCCAAGGCTTATGTACTGCGCCAAACTCGTTACCCAAGTAACGAGCAGGTTTCAGAATTTCAGAATTTAGTAACTGTTCTACGGGTACGGGCATAACTGAAGTTAATTTTAGGGTTTGCTAGTAGCTAAATGTTTAGCGAGGGAGGTTTGAATAATAGTTTGAGGCGTTACACCTAAGCGGTTTGCTTCGCGATCAATTAGCTCAATCATCCAGATAGGTAGATCAATGCTAAGCCTTTTTTGAGTAGCAAATGGACGCTTGGCTTTGGATAGATCAAGCATTTCAATGATATCCTCTTCTCCATCGTCAAATTTTCGGTCAAATTCCTTGGCGTTCATATAGGGCAACCTCTGGTATGCGTGATCTACGGACAGAAATAATCCGAATATTTTGATCTCGGTAGGTGATAACTCCTGACCAATGCTTGCTATTTATTTTACCAATAACTACAAAGCGTATTTCACCTTCGATTTTGCTTGGAATCTCTAGCAAATCGCAATCATTCCATAATTCTTGAGCCTCAACAAAGTCAATTCCATGTTTAGCCGAATTAGACTGACTTTTGTTGTTGTCATATTCAAAGTTCCTCATAGCAAATCTTCAAGTCATTATGAAAATTAAACTACGGGAGCAGTTGTTAGCTTTTTCAAAACTTCCAGCCCCCAAGTTCCCACTTCTTGGATACTACTGTCATATGGCAGCTTATCTCTGTATATCAGTCGTCTTTCGTCAGGTAAGATTTCATACTGAATTTCTCGTGCGTTGACCCACTGTTTAACATCATTGATACCACCATTTTTCTTGTAAAAGAATCGACTTCTCCACCCTACGGGCGTTAGTTCAAAATCAACTTGTAACCAAAAGGAATTACTTGTTTTAACTGTGCACCATAGGAAATCTCGTAAATCAGAAAATCGCCATACGCCTGATTCAATGTCAAAAGGTAATAGAGCCGCTTCATCTGCGATTATTACTCTTAACTGATTTACTTTTTCTCTCATATCTTTCCTTAAAGCATCAACTTCAGTAGGTAGTTTTGCGAGATCATGCTGATTATCATGAAAGAATGTCAACCGTTGCTGATCCATAGAAGTTTTTCTTTGTAAATTTTGAATAGTTTGAATAAAGTCACGCAGGAACGCTACATGCGGCTCACGAGCAGTTAGAAAATAGGAACCAATATTCTCGATAACTTTCTCGAAGAATAGAGCATAGGTAATGGGCTTAAATCCATGTATATCCTTACTAGGTGTTATCTGAATAAGGTCTAACAACAATATTATTTTGTAAACTGGGCGGTCTTCTCGTAGATATTTATTTTCAAGATGATTTGTGTAATCACCTAAGTCATTATACAAATCTGCAAAAAGTTTGTTCTCAATTCCCAAAACAAAATCGTCAGATTTAATCACTAAATCAATACGATTACCTATATCAGTAGATTCTTCACGCCTTACATCAATATTTTGTCCATTAATTACTACCTCCTCATTAATAAGTGTAAACAATGAATCTAAAAGAAGTGAACCAAATCCATGTTCATTATCTGGCTGAAGATAAAACTGAAGTATATTGCTACAAACATTTTCATAGTGAGGATATCCCGCAATCTCCATAAAAGTTGGTTCATGTTTTTGGGAAGGGGGTAAACTTTTTAAGCCTTCAATGAGGTGAGTTATTTGTTCGATAGATAAAACAGATGAAGTCACAATTTTTTTAAGCTGCTAATTTAGCAAATTGTTAAGTTAATAAATCTAAATTTAACATAAGGCTTGGAATACCTCAAAAGAATCTTAGCTATCCAATGATTATTATTGGAAATCGCAAAATAAGTAAATAAAACAAGTAAAATGGGAGCATCACAAAAACTTAGGTTTCTATGGCATACAGTGACTTCACCTTTAGCAAGGTCAAAGAAGCTTTTCAGTTAACCATTGACGAAAAGACAAATCTTTTTGCAGGTATAGCTAAAGTTGCACCTTCCCAAATCTTGACGACACTGCTTCAAGAAAACCTATCCTTTGCGATCGCAGTTGGCACAGAGAAAGCAAGGTCAGAATTTATTATTGCTCAAGTTTTGAGCGAAGTTCGCCGCCAACTAAACTATAAAATTTCATTATTTTCTGGTTCAGAGTTTACGGTTGATCGCGATCAAGGGTTAACAGGGTTTTGCGATTTTTTGTTGAGCAGTTCTGAAGAACAGTTGGAGATCACAGATCCTGTAGTGATTATTATTGAGGCAAAGCGAGAAGATATTTTTGGTGGTGTCGGTCAATGCATTGCGGCGATGGTGGCGGCTCAAATCTTTAATGAACAGCACCATAACGAAATCCCAATTATTTATGGAGTCGTTACTAGTGGCACAAATTGGCGATTTATGAAGTTAGAAAAGAATTTAGTCCATATCGATGTGGTGGAATACTATATCAGCGAGGTGGATCAGATTTTAGGAATATTATTAGAACCATTGCGATCAGTTTCTCAGCTTGTCGATGTTTAAGCTTTTGTATTAAAACCAAGAAGGTGGTTCCGCCCGCT
>MNZA01000202.1 GCA_001873375.1 Oscillatoriales cyanobacterium CG2_30_44_21
AGAGTGCCGCTTCCCAAAATTTATATGGGTGACCTGGGATTCGAACCCAGGACCAGCGGATTAAGAGTCCGATGCGCTACCACTGCGCCAGTCACCCTACTTTTGTCTATTTGCTTTTGAGGTTTGCAAAAGAGCGATTTATATAATAGCAAATGTTTGACTAAACATTTGCATAAATTTTTAATGCGAATAATCTTTAGACAACTAAGGATTGTTGGTACGGCGCTTCGCGCCGCATCAATAATCCTTGAAGTTATGGCAACTGAATGATCAAATAAACCCCGATATAAAATCTTTAAAGCACCGCTTGGCAACGCTTTGAGGGTTTTTTTGTTGGCTGAGGTTTAAGCGCAAATGTCTTTAGTTTCGGTGGATAGGTGATCGCCTATCCACCGAAACTAAAGACATTTAGTACAATTGCCAATTCGGAATATAAGTTGTTATTATTCTTAATATAAATAAATCTTTGCCCTCATAAATTTTTTAAATAATGCAAGTAATGAATGCTGAATGGACAGTTACAGAAGAAACCACGGCTAAGAAAGCCTTTGATATTGCTTACAAGCGCGAAATCAGGGCTTTAATTGATTCAGTGCGACTTCGAGCTAGTTCTGTCAAAGAGATTGATGATATGTGGAGTCTCCATGATTTTTTGAGCGTCAAGCGTCATGAAGTTGATGGTCGTTATGATTATCGGTTGCCGATTTTGCTTTTTGTATTCGCGGGGCTTGTTAAAGAGGGTTGGTTGAGTATTGATGAGTTGGAGGGGCTGAGTAACGATAAAATCGCTAAAATATCTGCTTTAGCGAGTATGTAACCAAAAAATTTAAAAGCGTTGCTACGCAACGCTTTTAAATTTTCTACTGATTTGGGTTTGAGCGCTTCATCTCCAGAGACATGGCAGAAGTTATACTTCACTTGTTGTTAAGTTAAACCGTAAATTTATAATGACAACTTGGAGCCTAGCTAGCGCATTATTACTGACGATCTCGACCCAAGCACTTGATGGTCGGGCGATCGCCACAGTACCTCGAGCAATCGTCAGCTATGCTACCCGTCCAGTTTTAGCCTCCGAAGTGATCGCTACGAGTCAAGCTGATCCCGATGCGAAGCAGGCAATTTCGGCAATGCTAAGTGAGCTTCAGCAAGCAGGATTAACTAACCCCGATCAAGGAGTTTGGATTCAGTCCCATGATGGCGCGATCGCCGCAGGTCGTTTGTCGAGTCGTCCTTTGCCCTCTGCGTCCCTCACCAAAAGTGCAACCACATTGGCGGCTCTGTTAACTTGGGGTTCTAACCACCGGTTTATGACCGATGTTTCGATAACGGGGGATATTTCTGGGGATACGATCAAAGGCGATTTGGTGATTGAGGGCAATGGCGATCCCTTGTTTGTATGGGAAGAGGCGATCGCGCTGGGGAATAAACTCAATCAGCTAGGAATTAAGCGCGTGCAAGGCAACCTTGTAGTTGCTGGTAATTTTGCGATGAACTTTGAGGCGGAGCTTCCAGAGTCTGCGAGTCTTTTGCGAGTCGCCCTCGACAGCCGCCAATGGCAAGGCGAAGTCACCGAGCATGCCACTATGCCCGCAGGAACCCCAAAACCTGAATTAGTGATTTTAGGTAATATTCGCACTTCGACAAACCTCTCGCCTCAAGCCAATCGCAAATTACTTATCCGTCACGCATCCTTACCGCTCTGGCAAATTCTCAAAAAGATGAATACCTTCAGCAATAATGCGATGGCAGAAATGCTGGCGGCGCAATTGGGCGGCGGCAAGCAAGTTGCCATAATGACATCACAAGCGACAGGAATTTCATCAAACGAGATCAAGTTAATTAATGGGTCAGGGCTGGGGCAAGCCAACCAAATTTCCCCTAGAGCTAACGTGGCGATTTTGATGGAGATTCACAATCGCGCTCAAGTTGAGGGGCTGACCTTAGCTGATTTGTTTCCCATGAGTAACTGCAACTGCGGCACAATTGAAGATCGTAAAATGCCCGCAGGAGCGATCGTCAAAACTGGCACTTTGTCCGATGTGAGCGCCCTTGCGGGAGTTTTCCAAACAAAAAAATATGGGGTAATTTGGTTTGCGATCGCCAATCGTGGTGAAGGCGATCTGGATGCATTTCACCGATCGCAAGATCGTTTATTACAGTTTTTAGTTAAGCAATGGGGCTTACCTAAGCTGCCCAATGCAAGCTTTGCTGAGACTCCTTGGCACGACAGCGATCGCAATCAAATATACAGCGATCGCTGATTTAGCGCTGCTACACTGTCTTTAGCGAGTTTATGCTCTCCTGATACGAGGGAAGTACAAGCTCCACTCTGGAATTATAAATAGCTCAACATAACTAAAACCCAAAACCAGACGTTGTTCCGCCTGCTACGCGGGCGGAACAACATTCTTGGTTTTTAGGTTACTTATGCCTAGCTAATTACCAATTCACAAAAGTGAGACTACAGTTTTGTGAGTTGAAAACCCAACCCAGTATATTTTTTCAAATAAAGAAATAGCTACGCCATTTCTTTATTTGGTGTTACCCGAAATAGACTATAAAACATGGCAATTGTAATCGCAGGTGAACGGAGTGGAGTGGGTAAAACCACCGTGACTTTGGCATTGTTGGCAGCCCTAAAAGCGCGATCGCCATCTCATGTCCAATCTTTTAAGGTGGGTCCCGATTACATCGATCCCATGTTTCACACTTACATCACAGGAAATCCCTGCCGTAATCTCGATCCCGTATTGACTTCTGAAAGCTATGTCAAATCTTGCTTTAGCCAATATTTTCAAAATGCAGATTACGCATTGATTGAAGGAGTCATGGGACTGTTTGACGGCGCAACAGGCAAAGACGACACCGCCAGCACCGCCCACATTGCCAGATTGCTGGATGTCCCTGTAGTTCTGATTCTCAATTGCGCTAGCACTTCCCGTTCTATTGCCGCGATCGCCCACGGCTATCGCACCTTTGACCCCAGAGTTAAGCTAGTAGGTGTCATTCTCAATCGTGTTGGCAGCGATCGCCATTTAGAATTACTCACTCAGGCTTTAGAGCCGCTAAACTTACCGATTTTGGGAGTTCTGCGCCGTCAAGACAATATCTCCATTCCCGATCGCCATCTAGGACTAATCCCCACTGTGGAAATGTCCGACCTTGATGAAATCATTGAGAGATTGGCGCATCTGGGAGAAACTTGCTTTGACTGGGAGAAGTTATTGCCACTTATGGAAAACTCTCACCCCTCAGCCCCCTCTCCCAAAGGGAGAGGAGGAGAAGAAATATTATTCCCCTCTCCCCTTGGGAGAGGGGCTGGGGGTGAGGGTCTTCGCATTGCGATCGCCCAAGATCAAGCCTTTAGTTTTTACTACGCCGATAACCTCGACCTGTTTGCCGAACTGGACGCAGAATTAGTACCTTGGAGTCCAATTAGCGATCGCCATTTACCCGAAAATATTCAAGGTTTATACTTTGGTGGTGGCTTTCCCGAAGTCTTTGCCGCTGAACTGTCTGCCAATAAAAACGCGAGGGAATCAGTTCACATTGCCATCAAATCAGGGATGCCCACCTATGCTGAATGTGGCGGTTTAATGTATCTCTGCGATCGCATTGTGGACTTTCAAGAACAATCCTTCCCTATGGTAAATATTTTTCCGACGGCGGCGAAAATGGGTAAGCGCTTAACGCTCGGATATCGACAGGCGATCGCCTTGCAAGATAGCCCTCTAGTCAATAAAGGCGATCGGGTCTGGGGACATGAATTTCATCGCTCATCTTTAGAACAAATAGGCGATCGACCTTTGTACTCTCTCCAAGGCTATAATTCTCAACTGCAATATCCTCCTGAAGGTTGGCAAAATCATCAAGTCCATGCCTCCTATGTCCATATCCATTTTGGAGCGCAAACACATTTACTACAAAAGTTTCTATCTACAGCAAAGCAAATTTTGCCTAAAACATAAAGCGCTTTACGCTCAATCCCCAACCAATAATAAATTCAAAAGCGTTGCTTCGCAACGCTTTTGAATTTATTACAAGCTCAATACTTCTCTATACATTTGAATATGATACTTTAAAAATATAGACTTAGAGAAGTACTTTTCCACGTCATAACGAGCATTTCGGGACATTTCTAAAATTTCTTTTGATAGTAAAACTTTTCTTAGCGCTTGATTTAAAGCATCTTGATTTTTTGGTTCCACTAAGATTCCATTATGTCCAGATTTGATCATATCTGGCACTCCGCCAGTATCAAAACCCACCACCACCGTTGAAGCCGCCATGGCTTCGAGTATCGTAAGTGGTAAGTTGTCGGCAAGAGAACAAAATAAAACCACATCAGAAGCAGCATAAACCCTTGCCATCAGAAGAGCATCAGAAATAAAACCCATTGCCATTATTTCTATTCCCTGCAAAGCTGCTTGTAAATCTATGCTTGGATTACCGACCATAATTACAAGGGGATTCAAGTCTCGTATACTCTGAATCGCCTCTACAGCATAAGCCACACCTTTCCTTTCGTCATTCAGAGATACAGCCACAATCATCACAACTAATCGCTGTTCAGGAATGTGGAAACTGTCCTTAGCTTCATTCTTACAGTTCAGTTGGAATGGTTCTAGATCAACTCCATTAGGAACGACTACAGGTGGAATCTTAAATTCCATCGCCATCGCCGCTTGTTGAGCAATCCAATTGCTAGGAAAAATATAACGAATATCAAAATGATTGGTAATGTAGCGCTTAATAGACTGAATCTCTTTGGAGCGATCGCGAACCCTCTGTTTCCAAGTATCTTGTCCGAGTTGGGGGCATTGACGGCAGTTACTTATAAACTTATCGCATCCCATCGGGTACAAACAGCCACCTGTAAAAGCCGAACAATCATGCACCGTAAAAAAAGTAGGTTTTCGCCGCGCTGCCAAAGCTAAAGTGATCGGTGATGTAGACAAAAACAAGTCATGAAAATGGATTATGTCATATTCATCAATAACTTTATGTAAGTTAAACCAATATTCAACGGGTAAAATCTCACGAAAGCCAAGCTTGCTAGTAAATTTATGAGTGGACTTGCAAAGCCTAGTATTGAATTCAGAACCATATAACCGTTTCTGAAATGGAGCCAAGTTATCTTCTGGAAAAGCTATGAAGTGATCAGCATGAAACCCATCCTCTTCATTCAACCAGAGCGCTAAGTCTTCGGCAACTTTACTTGCTCCACCAGCATATCGATTTGACTTACTAATGATGGCAATATTCATGGGTGATTTTCTGCTAGATATTAGTTAAAAATAATTTACAACTGTGTTATAGCTTATTTAGGCTACTCCCTTCCCAGTGAAGAATTAGCGTTGCGGCGCAAAGCGCCGCAACGCTAATTTTTGGTTTTTAATATCTAATTTTATAGTGGGAAGAAAGTATCTCTGGGTTTTAAGCAAGGGCAAAGAGCTGTGTAATTTACACAAAATTAGATATCAAGCAGATATTTTTCCTGAAGCATTTCAATAAGTCTAGCGGATTTGATGTGATCAAACTTTCTAGCAAATAAACATTGCGAACTTGTGAGATTATTGAAATCTTCTTCGACTAGAACTTTAGGTAAAATAATATTTTTAGCATTCCAATCAATATACGTGCAGCCATGTTCATTTAATTCAAAATAGGAACTATTATCAGGTGAAGATAGTTGTTCAAAATCATGACTGATATTTGAAGCAAATGGAGAATTTTTAACTATAGAGTGAAAGAATATCTCGTCTGATGAGAGAGTCCAGCGATGAAAATTAATATAGTCTCTATTGCTGTTTAAAAATTTCATTATGTAGTCCACACATTCACTTGTAAGCGACCACCATGTAGAGCCATGATAAAGATTGATTTTTTTGTAAATCTTTCTGGAGATTTTCTCAGACAAGTCAAATCGTTTTAGTAATGGATAATCCATAAAGTGTAAATATTTTACAAACCTGCGATGAGAATTGAAGTAACTCTCTCCGATTTGTCTATCTATACGCATAAATTCTTTCTTGGTATTAAACTCTTCCTCTATTTGGTTTACACTCTTAATCGGGAAGTCGGAACCACTAATCAAACAAAAACGATCAAAGTTTTCTTCACGTTGACGGGCTGTATTCAGAACAATCAAAATTGCTTTAACTTGACTATAACCAGCCCAGTAGACTTTTACTCTTTGGTTATTATCAAGAAATGTAATATTGTTAGCCTTAGGAGCCATTTTTACAAATTCATCAATATCCACTTTCTTATCTAAGTGGATAAAAAAATGAATCCAGTCACAATTCAACGCTTTAATTAGCTTCGCTAGATGACTAGGTTGATGATGCGCCATTATTAACATTGCAACTTTCATGTTTGTCAAACCCAAATACCGTCTCGCCAATTCAAGGATGAAATGCAACACCTAGGAGTCTTTGCATAAAAGGACTCACAAAGATATTCTGATATTAATCACAACAACAAGGATACCCTCATGAGCTTTAGCCATCTTAGCACCACAGAAAGAAGTGAACTGTATAAACTTAGAGTAATCGAGCAACTATCGATATCAGAGATCGGTTGGCGGATGAATCGAGACAAAAGTACGATATCGAGAGAACTAGCGCGAAACACAGATGAGCGCCAGCTCGGCTATCTGCTAAATACGGCGGTAGTCATGATGGAGACAAGACGGAAGCAAGCAAAAGTCAGATTCAAGAGCGTCAGTGACGAGACAATCAGGGAAATCAAGAAACGGTT
>MNZA01000163.1 GCA_001873375.1 Oscillatoriales cyanobacterium CG2_30_44_21
GACCCTTATTTTCTGAGTTTTATTACTTTTTCGGGACTTCTGTGTGAACGGACGCGATCGCCTCTACTGCGGGAGCTGCATCCACGCCGCGAATCGTGTCAAATGTACCCTTGATGAATCCCGCGATCGGCACTGCCACAAACAGCCCCAAAACACCATTCAACTTAAAACCGACATCTAGGGAAATTAACATCCAGACTGGATTCAACCCTGTCAACTCGCCGACAATTCTTGGACCCAAGACATTTTCTACAACTTGAATCACTGCCACAGCGACTAAAAGAACCTTGATCCCGAGCCAGAAATTTTGCAAGGCGATCAGTAGACTCACCGTGATAATTGTGCTAGAGCCACCTAAAGGGATCAGGCTAGCTAGACCAATGCCAAAACCAAAAAGTTGGGCAAAGGGAACGCCCAGAATCAGCATGGCAGTGGTTTGAGAAACGCCGAGAATTGTCGCTAGGGTTACCTGCCCCACAATAAAGCGTTCAAAATTGCGTGGCAATAAATTTCTAACTTGGGTGTTCCATTTTGGTGGCAGCCAGCCTAACAAGCCATTCCATAAAAAGGAACCGCGCACCACTAAAAATATTGAAAATATCAGAGTTAAAAATATATTGACGATACTGCCGATCGCCCCGAATACGAGGCTAAAAAGCTGCGTGGTAAGCGATCGCAATACACCAGTCAACTTCTCAATGAGTTGATTAAAAAGTTGATTGAACGATCCAGTAAAATCAATCGGTAACTGCTGAGCAATTGCCCATGTCTGAAGGGTCTGCAATTGCTGCTGTCCAGACTTAATCCATTCTGGTAGGCGCACTAATAGCTCATTTGCCTGCGCCAAGATTAGCGGTACTAAAAATATTGCTAAGGTTCCCAGCAACATAAAAAATACAAGGATTACTAATCCTGCGGCAAGACCACGATTGACTTTTAACGTAGTCAAAAATCGAATCGGATAATCTAGCAAAAACGAAATAACTGTTGCTGTAATGAGAATACTAACTAAGGGTTGCAGCTGTCGTCCCAGCAAAAGCAATAACCACCCATTTAGGAAGATTAGGGGGAAGGTTAAGCCCAATGAAAACCAACGAGGCAACTTATTAAGGGTCTCAATCATACGAAACAATTTGACGCGCTAGGTATCTACATTAAAGTGTAGGTCAAAATAGCTTTGCATAGGTACTTAACCCAAATACGCCTGTCGCACCCTTTCATCAATTAATAAGTCGGTAGCTTTGCCTTCGATGGTAATTATTCCCGATTCCATCACATAGCCGCGGTGGGCATTTTGAAGGGCTAGGGTGGCATTCTGCTCAACTAGCAAAATAGTTACCCCTGACTGATTTAAGTTAACAATAGTTTTAAAAATGTCGCGAACAATTTGGGGCGCTAGCCCTAAACTCGGCTCATCGAGCAGTAACAGTTGAGGGCGACTCATCACCGCACGGGCGATCGCCAACATCTGTTGTTCGCCGCCGCTTAGTGTTCCTGCTAATTGATCCCGCCGCTCACCAAGGCGTGGAAAAATCTGAAATTGCTTTTCGATATCGGCTTTGATCCCCCAGCGATCGCCCCGCAAAAATGCACCCAGTTCCAGATTATCCAATACCGTTTGCCTAGTCAGGACTCTGCGCCCCTCTGGACTATGAGCAAGCCCAGCTTTAACAACTTGATCTGGTCTAAGGTTAGTAATATTTCGACCGTTATAAATAATTTGCCCTGATTTTGGCGCAACTAATCGAGAAATAGCGCGTAAGGTTGTCGTTTTGCCCGCGCCATTTGCCCCAATCAAAGTTACTATTTCGCCTTCATTAATTGTCAAATTGATATCTTGTAAAGCCTGAATACCGCCATAGTTAACACTAAGGTTATTGATTTCTAACACTGATCTTTAATCTCCCAAGTTTTCACAGCGCTTCGCGCTGACTTAAAACCCAGAGAAAGTTTTGAAAATGGCGCGAAGCGCCATTTTCAAAACTTTCTCTGGGTTCGCCTAAATAGGCTGTACAGCCTTGCCAGAAATTTATGAAAGCGCAAATCTCTGTAATTATAGGCACATAAAACCAAGAATTAGCGTTGCGGTGTAAAGCACTGCAACGCTAATTGCAGAATATGGCGGTGTGTGGCTTAGCCGCACACCGCCATATTCTGCAGTGGGAAGAGAGTATGATCACTTAAAGTTGATTTTTGAGATTGCTATGTCTGAGTTTGTGGGTTTACACGTTCATACCGAATATAGTTTATTGGACGGTGCTAGTCAGATTCCTGACCTAGTCAGCCGCGCAGTGGAATTAGGTATGCCCGCGATCGCCTTGACCGATCATGGAGTCATGTATGGGGCGATCGAACTCATCAAAACTTGCAAATCTAAAGGGATCAAGCCAATCATTGGCAATGAAATGTATGTCTTGAATGGCGACATTACCAAACAATATAAGAGAGGAGACAAAGAAGGAAAAAAATATCATCAATGCGTTCTCGCCAAAGATACCCAAGGTTATCGCAACCTTGTTAAATTAACTTCTATTTCTCATTTACAAGGTTTTCAAGGTAAAGGGATGTTTGCCCGTCCCTGTATCAGCAAAGATTATCTTCTGCAATATAAAGAAGGATTAATGCTTACTTCTGGATGTTTAGCGGGAGAAGTGCCACAGGCGATCATGAAAGGCGATCGCGAAGAAGCGCGGCGGGTTGCGGCTTGGTACAAAGAGCATTTTGGCGATGATTATTACTTAGAAATTCAAGATCACGGCTATCAAGAAGATCGGATTGTGAATGTAGAGATTTATAAAATCGCAAGAGAACTGGATATTCGCGTCATCGCTACTAACGACTCTCACTTCACTTCTTGTTCTGATGTGGAAGCCCATGATGCGCTGCTCTGCATTCAAACAGGAAAATTAATTTCCGATGAGAAGCGCCTCCGTTATAGCGGGATGGAATATCTCAAATCCTATAAGGAGATGAAGCAGCTATTTCGCGATCATTTGGAAGATGAGTTAATTGAAGAAGCGCTAGCCAACACCCTCCACGCTGCTGCCAAAGTCAAGCCCTATGACCTCATGCGCGACCCCCGTGCCGCTGATTACCCCATTCCTGAAGGACATACTGCCGATACTTATTTTGAAGAAGTGACATGGCAAGGCTTGTTGCAAAGATTTAATGTTAAAACCCATGCTGAAATTCCTCAAAACTATCAAGAGCGCTTGCGTTTTGAATTGGGAATTATCATGCAAATGGGCTTTGCAACTTACTTCTTAGTAGTTTGGGACTACATCAAATATGCCAGAGACAAAAAAATTCCTGTGGGTCCTGGGCGGGGCAGTGCCGCAGGTTCTCTAGTTGCCTATTCCTTGGGAATCACCAATATTGATCCGATTCATCACGGACTTCTCTTTGAAAGATTTCTCAATCCTGAACGGAAGTCAATGCCTGATATTGACACGGACTTCTGTATCGATCACCGTGGCGAATTGATTGATTATGTCACCCAACGCTATGGACAGGAACGAGTCGCGCAAATTGTCACCTTTAACCGCTTGACTTCCAAAGCAGTTCTCAAAGATGTGGCAAGGGTGCTAGATGTGTCCTACAGCGAATCCGATAAAATGGCAAAAATGATTCCTGTATCTCGTGGTAAACCCGCCAAATTAAAGGTAATGATTTCCGAAGAATCGCCAGCCCCAGAATTTCGCGATCGCTACAAAAATGATCCTAAAGTCTTTGAATGGCTAGACATGGCAATGCGGATCGAAGGCGTGAACAAAAGTTCAGGTGTTCATGCGGCAGGGGTGGTAATTTCACCTTTTCCATTGGATGAGGTTGTGCCATTGCAGCGCAGTAATGAAGGACAAGTCGTCACGCAATATACAATGGAAGATTTAGAATCTCTGGGTCTATTAAAAATGGACTTTTTGGGATTACGCAACTTAACCACGATTGAGCATACCAGTAAGCTAATTCGAGACAATCAAGATCCCAATTTTCATATCGATGCGATCGCCCCCGATATGCTCACTGAAGCAAATCAAAAAACCTACAAGCTATTAGAAAAAGGCGATCTTGAAGGTATCTTCCAATTAGAATCTTCAGGCATGAAGCAGATT
Organism: Oscillatoriales cyanobacterium CG2_30_44_21; assembly: GCA_001873375.1. Classification (GTDB taxonomy): domain Bacteria; phylum Cyanobacteriota; class Cyanobacteriia; order Pseudanabaenales; family Pseudanabaenaceae; genus Pseudanabaena. The sequence goes on from MNZA01000163.1 coordinate 4,113, forward strand.
GTCAAAGATCTCAAACCTTCCAATCTTGAAGACATTTCTTCGATTCTGGCGCTCTATCGTCCGGGTCCTTTGGATGCAGGACTAATTCCCAAGTTCATCAATCGTAAACATGGTCGTGAAGCGATCGAGTATCAGCACCATACCCTAGAACCTATACTAAACAACACTTACGGCGTATTGTGTCTTGCAAAAGGAACTTTAATTGCTAAACCAGATGGCACAAGCACCGCAATTGAGAACATTTGCAAAGGTGATTTAATTCTCTCCTCCGATGGCAAGCGCGTATGGTCAGCAAAGGTTGCGAAACAATGGCAAAGTGGAATTAAATCGATTGTCAAGATTACGCTCTCCACAGGTACAGAAATTTTCTGTACGCCAGAGCATCGCTTTCTCACGCCACAGGGAGATCAGTTTGCCTACGAGTTAAAGTCTTTAGGGAATATTAAAAACGCTCATGTAAATAGCTCAATCATCTATGAAACTTGGCAAGTTTCTAAAAATAATAAATCACTTAATTACAATGAAGCCTATCTATTAGGTTTATTAGTCGGTGATGGACATTTAACCTCTAGTTCTCCAAATATTGCTTGCTCTAATGAAGAAACTGCTATTTGGGTTGCTAATCTGATCGCTGAAGTATGGAAAGGTGAACCAAAGCATTATTTTCATACTCGTTGCTGGTATGCCTATGCAAAGTTTAAGACTCAACCACAGCCAACACCATTAACTATCTTTATGGATAAAATCTATGGTGGTAGAAACTGGAAAGTTAATTCTAAAGACAAGCATTTACCTATTGATATGGTTGATTATCAAGAAAGCGATCGCATTGATGTTTTACGAGGGTTATGGGATAGCGATGGTTCCTATACTCAAAATCCTTATTTCCGTAGTATTTCCAATCAACTTATTAAGCAAGTAGGGCAATTGCTGAGCAGTCTAAAAATCTCCTATTCTCTGCATTCAACCCATGTAATGATTACGGATATCGCCCGTTTTTATCAGCTAATTGGTGAGCCAAGATTACCAGATAAACTAACTGGGGAGAAAAAGAGTAATTTTATACCTGTTCCATCTTTAAGAATGCAGGAAGAGTTAGAAGATGCGATCGCTACCACAGATCGAGAAAGTCGTAAAACAGCAAAGCGTTCTTTGCAAACGGGCGTAATGGTTAAACCCGTGCGATCGCAATATGCGACAAAGATTACAGGTTGGACAGAAGCGTATCAAAAGATTTATACAGAGACATATCTACAGGATGCTCGTCCAGTATATGTAGTATCTGTTGAAGATTGGGGAACATCTGAATGTTTTGATCTTGAAATGGCAAATCAAAGCTCTCCCTATTTTCTTGCCAATGGAGTCGTCACCCATAACTGTTACCAAGAGCAAATTATGAAAATGGCGCAGGAACTGGCGGGATATTCCCTCGGTGCTGCGGATATGTTGCGGCGTGCGATGGGTAAAAAGAAGCCCGAAGAAATGGAAAAGCAACGTTCTATTTTCCTTGATGGTTGCGCTAAAAATGGTATTAGGTCTGAGATTTCTAATGATCTCTTCGATCAAATGGTGATTTTTGCGGAGTACTGTCTCAGTTACGATACGTTAGTGCGCACTGTGGAATATGGCTTAATGGCGATCGGTAAAATCGTGGAGCAGCAAATCGAATGTCATGTTTACAGTGTCGATGAGAATGGATTTGTCTATACTCAACCGATCGCCCAATGGCACGATCGCGGTAGTCAAGAAGTTTTTGAATATGAGTTAGAAAATGGCGATCGCATTAGAGCTACTAAGGATCACAAGTTCATGACGACTGATGGTGAGATGCTGGCGATCGCAGAAATTTTTGAGCGTGGGTTAGATTTGGCGATCGCCAACTAAATTTATCCAACTTGGCTAAAGAGTGGGAAATTTTCTGGATTGCGAATTGATTCAACGGATATATCAATGTCTAAATCTGACCAGTAAAGATGGTTTGGCGATGGAAGTTCAACATTAAATATTTTGGAAATACTTGCATCCCGAAACCAAGGAAATTCAAAAAATGGCAGAAAAAGTTCTTCGTTGTTTAAAAGCAACCAAAGCCCATGAGGAGATATATTAGTTACTTCAACTTGGGAAATGTCTGTTCCAAGCAATACGGATTTCTTGTTCATTATCTTTTACAAGTTTAAGTGCTGCATTGATTTCACGTTGAGAGATCCCTGTATGTTGAGCAAGTTCAATTGTTGGCTTTAGCCAAAATTTAGCTTCACCATGTTGAGATTGAACGTGGACGTGCATTCTCGATTCTTCTCTGGAGAAAACGGTAGCCGTCCTTACGAAAAACAGTTGGACTCATTAACTCAATTGTTGGTATTTCTCACCATAACGATCTTGATTGTAACTTATAGCGCGATCGCTTCTCTTCACAAATTAGCGATTGCCTCGCTCATCTGGGGAAGCAGGTGAAATGGCAAAATAATAGGAAGTCGTATTGATTAATCATCTGAGATGCCATGATCAAGTTTCCCCTAACTGAATTGCTAGATGAGCAAGCCTGCTATGAATGGCTAATGAAGATCCTCCATCCGCAGGGACTGAATTGTCCAAGTGGACACGCATTACCAGCAGGAAGAGCGCCGCATGATCGTAAACGCTCACCTATCGTCAAATACAAGTGTCGGGAATATGGCAGAGTGTTTCACATATTTACAGGGACGGACTTGTCAGGAAGCCACTACATCTTTAGTCAGATCATGTTGATATTGCGTGGATTTTTACAAGGGCAAACGACCCAACACATAGCAGAAGAATTAGGACTTGACTATGGAACGTTATTGAGTTGGCGGCATCGTATCCAGCGCCGAGGATTTGCTCATTTAATTTTACCGATGAATCTGATGCTTACAATCGCATACCTGCTTCTGGTCGTGAGCGTTAGACCGTTTGTCACTCTCAAGGTGAGTATGCTCGTGATGATGATGGCGATGGCTTTTACGAGGTACATTGCAATACTATGGAAGGGATTTGGGTCGGCTTACGTAATTTCCTGCGTCGTCTTCTTTTCCCCACTTCCACCTATTTCCCTACATGAGCGGAACTATTCACATTGGCAAATGAACATAACTTCAAAAATGTTGAACA
>MNZA01000059.1 GCA_001873375.1 Oscillatoriales cyanobacterium CG2_30_44_21
ACGACCTATGGTTTTTGGTTTTAATTATGTTGAGCGACTTATCGCGGCGGATTCGCACTCTCAAAAAATTTTTTGGGGTTTGAGCAAGCGCAAAGCACTTAAACAACAACTTTAATAAATTCTTTTTAGGTGAAATATGATGAATGATATTGGTAAATATCGCTTTGTTTGCACCCTTACGCTCAGTGACATTTTAGGACAAGTTATTGTTTGGTTGGCTGTAATTTTTGCCGCTTTAGCCTCAGCCCTGTCACTTATGAGTAAGCCAATTTATTCTTTTGGTGCAGTTGGTTTAATTGTGGTTACATCTTTACCATTTTTGCTGTTTACATTTGTAACTACGCTGTTTAATCACATTGACATTGTGCCTCTAACTGAGGAAGAGATTAAGCAAAATAGTAACAAGATATCGGGTGTCCGCAAGACTGCTGTTAAGGCTTAATTAATAAACGCAGCGATTTTGATCATCGAGAGACAAAAAAGTTCGGCGAAGCCGAACTTTTTTGTCTCTCGATGATTTGCAATATTAAAATTACAGTGCTTTGTGGTTTTGTAAAACCAGTAAATTTAAACAAGGGCTGGCATAGCCAGCCCTTGTTTACAGTCTATTGAGGCTTTGAGTAGTACAGAGAAATTTTGGGAAGCGGCGCGCCGCGCCGCTTCCCAAAATTTCTCTGGGTTTTAATTAAGCGCAAAGCGCTGTAAATACCTCGACGGGCTGTAGTGAATTTTGTAAATTGGAGTTTGATTTCTGTGCGTCAACTAAATTTTTTGATTATCTTTGCCGTTGCCCTTGCCTTAGTTTTGTTCTCTCTTCAAAATACTTCTCTGTCATCGATCCAGTTCACGCCGCAGCTTAAAGTCGAAGCGCCATTGTCTGTTGAACTAATATTGGCAATGGGTTTAGGGGCGGTTTTAGCTTGGTTTTTTAGTGTTTGGTCTAGTTTACAGAGGTCGATTGAAATGCGTAATAAAAATGTGCAAATTCAGAAACTCCAAGAAACGGTTCAAAGTTTGGGTATTGAGATCGAGGAGCGCAAGCGTTTAGTTTCTGCTTCGGCGATTGATGTGGAAATTGATGAAGACAAATCAAAGCAGTCGTAAAATAAGGAACCAGATTTTTGATGGCGCGGCATTGCTGCGCCATTAAAAATCGGTTCTTTTGCCGCAAAGCCAAATTAATATCTGAGTTGATAGCGCCGTGACTGACTATTTAGAACGAATCCTCAAAGCTCGCGTGTATGATGTCGCGCAAGAGACACCCCTCGAAACTGCTCCTAATCTATCGGCGCGATTGAATAATCAGCTTTTGCTTAAAAGAGAAGATATGCAATCAGTCTTCTCTTTTAAATTGCGCGGAGCCTATAACAAAATGGTGCAACTATCATCGACGGCGATCGCCCAAGGGGTAATCGCTGCTTCTGCAGGAAATCACGCTCAGGGTGTGGCGCTTAGTGCTAAGGAGCTTGGCACAAAAGCAATTATTGTCATGCCCGTGACCACACCGATCGTAAAAGTGAATGCGGTCAAGATGCGTGGCGGCGAAGTGGTTTTGCATGGCGATACTTACGATGATGCCTATGCCCATGCGCGGCAACTGGAGCAAGAGAAAAATTTAACCTTTATCCATCCCTTTGATGATCCTGATGTGATCGCAGGACAGGGGACGATTGGCATGGAAATTTTGCGTCAATATCAGAAGCCGATCCATGCAATTTTTGTGGCGATCGGCGGCGGTGGTCTGATTTCTGGAGTCGCTGCCTATGTAAAGCGCCTCCGTCCTGAAATCAAGATTATTGGCGTGGAACCAGTGGATTCTGATGCGATGTCGCAATCTCTGAGAGCAGGGCATCGTGTGCGCCTCGATCAAGTGGGACTATTTGCCGATGGAGTCGCTGTACGTGAAGTTGGCAAGGAAACTTTTCGGCTCTGCCAGCAATATGTTGATGAGATTTTATTAGTTGATACCGATGATACTTGTGCAGCGATTAAGGATGTTTTTGAAGATACGCGCTCAATTTTAGAACCTGCGGGAGCTTTGGCGATCGCAGGAGCAAAGGCGTATGTCGAACGCGAAGGGATCACAGGGCAAACCCTTGTGGCGATCGCTTGTGGTGCAAATATGAACTTTGATCGGTTGCGATTTGTGGCGGAACGCGCCGAACTTGGCGAACATCGGGAGGCAATTTTTGCCGTGTCAATACCTGAAGAATCGGGCAGCTTGCGTGAGTTTTGCGAACTTTTGGGCAAGCGTAATTTGACGGAATTTAGCTATCGGATTGCCGATCAGGAAATTGCCCATATTTTTATCGGTGTCCAAATCATTAATCGTGCTGATGCGGCAAATATTTCTAGAGCTTTTGCCGAAAACGGATTCACTACCATTGAGATTACCGATGATGAACTAACCAAGCTGCATCTGCGCCACATGGTCGGCGGGCGATCGCCCCTTGCCCACAATGAGCTTCTCTATCGCTTCGAGTTTCCTGAGCGTCCAGGGGCTTTGATGCGATTTGTCGGTTCCATGAGTCCCAATTGGAACATTAGTCTGTTCCACTACCGCAACAACGGCTCCGACTACGGCAGGATCGTGGTGGGGATGCAAGTTCCGCCATTGGAAATGGAAGAGTGGCAAGCATTTCTCGATACCCTCGGTTATCGTTTTTGGGATGAAAGCCAAAATCCTGTCTACAAGATGTTTTTGGGTAGTACTAAATAACCCCAGCATTGCCCCGCACCGCAATAAAAAATTAAAAGTGCTGCTTCGCAGCACTTTTAATTTTTTATTGCAAACTTTCCATTCCTGACTGGGCGTAATGACGCATTTCTTCAGCCCTGCGCCATAGCTCCTGTCCTGTGTGCAAGTGGCGATCATCAAAATTCATCGTGAAATAATTTAGCTCTTCGATACCGTCCGCGATCGCATTGAGACAATGATAAAGATAGCTGGCGATTCCTGCTGCTGAAGCAGGATTGGGAAATGCCCTAAAGAAAATCTGCGCCTTAGCATAAGAGCCTCGACACTCATCAATATAATCCTCAAAGTCTTCCATCAAACCATCATCAAAAGGATCATCAGCGAGAGCATCGATCTGCTCATCCAGACTATCGAGGATCATTTCCAGCATTTCTATAATTGGTTCATAAACTTGCTTCGCCCACCGATCAAGCTTTTGATCCTCATTGAGATGGGTTTCTCGCTTAGTCGGAGATCGCCTTGGACTGGAGTTAGGACTATGCTTAATCCCTAGAGCGCGATCATAGTTAGCTCTTGACTGAGGATTACTGAGGACTTCGTAGGCAAGGTTAATTGAGGCGATCGCATCATGATTATCCAAATGATGATTGCAATCGGGATGATATACCTTGACCAATCCGCGATAGGCTCTTTTGACATCAGCAGGAGCAGCGTTGTAATTGATTTTTAGAGTTTGATAGTGATTAGTTGTGTGAGTGCGATCGCTTGTCCTAGCCATGTCCTTGTGTAATCTAAATCTCGAAGTTTTACTATTATTTGAATTTTGATGTTGCACCAATAAAGTACTCAGTTGTCACGGCTCCGCCGTGACAACTGAGTACTTTATTGGTAATTAAACCTCACTAATTGTAACAACTCGCAGACTTGAGGCAACACTCCTGCGAGTTAGAATCTACAAAAACCCCATAATGAGTGGCGGCGCTTTGCGCCGCCACTCATTATGGGGTTTTGTGTCCTGAAAAAACAGCTACAGATACGGCGCTTTGCGCTTACTTAAAACCCAGAGAAACCCCAATAGACTACACTCTCTTCCTAGTAAAGAATTAGCGTTGCGGCGCAACGCTAATTCTTTACTAGGAAGCAATTGGCGGCGCGTAGCGCCGCCAATTGCTTCTGGTTTTTTTGCTGATATACTTGGCTACAGATTTTGTAACTAGATAAGTATTGAGATTGCAGGCGATGGTCGTTACAACCACAGGGAAAAATAATAAACAAGATTGGGCTTGGAAATTTTGGCAGGTGGTTCCGATTTATCCCTATGGTCAGAGGCGGACACTTCGCAAGGAAGTGGTCAAAGACGCAATCTGGACATTTGATCAAATCCAAGGGATTTTTTATGTAGTTGTGCCGATCAGGATGACGGTGGTGAAGTTAGAGGCAGGAGGGCTATTGGTATATGCGCCAGTAGCTCCGACTCCTGAATGTATCAGATTAGTCAATGAACTAGTTGCTGAGCATGGGGATGTGAAATACATCATTTTGCCCACAGTTTCAGGTGTGGAACATAAAGTGTTTGTGGGACCTTTTGCTCGTCAGTTCCCCAAGGCACAAGTCTATGTCTCTCCCCATCAATGGAGCTTCCCATTTAATTTGCCGCTAAGCTGGCTCGGTTTGCCTTGGGGAAAAACTCAGATTTTACCTGAAGACATCCAGCAAACTCCCTTTGCTAGCCAGTTTGACTATGCGATTTTAGGTTGTATTAATTTGGGCTTAGGGCAATTTGCGGAAGTGGTGATGCTCGATAAGCGATCGCGGACTTTGCTGGTCACTGATACGATTGTGGCAATTTCTGAGAAGCCGCCAGAGGTTTTAGAACTCGATCCTTATCCATTGCTATTTCATGCGCGAGATAGTGCCACGGAGCCAATCATTGACAGCGAGGAAAGTCGCATCCGTGGCTGGCAAAGAACTTCTCTATTTCTATTCTTCTTCCGTCCCCTTGTTTTGGAAACAGTTCCCTTCATTCAAGCCTTAAAAGATTTAACCGATGCTCCAGAGCGATCGCGAAAAGCTTTCTTCGGACTGTTCCCTTTTAAATGGAGAGAAGATTGGTATCATAGCTTTGAAAAGTTGCGCGGTAATGGAAGAGTTTTTGTGGCACCAATTTTGCAAACTCTGATCCTCAATCGCGATCCGCAAGCGGTAATTGCTTGGGCTGATAAGGTGGCGAGTTGGGATTTTGTGCGGATCGTTCCTTGCCATTTTGATAATGCGATCGCCGCTACGCCCCAAGAGTTTCGCCAAGCATTTAGTTTCCTAGAAAAAAGTCCGCAGTCTCCTCCTAGCGCCAATTTGCCCGAGGAAGATTTTGAAGTGCTGAGGCAAATCAATAGTATTTTGCAAGGCAGCCGCATTATTTCCCAAGCAAAAGAAAAAATCTAAAGCAGCAATTGGCGGCGCAATGCGTCGACCCTTGCTGCTTTGTTTAAAAATTCGTGCCGCAACTAGATCGCTGGTTTGAAAGAATTAGCCATTGATCTGAAAATTAATAAATAGGCAACTTAAAAAAGTTAGCAAAGCCGTCAACAGGAACATATAAATAACTGCTTTCCTTTGGAAAATAGTCAAGATTAAACCGATCGCCTTTAAATCAATCGTGGGACCAAAAACTAGGAAGGCAAGCAGAGATCCACTGGTGAAAGTCGCGGCAAAAGATAAAGCAAAAAAAGCATCCACCGTTGAACAAATCGAGACGATCGCCGCCAAAATCATCATTGCCACAATCGAACTAACCTGCCCTTGCCCCAGACTTAAAATGATGTCGCGGGGAACCCATACCTGAATCACCGCCGCGATCGCACTACCCAGAATCAAAATTGCCCCCAGTTCGCGCATTTCGGCAAGGGTGTTGTCGAGCAGCATATTTAGGCGATCGGATAAGGGCTTTTGGCTGACGGACTGGCTGCGAGAGGAGTTATAGCCCGCCAAACTTAGGGGTTGACTGCGATCTTCTCCCAAAAAAAATGTCCCCACAGGAACCGCACCCGCCTTAACCTTGGGCGCAGGTAAAGCCAGTGCAATATTTGGCTGCAAAATTGCGCTTAAATCTTTTTGAGTGCTGAATACCATCGAGACAATAATGGCGATCGCTAAAGAAAGCACGACCCGTAAAACCACAATTTCAGGCTGATCACGAAAAGCTGTCCAAGTCGCCCAAATCACAATGGGATTGATCGTGGGAGCCGCCAATAAAAAGCTAACCGCCACCGAAATCGGCGCACCTTGAGAAATTAAACGCCTTGCCACAGGCACATTTCCACACTCACATACAGGAAACATAAACCCCAACACGCTACCCGCAAAGGCTCCCAAGAGCGGATTTTTCGGTAATAGTTCGATTAGTTTGCGCTCATCCACAAATACTAATAAAGCTCCTGATAGCAACACCCCCATTAATAAAAATGGAATTGCTTCGACAAGCAAGCTCAGAAATAGAGTGAAGGCACTAATCAATTGATTCATGGATAAGCAAATTATTTTATGGCGCTAATCGCAAATTATAGCTGTAGCTAGTCCAGTAAAAAACGCGTAGCGCCGCGATGCGGCGCTACTAATTGACGGACGGAACTAATAAATTTTATTAATTTGCAGCCTATTAAGGCTGATAGCATCATAAGTTTTAAAAAATAAACCCAGTATGGGTTCTCCAACCAAGAAATGGCGTAGCCATTTCTTGGTTGAGTTTCAGCAGACGGAAAGCACCGCAGGTAAAGTTCTAAGTTTCAGAATTTTGCGAATTATCCTCGTAAGATATGTTTGTATAGCTACAGTCATTTGTCTTGGGACAAATCAAAACCTAATAAT
>MNZA01000263.1:0-2321 GCA_001873375.1 Oscillatoriales cyanobacterium CG2_30_44_21
ATCGGCATCGTCCACTTCTTAGAAATATTCCGCATCGCCAAATAAACCAACTTGAAGGCAGCCTCATCGGTCGGGAAAATCTGTTGCGACTTAATCACCTTCCGCAAACTACTATTCATCGACTCAATGGCATTGGTGGTATAAATCGCCCTGCGAATCTCAGGGGGGAAGGCAAAGAAAGGGATAATATTCGCCCAATGACTGCGCCAAGACTTGGAAGTCGATTCTGACCCTTCTTCACCAGTTGCGGTTCAAACTCGCCGTGGCGATCGCGAGGAACGGCGATTGCGGCGATACCAGAGTCTCCTTGGATCTTTTTCTGGCTGTAGCCATTGCGACTGTTGCTTTGTCCTTCTGGCTTGGGTTCGTGCTTTCCGTATCCCAAGTGGGTGGATAGTTCTGCCTCCAATGCTCTTTCCACTAACGCAGTGGTTAGTTGTTTTAGGATCCCTCCTTCTCCGAATAGGTCGGGTGGAGTTTTACATTCTTGCAGCAACTCGTCTAGCAGTTCTTTGCGTATATTCATCTGTTTTGGTGCTTAGTAATTGTGTGTCTTGATTGTCTCTCTGTATATATCCCAGACTTTACACTCTCCAGTTTCGCCTATCAATAGATTTATTTCCTCAATTGATAGATCGAGAACTTGGCAAATTTGATCAATATGCATTCCTATTGGCATCATCTTTATGGCAGTTTCTCTCTTTGCTGCTTGCTGACCTTTCAGAAAGGTATTAGTTATAGATTCTGGTGGATGTATTGTTATATTGGTCGTCTTATTCGCTACTCCAATGACACCATTATTTGCAGTTCTACAATTATTGAAACTAAAAATGCCTCGCCGAAGTAAAGTAGATTTTAAGTTCTTTTTAGTCACATCTTCACCTAACAGCTTTGAGAAGGATTGCCACAATCTAGAACTCACATGGATGAACTCCAGACCTTTGTGGGTAGCAAAGAAAACAAAACAGCGCCATCGAGGACTACGCGACATTTTTCAGGCGATCGCCAATACCCTTGATGACAAATCAATTACCCAAACCCTTACCTTTGAGGAGCAGCTTCAGTGTGTGCGAACCAGTCTTGCGGCACAAAGTACGTTGCTAATTGTCGATAATTTTGAAACCCTGAATGATAAGGACGATGTTCTCTCTTTTTTAAGCGAACTTCCTAATATTACCAAGGCGATTATCACCAGTCGCGAAAAAACGATTATTCATGTTCCCTTACGGCTCGAATGTCTATCGGAAACAGAAAGTTTGCGGTTGATCAATCAACAGATAGCCGAAAAACATATCAGTCTTACTCAAACGCAAATTCAACAAATTCAGCAACGTTTTGGGGGAATGCCCATTGCGATCATTTATGTGATCGGACAGATCGCCAATCTCGTTAATTCCGATATACCTTTACCCGCCGATATTTGCCAGTTTTGCTTTGAGTCGGCGATCGCCCTCTTTAGAGGACAGCCCGCCCATCTTTTGTTAATGGCTTTAGCCATGTTTGCCTCTCCGCCAATGCCATCTGCTTTAATTGCGGTAGCGGGACTGACTGACGATCATATCGTGGAGAGTGGCTTGGAGATTTTGCGATCGCTATCTCTTATTTCCCAAATGCCCGATGGACAAAGATATGGAATGCTCTCACTTACTCGTGAATATACTCTCAGTGAGATTGATAAGTATGCAGATTTAGAAGCATTAATGCGCGATCGCTGGATTCAGTGGCATTTAAAATATGCCGAAACCTATGGCGGTAAAGATTGGGATGATTGGCACATTCGCTATGACCATCTCGAAGCAGAATGGTCAAATCTCTCCTCCGTATTGACTTGGTGTGCCGAACGCGATCGCTACACCGAGGCAAGAGATCTAGTTTGTTCCCTTAGCTATTACCGCTATCTCTATGGACATTGGGATAATGGACTCGTGATATTGGCATGGCAGAAACACATTATCGCCGCGCCTTTGACCTTGCGAAACAAGTCGGCTGGCAGCGATATGCTAATTACGCTCAAAACTGGCTGGCGGATATCGCGATCGCCCAAGGCAATCTCGTGGAAGCCGAAAAACTGCTATACACAGGAAGCATCGCCGCCGAACGCAATAAAGACCTGCAACGCATCGCTACCTATCACCGCACCTATGCCCGTCTTGAGCAAGCTCGCCAAAACTTCGACAAATCCCAAGAATGGGCATTAAAGGCTTGTAAGAGTTTTGAATTCTTGGGAATGTTACGTCAAGCCAAAGAAATGAAAGCTTTGTTAATTTAGCGATCGCCTTTAGAATGCCTGGCGAAAGAAATCAAACCAAAAAATAAAGTTG
>MNZA01000263.1:2350-6829 GCA_001873375.1 Oscillatoriales cyanobacterium CG2_30_44_21
AACTTTATTTTTTGATGACGAAGGCGCTTAAACCTACAAAATCCCCTCTTTTTTTGCCATTGATATCATCAAATCAACCACACGGCAGGAATAGCCCCACTCGTTATCGTACCAAGACACAACCTTAAAGAAGTTAGGATTTAGCTCCATGCCAGCCCCTGCATCAAAAATACTTGAGCGCGAATCTCCCCGAAAATCTGTTGATACCACCTGTTCATCGGTGTAGCCCAAGATGTCTTTTAATGCCCCTTCTGAAGCTTCCTTCATGGCAGCACAAATTTCCTTGTAACTGGTGGACTTCTCCGTTTTAAAGGTCAAATCTACTACCGACACATCGGGTGTGGGAACGCGCAAAGCCATCCCCGTAAGTTTACCCTTTAGTTCTGGCAAAACCAAAGCCACCGCTTTTGCCGCGCCAGTAGAAGCAGGAATAATATTTTGTCCCGCACCACGTCCGCCGCGCCAATCCTTTTTGCTAGGTCCATCGACAGTGGGCTGAGTGGCAGTCATGGCATGAACAGTGGTCATTAATCCTTCAGCAATGCCAAAGCTATCATTCAGCACCTTGGCGATCGGCGCTAGGCAGTTAGTCGTGCAGCTTGCGTTAGAAACAATTAGGTCGGTTTCAGGATTGAATTTCGTATGGTTGACACCCATTAGCAAGGTGGGAACCTTCTCAGGGTCTTTGGTGGGTGCGGAAATAATTACTCGCTTTGCGCCGCCATTGATATGTGCGATCGCCCCTGCATAGTCTGTAAATAAGCCAGTGGACTCCACCACATAGTCAGCTTGCAAATCTCCCCAAGGCAATTCCGATGGGTTGCGAACGGCGGTGCAGGGAACTGACTTACCATCGATTTCAATCCCATTTTCCTTAGCAGCGATCGCACCTTGATAGAGTCCGTGGGTGGAGTCATGCTTTAGCAAATACGCAAGGTTATCAGAGGGAACGAGGTCATTGATGCCGACAATTTCAATTTCAGGATGTTTTGCGGCAACTCGCACGACTAAACGTCCAATTCTGCCAAACCCATTAATCCCAATTTTCAACTTAGCCATACTTTACCTGTCCAGCGTGTCCATAACGGTTTGGCGATTATGCTAGCGCAGCTTTTGGCGATTAGATTCTAAAAAACCAACTTTGTTAGGGATCACACACACAAAGATTGCGCCGCCGCAACCTTTGTGATTTTAAAAGTGGCGCATTGCGCCACCATCTTTTTGAGATTTTACAAGACTTGAACTTGTATTTTTTGCCACTGTGAGAGGCTATAGGTTTTTAGTTGCAAGGCGTGAATTTCGCCAGTATCAAGATGTTCCTGGATTGCGCCATAAATAAGTTTGTGCTGCTTAATCATCGATAAACCTTCAAACTGATCAGCAACCACGATCGCCGAAAAATGTTGACCATCATGGTTAGGATCTTCAACCTGAACTTTGGCTTCAGGCAAGGCGGCGCGGATTAGTTCCGCAATTTGAGTATGGGAAATCATAGGATTGGTTCAAAATATAACGATTGTCCACATTGTGCCATACGGCGAAACTCAAGATATTTTTTACAGCGCAAAGCACTGTAAAAAATATCTTGAGTTTCACTGGGAAGGGAGTAGCCTGATGGGAATTGTCAGGCTGTTGTAGTAAATTGAATTTAGTTTACAAACAACGTTTATAAAACTATGTCTCGTCAAGTCAATTGCAAAGAAGAATGTACCAATGGCTGTGTCCTTGGGGATCAATGCCCCCACTTAGAATATTTGGCTAAAGCTCGCAAATTTCTAGCAGAAACCTCGATTGACAAATTGATCGAAATCTCCGATTCTCGCTTTTTACCGCCCGATGCACCTTCAAGTAACTAGACACAATTTCTTATTCAGTGAGTGGCGGCGCATTGCGCTGCCACTCACTGAATAATACGGCACCAACCTTTATTAACTGAGTTTTTGTTTTGCCTGTTGCCAAAGTTGATCTAGTTCGGCGGTCGTTAAACTGTCTAGGGAGCGATCGCTTAGCTGCTCAATTACTTCCAAACGCTGAATAAATTTACGATTTGTTGATCGCAAAGCTTCCGAAGGATCGAGATCGTACCAACGCGCCACATTAATCAGCGTAAATAACAAATCTCCTAGCTCAGCCTGTTGATTTTGCTTGGACTCATGCTCTAGGGCATGGTGCAGTTCATCTAGTTCTTCATGGAACTTTGCCCAAACACCATCGGCATTTTCCCATTCAAAACCATTGGCGGCGGCTTTTTGCGAGATTTTTATGCCAGCAGTGAGGGCAGGCAGCGATCGCGCATAGCGTTTCAGTTTGTAACTTAATTTTTGAGTGTCGGCTAAGCTTTCACCTTTTTCTTCAGCCTTAATTCTTTCCCAATTTTGATGAATTTCGTCCATGCTTTCAGCTTTGAGATCGGAAAATACATGGGGATGGCGGCGTATTAATTTTTGAGCAATGCCATCGGCAACTTCAGCGATCGAAAATTGATTATGTTCGCTCGCAATTTGTGATTGCAAAACCACCTGCATTAGCAAGTCCCCCAACTCCTCGGCGATCGCCTTGCTATCGCCGCCCTGAATCGCATCGACAACTTCGTAAGCTTCCTCAATCACATAGGGAATCAAACTTTGTGGAGTTTGCTGCAAATCCCAAGGACATCCCCCATCAGGCGATCGCAACTTTGCCACCACATCAATCAAATTTTGCAAGGCTTTCAGATTTACATCTGAGCCGAAAGTTAGATTTACAGTCATAAAGTTAGTTTAATGTTAAGAAAAGTAACAGAATGTTATAGTAGAAAAAATAAATCAGGCTGTCTCACTTTTACCAAACTATACATGGCATAAATGCCACGATCAGATTTAACAAAATGAGTAATACCGCTAGCCCCGATCCTGAAATGCTCAGGCAAATATTAGAACCATTGTTAGAAGACTTTGTGTACTGGTTTAGCCGCGCTCAAAATTTGCTTTCCAAAGAGAGTTTAGACTTTATGACTGAAGAATCACAAGCAAATCTGTTATTGCGGGTAGAAAATGCACTCAAAGAAGTCGGCGTAGCAAAGTCCTTGTTTAAAATTACTGGGCATCAAGTCGGTGTGGACATCGCCACGATGCGACCTTGGCATGAGCTACTGGTCGAATGCCAAGGCGTGGGTATGCGCTACTATCGTAGTAAAGCAAGTTAGAAATCTAAACTTGTTTCTCGATATTCATTTAAGAATGCCCCCTAGCAAATCTCACATTAAATATTCTCTTTATATCTCGCTTTACATAATTCTTTTAGGAAATTGATATGGTACAGATTCTCTACATTCTCGCCTTTACCGTGCTTTCAATTTTTGCAATCAGCAATCTAATCCGCAGCATGATTTCGCTCTCTCAAAATGAATCACGCAACTATCAAAGCAACCGCCGCCGTGTATCGCCCCAATTTAACCATCCTGAGTTATGGGACAAAGATGGTCAATACATTGACGAACCTTTAATGGTAGTTAAGTCAATTAATGTTGACGATGCCCGTTCAAGATTGGATGCTCTTTATAATTCTTCTCCCAGCACCGATAAATAAATTAGAGCGCATTGCGCTTAACACTAAAAGAATAATGGCGGCGCAATGCGCCGCCATTATTCTTTTGTAAGGGAGGCGATCGCTAAAATCTCCTCAAAGCTAGGCGCGATCGCGGTCGATGCTTGCTCACTTAACCATAGCCAGTATTCATAATTGCCAGTTCGTCCCTGAATCGGTGAAGGCATTAGCCCTTGAAACTGCCAACCTAATTCTTGAGCAGTTGCCAAAACCCGCGCGATCGCCTCGGCTCTGATTTTCGGTTCGCGGACAATGCCATTTTTGCCGACTTGACCTTTGCCAGCCTCAAACTGTGGTTTGACTAATAGCAATGTCTCACGCGGCGATCGCAGTAAATTCCAGAGTGCGGGCAAAATTTTAGTCAAAGAGATAAACGATAAATCTAGTACCGCAAAGTCAGGAACGACATCTTCAGGCTGATACAAGTCTTCAGATGTGAGATGCCTTAAATTAGTGCGTTCCCGCAAAATTACTCGCTCATCGCTGCGGATTTCCCAAGCTACCTGTCCATAGCCCACGTCAATGCCATAGACTTTCGCCGCGCCCTGTTTGAGCATACAGTCGGTAAAGCCACCAGTCGAAATACCACCATCAAAGCAAGTGCGATCGCCTAAGTCCATCCCAAATTTGGAGATCGCCCCTGCCAATTTCTCACCACCACGCGACACAAAAGGCGATCGCTCTTTGACTAAGATCGCGGCATCGTCTTTGACTTCTGTCCCTGGTTTATCGATTACCTGCTGATTGACCTGCACCCAGCCAGCGCGGATAAACTTTTGAGCTTGTTCCCGTGATGGAGCAAGCTCTAGGTCAACTAATAAAACATCTAATCGTTTTTTCAAATTTTATACCAGTGGTTTTTGAAATCTCGCTAATGGCGGCGCAGCCCGCCAT
>MNZA01000263.1:6838-13921 GCA_001873375.1 Oscillatoriales cyanobacterium CG2_30_44_21
GAATAATTGCGGGCTGCGCCGCGCGATTGCTAGCTAGATAATTTGGAAATTTTCTAAGGCGATCGCTAAATGCGTCCAGTGCGTACCACCTTGCAAAAATACAGTATAAGGCTCCCGCAGAGGGCCATCCGCTGAAAGCTCTAAGGTACTGCCATCGATAAAAGTACCACCCGCCATAATTAGCTCACTCGCATACCCGGGCATCTCCCCAGGCACAGGATCAACATAGGAGTCAATCGGCGAAAACTTTTGGAGATTGCGGCAAAAATCGATCAACTTCTGGCGATCACCCAGTTGAATGGCTTGAATAATATCGCGGCGTGGCTCTAAAGGCGTGGGCTTAACTTTGTATCCTAGTTTGTCAAACACATAGGCGGCGAGGTGACTGCTTTTGACCGCTTCACCAACCATCTGCGGCGCAAGGAATAATCCTTGAAACAACAAGCGATTGAGATCAAAAGTTGCGCCACCTTCGCGGCCAATCCCCGGAGCAGTGAGTCTTTGGGCTGCGAGTTCCACATATTCGGCTTTGCCAGCCACATAGCCGCCCGCGGTGGCGATCGTTCCCCCTGGATTTTTGATCAAGGAGCCAGCCATAATATCAGCACCGACATCGGTGGGTTCGCGATCGCTGATAAATTCACCATAGCAATTGTCCACAAAGCAGACCGTGTTAGGGTTTTGCTGCTTGACGATTTCAATTATTCGGGCAATATCTTCAATTGACAAGCTTTGTCGCCATGCATAACCGCAAGATCGCTGAATCAAAACCATGCGAGTCTGCGGTTTGATCGCGGTGGCGAGAGCTTCCCAATTTAGATTGCCTGACTCCGTAAGCTCCACTTGGCGATAGGTAATTCCAAAGTCTTTCAGGGAGCCAGCATATTCTGTGCCTTTACTATCGGATGTCAAGGGATAGCCAATTACTTCTTCGAGGGTGTCATAGGGTGCTCCGACCACCGAGACTAGCTCATCAAGGGGGCGCAAAATGCCAAACAAACAACAGGCGATTGCATGAGTCCCTGAGACAAACTGCACGCGCACGGCGGCGGACTCTGCTCCCATCACCTGTGCAAATACTTGATCAAGGACATCGCGCCCCATATCCCCATGTCCATAACCCGACACACTGGCGAAGTGATGCGCCCCCACATGGCGATCGCGAAAAGCTTGTAATACCTTCGCGAGATTATTTTTGACATGGAGATCAATTTGCGTGAAGGTCGGCGCAAGAGCCGTAACTGCTTCAGCGACTAGCAACTGCATGGTGTCTGCGGGCATGGGACTTAGAAATTTTTTTTAAAGGTTCATGATCGTACCACAAACCCAAATAGCGAGAGGCGGCGCATTGCGTTGCCTCTCGCTATTTGGGTTTGAGCGCAAAGTGAGGCTTTGGAGGTTACAGAGAGATGTTTGAAAGCGGCGCTTCGCGCCGCTTTCAAACATCTCTCTGGGTTTTAAGTCAGCACAAAGCGCTGTAAGTATTATGATGAGAAAAACAAATATCAAAATGTGTTAAACCATGACCCTACAGTACGCCTACATACGCGGAACATTTGTCCCCCTCGAAGATGCAACTATAAGTATTCGTACCCATGCATTTCTCTACGGCACGGCGGTTTTTGAAGGGGTGAAAGCGTATTGGCTACCTGAAGAAAACCGCATGGCAGCATTTCGCCTCGAAGAACATTATCAGCGCCTGATCCAAAGTTGTCGCATTATTGGATTACAACATCCCCTTGATGTCACCACGATGGTGGATATTACTAAAGAATTACTAAAGCGAAATCAATGTAATTCCGCGACATATTTGCGTCCAATTATTTATAAATCAGACCTGAGAATTGGACCAATCCTGAAAGTGCCGCACACCCATGATGATTTTTGTTTGTTCAGCGTGCCGATGGATGGCTACCTAGACACCAGTAACGGACTGAAAGTGGGAGTATCTTCTTGGCGACGCTTGGACGACAACGCCATTCCCGCCCGCGCCAAGGTAAATGGAGCCTATGTGAATACTGCTCTTGCTAAGACTGATGGTTATGCGGCTGGTTTTGATGATGTGGTGGTACTCACTAACGATGGTCATGTTGCCGAAGGAAGTGCGATGAATCTCTTCTTGGTCAGAGATGGCAAGCTAATTACCAGTTCTATTACTGACAATATTTTGGAAGGAATTACTCGTAACTCTGTTATCGAGTTAGCCGCCAAGGAATTGGGTATGGAGACTCTGTCGCGAACTATTGATCGCACCGAGCTGTATATTGCCGATGAAGCATTTTTTGTGGGTACGGCAACAGAGCTTGCACCGATCACCAGCTTTGACCATCGTCCTGTGGGTGATGGTACGGTAGGCGAGATTACGAAAAAGCTCCGCGACCTTTACAGCAAGTCGATACAGGGATTACTCCCAGCTTATCAACATTGGTTGACCAAAGTTTAATACCAACTAAAGAAATGGCGTAGCCATTTCTTTAGTTGAAAACCCATAGTGGGTTTTGTGATTTGTTTGGGTGCAAAGCGCTTTAGGCGGCTTTATCGCAACTCACTGTAAGCAATAAGATACTATAAGAAACTAGGCAAGCATTTACAGCGCTTTGCCAGCTAATTTTTAAGTATATTTACTCAGGCAAAAGTGCGTGCGTGCATTAGACCCACAAGAACTCTATCCCTTTGAGCTTGACCAGTTTCAATTACAGGCGATCGCTGCTCTACAGGTAGGTAAATCTGTAATTGTTTGTGCGCCAACTGGTTCAGGCAAAACCTTGATCGGCGAATACGCAATTCATGCTGCATTGGCAGACAATCGCCGTGTATTTTACACCACACCTCTCAAGGCACTATCTAACCAAAAACTACGAGATTTTCGCCAACAGTTTGGCGATGAAAATGTGGGTTTATTAACGGGTGACACTTCGGTAAATCGCGAAGCCCCGATCTTAGTGATGACCACCGAGATATTTCGGAATATGCTCTATGGCACTCCCATCGGCGAAGTGGGAACTTCTTTAACAGGCGTAGAAGTGGTGGTACTTGACGAATGTCACTACATGAACGATCGCCAACGCGGCACGGTTTGGGAAGAATCGATAGTCTACTGTCCTGCGGAAGTGCAGTTAGTTGCGCTCTCAGCAACAGTTGCCAATAGTCAACAACTAACTGATTGGATCAACAAGGTTCATGGTGACGCGGAATTAATCTATTCCGATTTTCGTCCTGTGCCATTGCAACATTCCTTCTGCAATAACAAAGGCTTTTTTCCGCTTCTTGATAGTTCTGATCAAAAAATCAATCCTCGCCTCAAGCCTTTAACCAATAAGCCGCCGTCCAAAGAAGAACGCCATAAAATTGTGCCTTCCATTGGAGCCGTAATTTCCCATTTGCGACAGCGCGATATGCTGCCAGCCATTTACTTTATCTTTAGCCGCCGAGGCTGCGATAAGTCGGTAACTGATTTGGGGAATTTCTCGCTGGTAAATGCCGAAGAAGCGGCAAGACTAAAGCCACAGATTGATACCTTTGTGGCGGCAAATCCTGAAATTGGCAAACCCGCTCACATTGATGCGCTCTATCGCGGTATTGCCGCTCATCACGCAGGGATCTTACCTGCTTGGAAAGGCTTTGTGGAAGAGTTATTTCAGCAGGGATTGATTAAGGTTGTATTTGCGACCGAGACTCTGGCGGCGGGGATTAATATGCCCGCTCGTACTACCGTAATTTCCAGTATTTCTAAGCGTACCGATCGCGGACATCGGTTGCTCAATGCTTCTGAGTTTTTGCAGATGGCGGGACGGGCGGGGCGGCGCGGCATGGATGATGTGGGCTATGTGGTCACAGTGCAGACTCCCTTTGAGGGCGCAAAGGAGGCGGCGCATCTTGCCACATCGACGGCTGATCCTTTGGTTAGTCAGTTTGCGCCTAGCTATGGCATGGTGATGAATCTATTGCAAACCCATTCCCTTGATCAAGCAAGAGATTTAGTAGAGCGAAGTTTCGGGCAGTATCTCGCCGATCTAAATCTGGCTCCCCAGATTCAGAATCTTGAATTGATCATGGAACAGATTGCCAAGTTGAAGCAGGACCTAGCTAGCGTGGATTTGCGTCAGTTAGAGACTTACGACAAGTTGCGCGATCGCCTACGCGAAGAGCGCAGACTGTTAAAAATGCTAGCCCAGCAAGCGGAAGAGGTGCGTTTGAATGATCTCGCTTCCTATGCGCCCTATTTGCTGTCAGGTTCACCTTTGACGCTTCGCACCAATCGCGGCTTGATTGTGCATGGTGTCCTTGCCGCAAAAGTGCAGGGTTCGGGGCAGTTTCCTTGGTTTGTCTGTCTTGGTCGCGACAATCGCTGGTACACCATTGGCTACAAAGACATTGTGCAGGTGGGTAGCGATCTACTGCTCGATGGCGATATCGAATATCCCGGTAAGTTACCGATTCGCCCTGGGCAATCGATCGATGGCGATGAAGCAAGCGCCGCGATCGCCCAAAAGATTCAGCCTCTCCCAGAACCTGTGCTTGCCCCTGAAGTATTAAAGCAACAAGCGCGGGTAATAGCGATCGAGTCAGAAATGGCGCAGCATCCTGTGGATAAGATGAGCGATCGCGGTGCAGTTTTCAAAAAAGTTAATCGCCTTGAACAGTTGCAGCGACAAATTGACTTTCAACAAAAAGTAGTCAATGAGCGGCGGCAAAGGCATTGGCAAGAGTTTATGAGCCTTGTCAGTATTTTGCAGCATTATGGCTGTCTAGAAGAAACGCAGCCCACCGACAGGGGCAAAGTTGTGGCGGCTCTGCGCGGTGAAAATGAACTTTGGCTAGCGCTATCCTTACTTTCAGGAGAATTGGATGACCTCGCGCCGCACCATTTGGCAACAGTTTGCGCGGCGATTGTTAGCGAAAATAGCCGCCCTGACAACTGGATTAAATTTGGTCTATCGCCAACTGTCGAAGATGCCCTTGATGGATTGCGGGAGATTCGCCGCGATTTGATGCCTGTGCAGCGCCGTCATTTGGTGGAAATTCCTGCATGGCTGGATTATGAATTAACAGGCTTAGTGGAACAATGGGCTTTGGGAATGGAATGGTTTGAGCTATGCCAAAATACTAACCTTGATGAAGGCGATATCGTTCGTTTAATGCGGCGCACTATTGATCTGCTCTATCAAATTCCCCATGTTCCCAATTTGCCTCCGCAAATTTATCAAGCCGCTAGACAAGCGGCTCAGATGATCGACCGTTTCCCTGTCAACGAAATTCTCTAAAACCAGACCATTGGGGCGGCGCAAAGCGCCGCCCCAATGGTCTGGTTTTAAAACTTGCTTTGCTGTATGCCAAAATAAAACCATTGAGAATCTGGTGAATATGAGTAAAAGATATTACAGTTTGCCAAAGCTCCGTTCTTTGCTTGGTGCAGTTACGATTACTGTAAGCATTTCTATGCTCTATTCAGTAGATGGGGGGGGTATCAATTCGGCGGCGTTATCGAATACTTTGCCACAAGAAGATAATTCTAAAGACAAACTATTGAGTGATGCAGCTTCAAAAAAGTTTTTGTTTGTAGATCTGCAAAGTCATTGGGTTCGCTCTTTTGTGGAAGGCTTGATGCTCAATGGAGAATTGAGCGAGGCGCTGATTACATCAGGTTCAGTCAATCAATTTCAGCCCGATCGCCCAGTTAGTCGTGGTGAATTAGCGAGGTTACTAAGTGTTGCTTTTGATAATCCAAAAATTTCCAAAATCACGACTCGATTAAATGACTCTGCGACCAAAGCCGAAGCACTAGTAGCGATCGCCCGTGAGCTTGACCTTAATCCTAAATCGATCAAAGAACCCCAGACCTATCTCTTGTCGATGTATCGCGATGCCCTCCAGATTCCTGCCTATGCTATCCCCGCGATCGCCACAATTACCAAGCAGGGCTTAGTTAGCAACTATCCCGATCCGCGAGTGATGTCGCCAACTAATGCCATTACTAAAGGTGAGTTGGCGGCTTTGCTATATCAAGCCCTTGCCTATCAAAAGCGTCTGCCCACTTTGCGATCGCCTTACACTATTGATCCAAATAGACAGATCTGGGGGCGCGACCTCATGCAAATAACCCGCCTTGAGGTGAGTATTAGCAAGCGCAAAGTTACCGCTTTTCATGGCGAGGTGGCGATCAAAACTTACTCTGTCGCTGTGGGTCGCACAGGCTGGGGGACTCCCGTTGGCAACCATCGAATTCTGCAAACTATCGAGTATCCTGCTTGGGAAAATCCCTTCACGGGAGATGTGATCGCTAGCAAAGATCCTGAAAATCCCTTGGGCGATCGCTGGATTGGGTTCTGGACTAATGGCAAAGAATGGTCAGGATTTCATGGCACGCCTAACCGCGCATCGGTGGGACAGGCGGTCTCTCACGGTTGCATCAGAATGTATAACGAAGACATTCGTGAGTTGTATAGCCAAGTAACGACTGCGACTACGGTTAGAGTATCTCCATAACTAAAAAACGCTGATTCGCTCTCGAAGAGAGCGAATCAGCGTTTTTTAGTTATGGAGATACTCTAACCGTAGTCGCAGTCGTTACTTGGCTATACAACTCACGAATGTCTTCGTTATACATTCTGATGCAACCGTGAGAGACCGCCTGTCCCACCGATGCGCGGTTAGGCGTGCCATGAAATCCTGACCATTCTTTGCCATTAGTCCAGAACCCAATCCAGCGATCGCCCAAGGGATTTTCAGGATCTTTGCTAGCGATCACATCTCCCGTGAAGGGATTTTCCCAAGCAGGATACTCGATAGTTTGCAGAATTCGATGGTTGCCAACGGGAGTCCCCCAGCCTGTGCGACCCACAGCGACAGAGTAAGTTTTGATCGCCACCTCGCCATGAAAAGCGGTAACTTTGCGCTTGCTAATACTCACCTCAAGGCGGGTTATTTGCATGAGGTCGCGCCCCCAGATCTGTCTATTTGGATCAATAGTGTAAGGCGATCGCAAAGTGGGCAGACGCTTTTGATAGGCAAGGGCTTGATATAGCAAAGCCGCCAACTCACCTTTAGTAATGGCATTAGTTGGCGACATCACTCGCGGATCGG
>MNZA01000025.1 GCA_001873375.1 Oscillatoriales cyanobacterium CG2_30_44_21
TTATGCTCAGCATAGCGATCATCGCTTATAGATTTCCATACAATATTACCAATTTCTTCTTTTGACTCACCTCCCCGAAACACCTATTGAGCCTTCTTTGTTTGGTATAACAAAACTGGCGACAGTTATACAAACTGTTACAACTTTACGGAACTTCTTAGCAAAGTTTATCGACCTAAAAGTCACAGCTATTCTTAGTAGCTACATCGACACTATCCTGATCAACATTAATTGCCAAAAATGTAACAGCACTTTTGGTAATTGAAAACCAAATCCAATGGGTTTTCAAATAAAGAAATGGCTACGCCATTTCTTTATTTGATATAAGGGATCAGCAGTGAGTATGCTTGCTAGCGGCTAAGGGCGATCACCCAAAATTAGGAATGCTATAAAAATGACTTCAACAGAGCTTTCTCATCAAATATTAAAAATTAAAGCGGTTACTCTAAAAACCGTCTGCTTAAATACTGTCTACGCTGGTACATTTTATTTGGCATCTACGTTCGGATTTCTAGCAGTTCCATCTTCGTCAGCACTGGCTCAATATGGCTTGGGCTTGCCCAGATCAGCAGGTACAGGTGGAGCCACTAGAGGAAATTTACCTCAGATTACAATGCTAGTACCTGAAGACGGGGCAAAAACTCTATCTTCACGCCCCACTCTGTATTGGTACATTGCGCCTCCTAGTAGCACCTCTTCAACCAGCGGCACGCCAATATTAACTAAAACCGCTAAAACTTCCCATAAAATCACTTTCTTTTTGCGTGATGGTTCCGATCGCGCTGCAAAGCCAGTATTCACTGCTGAAGGTACTACTGACAAAGCAGGACTCTACAAATTTACGATCCCTGAAACAGCACCTGCACTAGTTAAGGGCAAAGTGCAACGCTGGCAAATTCGATGGCAGACCGATGGTGGGGCTTCGCAGGTTGACGTTTATGCGCCTATTCGTTTTGATGAAGAACCAAAGGTATCGACAGCGATCGCTAGCGCTAAGAATGGCTTAGAGAAAGCAAGAATCTATACAAAAAATGCTTATTGGTACGATGCCCTTGATGCCTATACAGTGTGGCTGTCGCAAAATCCTCAAGATCAAACTGCTAAAGCTGAGCGAGATAATTTACTAAAAGAGGGTTTTAAAACCCATAGCGCCTTCAGTAAGGCACAGGAAGGAAACCTCGCCAAGTTGCTGAGTAAGCTTAATGAAAGTTCTACGGCTTTACCCATCGATTTGATACTTAAAGTTCGTCGCTAATTTTCCTTCACACCAAATAAAGAAATGCTACGCCATTTCTTTATTTGAAAACTCTTACAAGATTTGATTTTCAATTCACAATCATTGTGGTTACAGCGCTTTGCGCTAACTTAAAACCCAGAGAAAATTTTGAAAGCGGCGCTTTCAAAATTTTCTCTGTACCCATCAAAGCCTGAATAGGCTGTAAGAAAGAGCAGTGCGTGGCGAAGCCGCGTACTGCTCTTTCTTGGCATTAAGTGGCAGCGCTCTGCGCCGCCACTTAATTTATTGGGTTTTGGGATTGGACAAAATGATATGATGTGCCAAACTTCTCACTGCTTAATCATTACTTTTAAATTTGAGATCGTTAGGGCAAAGTTATGGCAGACAATTCAGGTAACTTTTGGGGAGGCTTTATATTCGGTGCTGTCGTTGGCGGCGCAGTTGGAGCTTTGGTCGCACTCAAGCTCAGTGAGCCAGATGAAGAAACTCTAGATCGCCAAGCAGATGGTGAGCCGATGCTGGGCAATCCCCAAAACTCCAATGAGTTTGCTCGCCGTAATCTCGAAAAGAAAATTGCTCAACTCAATGCCGCGATCGACTCTGTTAGTCAAGAATTAGTGGTAACTGAAGGTAAAAATGGGCGCAAACAATCCTATGCTGAGCCATTGCGAGACTCTAGAGTCGATGATAGGCAATTATAAAAAGCCTTAGTGCTGGCACATTTACTAGAATGGTATTAAATACATTCTTGATTTTTTATTAGTCCCATTACCGAAAATATTCTTATGACAGTCATTCTAGGCACTCTTAGTTCATTTATCTCCATTTACTTTGGGCTACTACTCATTAGAGTCCTATTAACTTGGTTTCCCAATATTGAGTGGTACAAACAACCGTTTGCGTCTCTCTCCCAAATTACCGATCCGTACCTTAATTTGTTTCGCTCGATCATCCCACCACTAGGAGGCATGGACTTTTCGCCGATGCTAGCCTTCTTGGCACTCAGCTTTTTACAACAAGCGCTTGCTCCCCTCGCCGCAGGCACGAGTATAGGCTTTTAAGGTAAGCTTGTCTCTAGTTAAATTGGGTTTACGTTAGGAAATATACATGACGGGTTTGTTAGATTTGAGCGGAAAAACTGCTCTCGTGACTGGGATTGCCAACAATCGCTCGATCGCTTGGGGCATTGCCCAGAAGTTGCATGAGGCTGGCGCTAAGCTGGGCATCACTTATTTGCCAGATGATCGCGATCGTAACAAAGGTAAAGTCGCTGAGTTGACCGATCCCTTGGCACCAAGCTTTTTACTACCTTGCAATGTTCAAGATGATGCACAGGTTGATCAACTCTTTACGGCGATTGCGGAGAAATGGGAAAAGATTGATATCCTAGTGCATTGCCTTGCTTTTGCCAACAAAGAAGATTTATCTGGCAATTTTACGGATACTTCACGCGCAGGATTTCAATTAGCACTTGATGTGAGTGCTTACTCATTGATCCATTTGTGTCGTGCTGCTAAACCTTTGATGAAAGATGGCGGCAGTGTAATTACAATGACCTACATCGGTGGCGTGAAGGTTGTTCCTAATTACAATGTGATGGGCATCGCGAAGGCAGCACTAGAAATGAACGTGCGCTATCTCGCTTCCGAGCTAGGCTCTAATAATATTCGGGTTAATGCGATTTCCGCAGGACCAATTCGCACTTTGGCTTCGGCGGCGATCGGTGACATCCACAAAATGTTACATCATGTCGAAGAAACTTCTCCCCTGCATCGTTTGGTAACACCTGAAGATGTTGGTAATGTAGCAACATTTTTAGGCAGTGACTTGTCTAGCGCAGTAACGGGTCAGATCATCTATGTAGATGCTGGCTACGAAGTCATGGGCGCTTAATCGCTCATCTGCCTGATTTCTGATCAGTTCGGCGATCGCATTTTTGATAAAAACATTAACTCTTCTTTTAAAAATCTTCCGAAACCTCCATGCAAACAGATACCTTCAAAGAGATGTTTCCTCTGTTCGATGCCGCTAGCATCGACACCTTGGAATGGCTGCTTGCGGAGTCTGTCGAAAGGGACTATCCATCGGGACGGGCGGTACTCATGGAGGATGCTTGGGGCAATGCGGTTTACTTCATTCTCTCTGGCTGGATTAAAGTAAGATTTTTGCGAAATCAAGATGCGACCACCCTCGCTGTATTGGGTAACGGCGACTTTTTTGGCGAAATGGCGATTTTAGACGAATCGCCTCGCTCAACGGATGTGGTTGCTTGTACACAAGTGCGGGTTTTGAGCATCCCTGCACAAAAGTTTATCCAATTTTTGTTTAAAGATCCGCAGTTACACCATCGGATGCTGCAATTGATGGTGAGGCGCTTACGCAAAACCAATCAACGCACTCAACTTCGTCAACAGGTTCCTGCTGTAAGGATCGCCACTGTTTTGACAGGTTTAGCCGAAACCTATGGCAATAAAACCGAGGCGGGTGTGGATATTTTTAATCTGCCTGTGCAAGATATCTCCGACTTATCAGAGGTTAGTCCCGAAGATACTGCCAAAATATTGGAGAAGCTAAAGGGCAAGGGTTGGATTGGGATTGATCCCAAACGACAGGTAATGAGTATTACCAATGAAAAGCAAATGCTGCAATTAGCAACATTTCGATAAATTAAAAAAGTCTCACGATGCGAGACTTTTTTGATTTAAAAGCAAGGGGCGGCGCGAAGCGCCGCCCCTTGCTTTTCGGGCTTGATAAAACAAGTGGGGTATTTTTAGCGCCAAAGGCGCTAAAAATACCCCACTTGTTTATGTGGTAAGTACTAGCTTGCCAACCATTGAGCCAGATTCTAGTAATTGATGAGCTTTAGCTGCTTCCGATAGGGCAAATACTTCGCTGACATGAATCTTTAACTTGTTTTCGTCAATCAAAGCTGCGCCTTTAGCTAAAATATCGGCTTGTAAGACTTGCAAATCAACATTATTAAGCAGCATCGGAGTCAACATTAGCTCAAAGCTAAAGCGCAAGTTACGAGTACGCGCCACTTTCCAACTGATATCCGCAGGTGGCTCAAGGATAGTCACCAAGTCCCCATAAATCTGCACCGCAGGGAAAGTCTGCTCAATCAATTTGCCGCCGACTGTATCAAAAGCGATATTCACGCCTGTGCCTTGAGTCCAAGCGAGAGTTGCCTCCACAAAGTCGATTTGCTGATAGGCGATCGCCAAATCCGCCCCCAGATCTCGCACAAATCTAGCCTTAGCTTCGGAGCTAACCGTAGTACAAACCCTTGCGCCGCGCGATTTGGCGAGTTGAATTGCCACATGACCGACACCACCCGCTCCCGCATGGATCAGCACGCTGCTGTCAGTTGAGGAGATCGTTAACCCGCCGCGATCGTACAGAGCTTCCCAAGCGGTAAGCAGTACTAGGGGAACTGCCGCCGCTTCTTCAAAGCTAAGGGTTTGCGGTTTATGGGCGGCAAACTTTTCATCGATAGTGGTCAATTCGGCATAGTTGCCTTGCTTGATTCCTAAGCCACCATTGCAAAAGTAAACATGATCCCCAATTTTAAATTTGCTGACATTAGAGCCGATCGCCTCCACAATTCCTGCACCGTCACAGCCTAATACGGAAGGGATTTGATCAGGGTGAAATGTGCCACGACTTCGCAATTTGGTGTCAATGGGGTTAATCCCTGCAGCTTTGAGGCGAACTAATATTTCGGTGGGGGACTGAATAGTTGGCTCTGGTATGTCAACTAGCTGTAATACATGGGGATCGCCTGCGGCGGTCATTAAAACTGCTTTCATATTTTTTAAAAATTGTCCTATTTTAATTGCGTGATTAAGTAGATGACTCTTTTCCCACCCAAGAATTAGCAGTGCGGCGCTTCACGCCGCACTGCTAATTCTTAGATTTATTTTTGTGAATTGGTATTATTGGGGCGCTGATGTTGGAGTGGGTGGCTGACGAATTGTGTTATTTGAACCTGTTTGCGGTCTGCTTTGCACCGAGCGAGTCTGCCAGTCACCAAAAAAACGATTCATGGCGATAAATCCCACAAAGGCAGCACCACTCATAATTGCCAATAACACAATAATCGTTGCCCAAGTTTCGACATCTTCAGAAAGCCCATAGCGAGTGCGATAGGGATCGATCTTGGATTGACCATCGCGATCGCGGGCGGTGACTGGACGGCGAAACCTCAAGCGATGATCATCTAATTTTTCTAATAAAATCCAACCCGCTTGAGACTCCTCGGCGCAGACTTTACTCAAGACACGGCGGCTGCGAAAACCGCCCGTACTAGTACGCAAAATTTTAAATTCCCAGCCTTTAGGCTGATCGCTAGATGTATTGGACTCATAGCGAGTGAGGTTTTCTTCTTCCACTTCTTCCCGCCGTTTATTACCTTGTTTAGACCGAAATATCCTATCGATAATCACGTACTGAATCCCAACATCAAAGATGATTGTGCCAATAATGAGGGCGTTAACAGTCAGCATATATACTTACAGCGAGTTGCACTTAATTGAAACTTAAAACCCAGAAAATTTTTTTAAAAGTGCGGCTTTGTCATACTTTTAAGAGATTTTTTGTACTACTTTACGGCCTATTTAGGCTTTGAGTGGTTCAGAGAAAGTTTTGAAAGCCTCGACAGGCTGTAACTAGTGTTTCTAAAAAGTATATAAGTAGATGGACTTAATAAAAACCAGAACCCCAAAAAGCTGATTCGCGATATGATGACTAATACAAATAAACTACAGTTTATCGCCAAACTCTTATGAACTCTATTGTCTTGATGGCTGAATTGCTAACCGATCCAGAGCTACGACGCACCCCTGACAACCAAAGTTCGATCGCATCATTTTTGGTGCAGTTCGCAGGCAGTCGCGCTGAAGAGGCTCCCTATCGCATTAAAGTTGTGGGCTGGAACAACTTGGCAGAT
This sequence comes from Oscillatoriales cyanobacterium CG2_30_44_21, assembly GCA_001873375.1. Lineage (GTDB taxonomy): Bacteria > Cyanobacteriota > Cyanobacteriia > Pseudanabaenales > Pseudanabaenaceae > Pseudanabaena. Next base: position 6,186 of record MNZA01000025.1, read on the forward strand.
GAGATTATGGCGAATTATCATAAGGGCGATCAAGTTGTAGTGGAAGGTCGTCTGCGTTTGGATACCATTGATCGTGGTACATATAAAGAAAAGCGCACTGAGTTAATCGCTCAACGAGTCCACGGATTTGCGGGTGGAGTCAGTACCAGTTCCGCCACGGCTGCGGCTCCAAGCTCATACAAGCAGTCTGCTAGCAATGCCGCGCCAGCAAATGTGCCTGCTGCAAGCTTTAGCAGTCCGCCCAGTAATGTCGTACCAATTTCGACGGGCTATACGCCTCCCGCGTCAAGCACTCCAGACTATGACGATATTCCGTTTTAGAAAATATTTTTACCCAATAAATAGCGGTGCGCGGCTTTGCC
>MNZA01000124.1 GCA_001873375.1 Oscillatoriales cyanobacterium CG2_30_44_21
GGGCGGAACCACCTTCTGGTTTTTAAAACAAAGAAATGGCGTAGCCATTTCTTTGTTTTAAAAACCATACTGGGTTTAGTTTTTAACTCACAAAAGTGTAGTCACACTTTTGTGAGTTGGTATCATAACAGCGCCCATGGAACCAAAAATCGGTCAAAGCGTCTCTACCGTAGCAGACTCTGATACTTACATCAGCTTTAACACCTTACAAACCACATTAGGCTGAGAAAAATCACGATGAAAATCTTTCACAAAAATATTCACAATCAAATAGGCAAAAGTTTTCTAAAGACTTCTCTAAGCCTGTTAGCTGCCACTTGTACGACAGTTCCCCTGTTTGCAAATTTAGAGGCGATCGCCTCTTCGCAGACTTTGTCTTCTGCGCCCAAGATTGCCCAATCATTTCAAGACTGGCAAACAGGAGTCAGACTTTTACGAGTGCTCGATAATTCGGGAAACCTATCAAGTATCGGGATTTTGCTCGATATTGCCAATAAGCCATCAACGACTTACGCCAACGCGGTCTATCAGCTTTATGTGCGCCGCGCTGGGGAATGGCGCGAGGTTTACACCAATTCTGGTGCAAGGCTGCTAACCAAAAATGCAGGGCGTTACATCGCTCCTGTGGAAGTGATCTCGCTTGATCTATTGAGTGAAAGAATTTCTTTAAATGATATTTACAATGGCGATCTTAGAGCCGTTACCAGTGTGCGCTATGACTTGCCTAATGGGGTAAAGGACGCAAGATTTGAAATTGAGGAAACCCGCAACTTTGCTTCTATAGTTTCCATCCGCTCATCAGAATTGAGTTCTGGTCGCATCAGTTCCATTTACACCAATAATTCATCTAATAACACATCAAACAATTCCTCTAATAACTCTTCTAATAATTCATCCAACAATTCCTCTAACAACACATCAAACAACTCATCCAATGACTTTGGGTTGTCAGATCGTGATTTAGGAATCTCGAATGGATCGCAGACGAATAGTTCTCAATCAAATCAATCTAATCAAACTGTTGTTGTCCAGACCTCGAATGTCCAGACAAACAATAATTCCATTAGACCCGTCAATCCCATCACTATCTCTGATAGATATGATGATGATGACGACGACGATGATGACGATAGAAACGGCTCCAGAAGAAACCGCGATGACGATGATGACAGAAACGGCTCCAGAAGAAACCGCGATCGCGATGACGATGATGACAGAAATCGCCGCACCCCAGATGGCGTGGAACTCTCAAACGCAAATCCCCATCGTGGTCACTTTAGCTTAGCTGTTTTGCAAAATCAGCCCCGTCTATCTCAGGTAATTGCGCGGATCTCCCTCAAGTCCAAGCGTCCCAATGGTTTTCTTGCCGAGCGCTTTGTGGGTGACTATCGATTTAACATCAACCAACGCGCTACCTTTGTTCGAGGACTCAATTCTGGCGATCGCCTAATCGTGCGCTTGTTTGACTTGCAAAATCGTCCCCTTGGCTATAGCGAAGTTCAGTTACTCAAGGACTTCTCCACAATCAGCCTGATTTTACCAAGCGACCCTTCGGCTTATGGCACATTGCGAACTATCTCTGGGATTGACTCTCGGCGGATTGGCAGGATCGATAATAATGTCAGGGTCTACGACTATTTCACAAAAATTCAGACAGCCTCATCGCTCAGCCAAACTGCTGTTCAGTTTTTATCTAATTCACAGGGCGTTCCGCTAAATCTATTCAATTTTGCGGGGCTACCCCAAGTTCCCAGACAACCTAGTTTCTCTAATGCTTTTACTAGAGGAAATTTCTCATTGATCAACCGTACTATCAATGTATTTACTCGAGAAATGCCCCCTGTGATGCAAGTTCTGCCTGGGCAACTTACTTCGCTAATTCCCATCAGCAATAGTCAAACCACTATTGAAGTTGTGAGAAGTATTTTGAACTACAAAGATTTACGTCCCAGTGGTATCCCCACAATTTTCTAAATAAAGCCATAAAAAATGAGTGGAATCGCTTTGCGATTCCACTCATTTTTTATGGCTTTACAGCGTTAAAACCCCAAGAAAACTTTTGAAAGCCTCGCAAAGCAAGGCTTTCAAAAGTTTTCTTGTGACAAACAATCCAGCAAGACTTGTAAAAGTGGCGCGAAGCGCCACTTTTACAAGTCTTGCTGGGTTCTCATGCTGCAAAGTGCTATGCACTTTTTGGGCATAGGTATTAAGCTATATTGAATCATCCAAGATATAAGCTTGTGCTGTGCGTACAGCACAAGCTAGCCACTCACTAGCATATGCAGGCTTATGTTTAACGCAACTGAACTTTTAATCAGTACCTTTGTCGATCAGCTTAAAATCGGCTATCGCCGTACCTATGGTGGCTACCTCCATGACTACGAGGATATTATTGGCTGGGCTGGCAATATGGCTCTCGAAAATATTGCTAACAGTGATGCCCTATACCATAATGTTGAACATACAATTTTGGTAACTCTGGTCGGACAGGAAATCTTGCGCGGCAAACATATCCGCGAAGGCGGCGTTTCTCCTGAAGACTGGTTACATTTCATTATTTCCCTTGTTTGTCACGATATTGGTTATGTCAAAGGAGTATGCCTCCAAGACTGCAATGGGAAATATGCCACGGGGATCGGCGATAAAATGGTGGAGTTGCCTCTAGGAGCATCTGATGCAGGGCTGACCCCATACCATGTCGATCGCGCTAAGCTTTTTGTTAATCAACGGTTTGCCAATCATGCCTTGATTAAAGCCGAAAAAATTTGTTGCAATATTGAACTTACTCGATTCCCTGTTCCCAAAACTGGCGATCATCAAGATACTACTCACTTTGCAGGGTTAGTGCGATCGGCAGATTTGATCGGGCAGCTAAGTGATCCGAGATACCTTAAAAAAATTGGCGCATTGTTTTACGAGTTTGAAGAGACTGGCGTAAATGCTGCTCTTGGATATGCTCATCCTGGAGATTTGCGCCGTAACTATCCCAAGTTTTATTGGACGAATGTTTATCCTTTTGTGAAGGATGCGTTGTACTATCTGTCGCTAACGCAACAAGGACAGGAAATTATTGCTCATTTGTATTCCAATGTGTTTGTTGTGGAGCATGAAAAGTTAGAACTTTAAAAGTTACAGCGTTTTGCGATTAACCTTAGAAGTAATTGCCAATCCAAAAACATTAAAAGCGTTGCAAAGCAACGCTTTTAATGTTTTTGGGATTTAAACAATCAAGTGTAGGCGGCGCGATGCGCTGCCTACACTTGATTGTTTGGACGGATTAATACAATTGGAGTCTGTTCCGCCGCATTGCCTGCGGGATTCATTAGTAAGGCTTGATTGAGCAGCTTTTTAGACACTCCTGAAGTAGCCGCCAAAACCTTAACCCGCCGCAGGTCATTAACATCAACGATCGCCGCTTCTAGTCCTGTTGCTGTTTTAATCTCGTCAACTACCGATTGAGGATTTTTTGGACCCAAGACGATAAATTGATCGTAAGGCGGTAATGTGCCAGTGACATCATCAATTAGCCGCGCTTGCTCACCCGCCAACATATAAAATACGCCAGGAGTTCTCAAGAATGCTTTGGCAAGTGCGCCCACCACAAAGGCAAAGCCCACCCGCCATGCGCCCGACTCATTGATCAAAGACTGCAAACCGCAAGCTGTGGCTAGGCTAGAAGCACTTTTGAAGTAATAGCAAAGCCGCTTAGCGAGCCATTTGGGATGGATATCGCTGGGATGGTAAAAGTTGCCCTGCATAATCGCGATCGGGGTTTCGGCGATCGTGACAATATCTCCTGCTTGGGCATGGCTCATCACATAGCGCTGCATCACCTCGATCGCATTATCACCTGCGGATAAAATATGGGTGCGAATCGGTAAAACATCTGCGTCAGGCGTAGGTCGCCAGCGCTCCCTCTGCTCAGCATCAGGAAATTTGAGCGGAATAATACAATGTTTAGTTTTTTGCTCTCGCCCTGCTGGTCCATAAATCGTGTAATGAACCCTGACCCAAGCGCTTTTCAGTTCTTCAAGGTTCTTACCATTGATGTCAATCTTCAGATTTACAACTACGTTGCGGTTAGGGCTAACAATATAAGATTCCCAATAGTTGTCATTGCGGCTAGGGATATCAGTGTGGTGCGATCGCAACTGCACTTGGCTATTGATGCCATCGAGACTGTCACTGGAAAGCAATGATAAAACAGGATTAACTTCCACCAAGAAAACATCAAGGTTGCGAGTTCGATTAGTAGCGGTGAGCAATAGCTCCAATTGATAATGCTCTGGCTCGTAAGTAATAAACTGCCAATTGCTGCTGTCAAACTCAAGTAAATTGCCTTGTCTAGTGGAGTACTGCCATTCAAACAATAGCCATAGTAAAAAAATCAAGCCGCCAAGAATAGCGATCGCCAAGCCCAAGCCCATCAAAATATTCATAGTTCTCTAGTCTCTACGAATCGAGTGCTTCAAAGTTTTGCAAAACTCGGCGATCGCGTGTAAGCCACCATCTGGCTCTGCCAACTTCTTAACCATCGCACTACCGACGATCGCCCCATCCGCATTCCAGTCAATTACCTGTCTAGCGTGTTCAGGCTGCGAGATCCCAAACCCCACCGCGATCGGCTTATCGGTGACGATCCGCAATTGCTCAATCATTCCCTGCACGCCTTTGGCAACTTGCGTCCTCACGCCCGTTACGCCTGTAGAACTCACAACATAGATAAAGCCCTGCGATTTTTCGGCGATCGCCGCACATCTCTCAGGAGGGCTAGTCGGTGCAATCAACAAAATCACTTCAATGCCAGCTTGCTTGGCAGGTTCCAGCAACACATGGGACTCCTCAAGGGGCAGATCGGGGACAACCAATCCTCTTACGCCTGCCTCATAGATTGTCTGCAAAAACTTGTCCACCCCAATATTTAAGATCGGGTTGTAGTAACTAAATAAAATAATAGGCGATCGCAGTTCGGGCGCAACTTCTCGCACTACATCTAAAACTTTATCTAGGGTCGTCCCATTGTGCAACGCCCTAGTTGCCGCCGCCTGAATCACAGGGCCATCGGCTAAGGGGTCGGAGTAAGGAACACCGAGTTCAATCAGATCCGCACCATTTTGATCTAAGATTCGCAAAGCTTTGGCTGTCGTCTCTAGGTTAGGATCACCAGCAGTAATAAAAGGGATCAGAGCAGCTTGTCCTCTAGCTCGCAGTTCTTCAAATCGAGCGGAAACGGATATCATGACGTAAAAATTCCACAAAACGTAGTTTGGATATTATAGTAACGCCTCATGGTTAAGTAGCTCAACATAATTAAAACCACCAAGGTCGTTCCGCCCGCATAGCGGGCGGAACGACCTTGGTTACTTACTTAAAATAGCAATACAGCGAAGCAATTTTTGAAAGCGCAGCTTTGCCGCGCTTTCAAAAATTGCTCCATACAGCGTTTTGCGCTTTAAGTAGCCTCAGTCAAATTTTTAACAGGAGTATCTAAAAGAATGGAAGTTAGAGGGGAAGGCTACCGAATTTGGTACGAAGAGTCCACAATCTATTGCCAAGGCGCATTAAAGCTATCAGGGAATAGCGATTATGCGCCGATTGTGCAGCTTTTAGACCACATAATCGATCAAGCTCCTGCGATGATCACCTTAAACCTTCGCCAGTTAGAGATTTTAAATAGTTCAGGGTTTAATGTTTTATCTAAATTTATAATCAAAATTCGACAAAAAGAAAATATCGGGATCACGGTTAAAGGTGCGGAAGCTACTCCTTGGCAAGGAAAATCTTTAAAAAATCTACAGCGCCTAATGCCTAGCCTGAAGATCGAATGGCAATAAATTCCAAAAGGCTGATTCGCCCGCTTTGCGGGCGAATCAGCCTTTTGGAATTTATATTAAGCCCGCTCACTTAGATACAGCGCTTTGCGCTGACTTAAAACCCAGAAATAATTACTGAAACTTGATGGATCACTTCACGGCGAATATTTTCTATAAGAATGTTAATCTCTGAGGGAGAAATATGCCCACTATCCACTTCTCTGCCCGATACCTGCGACAAAAAACTAAAAATTTGTTGGGGTAATAGTAAAGTCAATCCATTTTTGAGATGAAGCTCTAACTTACGCAGTCCTGTCCCCACAGGATAATTGCTATATTGTTTCAGCCCATCAATAAACTGCCCGCCCGCATCAAAATAACTTAGATTGACATATCTATAGGCGGGCGGCTGTCCCCTGTATCCTTCTAGCTCTTGCTCCAAAAACTGTGTAATTTCTAATGAGCTTTTACTTTGAGTAATTATTAGCAATTGCTCTAAAGCTTTAGTGAGGGGGACTTGGTTGACTGTTTCATCTGGTTCTAGCTTGATTGATAGGCTCGCGAGAATATGCTCTAGGCTAATGGCAACAGTGGACTCTGGGACTGACATATTTATTTTCTTTAAATTTACGAGATCCAAAACCCACCAGAGACTCGCGGCGCAGAG
>MNZA01000069.1 GCA_001873375.1 Oscillatoriales cyanobacterium CG2_30_44_21
CACATTCGCAAGGGTTGATGATGTTCTGCGAATATTGTGTCGGTTAGGGCGTCAAAGTTTTTGTTGCAAGTTTTACACTGGTATCGTTGACGGGCAGGTTGGGTTTCATCTTTGCCTCGCTTTATCACCTCTGAGCTTTTACATTTGGGACAGTATATTTCTGTTGACTATCGCATCTGTCGCACTGTTTCGCAACATTTTTCGTCATCGATTAGATGGGTTAAGTTCACACTCAGCATAGTAATCGCGGCTTTGGGATTTCGCTACAATTTTATCAACTTCTTCCTATCTTCTACCTCCCCGAATCACCTATTGAGCCTTGATATTTAGCTTCATAATTTCAATAATCTTTTGATGATGTTTCTGGACGTTGCGTTACAGCAATTAGAAAAAATTTTAAAGCGTTGCTTTGCAATGCTTTAAAATTTTTCATGGTTTGGGCTGGAGCGCAAAGTAACGACTTAAAGTATGGTTTAAGCGTCAGAAATTTGATAGCCTAATCACCTACAGCGCTTTACGCTTACTGAAAACCCAGAAATAATTTTAAAAACAGCGCGAAGCAATCCTTTCAAAAATATTTCTGGGTAAATAAGGCAGTATTTTTAAGATCTTCATTGAGTTAAGTAATGAGTAACAGTTCAACTTTAACGATTCAAAAGATATCTCGTTGTTTTGGTGGCTTGGTGGCAGTAAATGGAGTTTCCTTTGAGGTGCAGGAGCATGAAATCTTCGGTGTAATTGGTCCTAATGGCGCTGGGAAAACCACACTTTTTAATACTATTACAGGCTTAGTTGCTCCGACAAGTGGCAAAGTTTTTTTTGAAGGGAAAGAAATTACTAATCGCCGTCCTCATCAAATTGCCAAGTTTGGCATCGCTCGTACTTTTCAAAATATTCGATTGTTTGGGGAACTGTCGGCTTTAGAGAATGTGGCGATCGCCAGACATCTCTGCACTAAAAGCGGGCTATGGGATGGCATCTTAGGACTGCCGCTGACGGTCAAAGAAGAAACTCAAACTCATGATCGCGCATGGGAATTATTGGATCTAGTCGGGCTAAGCGATCGCGCTGAGGTGAAAGCTAAGAACTTTTCCTATGGTGATCAGCGTCGTCTGGAAATAGCCCGCGCCCTTGCTCTGCAACCAAAATTACTGCTGCTAGATGAACCTGCGGCGGGAATGAATCCTAGCGAAAAAGGACAATTGAGCGATTTTATCTGTGGATTACGCGCTCGCTTTGATCTCACAATCTTGCTAATCGAACACCATGTACCTCTGGTGATGGGGCTATGCGATCGTATTGCCGTTTTAGATTTTGGTCGGTTAATTGCGATCGGTCAACCTGAGACTGTAAGAAGCGATCGCGCCGTAATTGAAGCCTACTTGGGCGACGAAGGATAGATAGATGTAATCAATCGTAGCTCTTGAGATTCAATGGTCGTTGCACATATTCCAGTGTGGAGATGAACACCTATCAAGATATGCTCTTGGGGTCTTCTTTACCTAAGCGTAAACGCTCTACCTACTCAACCGTCCAACGGTAAAAGTCTGAATCATATAGTAGTGTTGGTATCATCAAAATCCACTCCCGATTACCTAGTTTTGAACTCAGATTGATCCTAGCGCGATCGCCTTTTTAGTTAAACTTAGAATCTTTACTGCTGAAGGTAGTAAAAATTTCTTGGCGGCAACCTCAAACTCAAAATTCCCATGTCAAAGTCAATAATTAAAATAGCCATAGTTGGCGATGTCCATGATCTTTGGCAGCCCATCGAAGATCGCTTAGCCCTACAAGCTTTGGATGTCGATCTGGTTTTGTTTGTTGGTGACTTCGGCAATGAATCCATTGAAGTAGTCCAAGCGATCGCCGATCTGGACATTCCCAAAGCGGCTATTCTTGGCAATCATGACGCTTGGTACACCGCTTACGATGTTCCCAACAAGCCTAATAAGAAAAAATGTCCCTACGATCGCACCCAAGAAGATCGCGTTCAGCAGCAATTGGATATTTTGGAGAAATATCATGTCGGATTTAATTGGCTTGACTTTCCAGAATTCGATATCTCTGTCGTCGGTTCGCGTCCCTTCAGTTCTGGAAGTTCGCGCTGGAAAAAGGCTGCCTTCTATCTTGATCGTTTTGGGATAAATAGCTTTGCTGAGTCAACAGAAAGAATAATGCATTCAGTCAATAGTGCCGCCCACGACACGATTATTTTCTTGGGTCACAATGGACCCTCTGGGCTGGGAAGCGCCGAAGATTCTATCTGTGGAAAGGACTGGAAACAAGTGGGCGGCGACTATGGCGATCCAGATTTTGCGGAGGCGATCGCGAAGTCATACCAAACCCTTAAAAAAGTGCCGCTAGTTACTTTTGGGCATATGCACCACCACCTCAAGCTCGACTCTTCCCGCACCCGTCAGGCGATCGCCACTAATGAAATGGGAACAACTTTTTTAAATTCGGCTTGTTCGCCCAGAATTATTAAGGAAAATGATCAGGTTTATCGTAATTTTTCGCTAGTCACCTTAGAGTTTGGGAAGGTGATTGGATCTTCTCTAGTGTGGCTCGATTCGTCTCATAACATCGTCAAAGAAACGCATTGGCAAAAGTCATAAAAGCGCGGCGGAGCCGCACTTTTATTCATATAGCGTTGAATAGTGTGGCGGCGCTTCGCACCGCACAATTAATCTTTGAGCGCAACGCGCCGTGTAGATTTGCAAAATCCTAAATAATTACAAACAATTGCCCCTCTCATAAAAAAAAGATGCAAGATAGAAACTATGTCAATCTGTCCTAATTTATAAATTCACTATTAGCCACGCTTCTATCAACATTAGCTGTCTTACACCAAATTGAGACTAAACAAAGAAATGGCGTAGCCATTTCTTTGTTTAGTCTCAATTTAAAAAAGCAAAAGGAAGCGGCACAATAGGGCAACCAAACAATCATGAAAAAAAACAACCTAATTTTGGGGATTGTCATCGTCGTCTTAGTGACCATCGCTAGCATCTGGTATGGACGCAACAACGGCTTGCTACCAGTCGCCGCAGGTGACGAAGCGCTGCTATACGATGACTTATTTAACACAATCCTAGCGATCGCCTTCGGATTTTTCTTGATTATTGAAGGAGTCCTGATTTATTCAATTGTCAAGTTTCGACGGCGCAAGGGTGACGAAACCGACGGCGCAACTATCCACGAAAATCTAACTCTGGAAATTGTTTGGACAGCTATACCCACTGTAATTGTGATGTGGGTTGCCATTTATAGCTTTGATGTTTATACGGCGATGCAAGGCTCCCAAGGTACAGAAGGGATGGCTCATGGTGGTATGTCCCACGCCGTTGCTCATCATGATCGCGGTGGTATGCCGACCTCCAAGGCAACTCTTGCTTCTACAAATACCGATGGCGTGCTGATGGCAGGGACTTTAGCCAATGGTGGCGATGATGTGGTGGCGATCGATGTCAGTGCGATGCAATTTGCTTGGATTTTTAACTATCCCAATGAAGTCGCCACAGCCGAGCTTCATGTTCCTGTCGGCAAAAAAGTCCGTCTAAATATGACCGCCGTTGATGTACTTCATGCTTTCTGGGTTCCCCAACTTCGGATCAAACAAGATGTGATTCCAGGTCGCGAAACATTTCTAGAATTTACCCCTCGCGTGGTGGGTGAATACCCTGTTGTCTGTGCGGAATTATGCGGCTCTTACCATGGTGGAATGCGAACCACGATGGTGATCGATACGCCTGATGACTATCAAGTATGGCTCAAGGATCAACAGGAAATTGCGGCGAATGATCCTGAGGCGATCGTGGCAACTGGCAATGTTGCGGACATGACCGACCAAGAATTTCTCTCAGGCAAGGCATCTCAGCTAGGTGTTGATCATTTACATATGCAGCACAAGTGAATCTAGTAGCGCGGCTTCGCCGCGCTCTCCAGTTATATACATTAACCAATCAAATTAATTCCGCTATGACTCAGACTCTGACACCAACCCCAGGCTCAGGTGCAATGGGATCAGAACCCCAAAAGACACCTTGGTGGGAATTTTTCACCTTTAGCGTTGATCACAAAGTAATCGGGATTCAATATCTGGTTACTTCCTTCCTTTTTTATCTAATTGGTGGTGCTTTAGCTTCGGCGGTACGTGTGGAGTTGGCTACTCCCGATTCCGACTTGGTTGATCCCGCTTTTTACAACAGTTTGTTTACGATGCATGGCACAGTGATGATCTTTTTGTGGATCGTCCCTGCGGTGACGGGCGGCTTTGGCAACTATCTCGTCCCTCTGATGATCGGAGCGCGAGATATGGCTTTCCCTAGATTAAATGCGATCGCTTTTTGGTTGACGATTCCTGCGGGAATCTTGCTGATGAGCAGCTTTTTCTTTGGCCCCGCCTCAACTGGTTGGACAGCCTATCCGCCGCTTAGCATTTTGACTAACGAGCATTTAGGTCAAGCAGTCTGGATTCTCAGCATTCTTTTGGTGGGAACTTCGTCGATTTTGGCGGCGGTTAACTTTATCGTCACGATTTGGGCGATGCGAATGCCAGAAATGGATTTGTTTAGTATGCCCCTATTTTGCTGGGCGATGATGGCAACTTCAGTACTGGCGCTGCTGGCGACACCTGTACTGGCGGGCGCGATGATTCTGTTGGGATTTGACCTACTAATTGGGACAAATTTCTTTAATCCGACAGGCGGCGGTGATCCCGTGGTTTATCAACATTTATTTTGGTTTTACTCTCACCCCGCCGTTTATGTGATGGTGTTGCCTGTATTTGGAATTATTTCTGAAGTACTGCCTCCCCATAGCCGCAAGCCAATTTTTGGATATAAGGCGATCGCCTATTCCAGCATGATGATCTGCGCCTTGGGACTATTTGTATGGGCGCACCATATGTTTACCAGTGGCACACCTGATTGGCTGCGCGTTTTCTTCATGGTGGCGACTTTATTAGTGGCTGTACCAACGGGGATCAAAGTATTTAGCTGGGTGGCGACCCTTTGGGGCGGCAAGTTGCGCCTCGAGAGTCCATTGCTATTTGCGATGGGATTTATCTCCACATTCCTAATTGGTGGTTTGAGTGGGGTAATGCTTGGCTCCACGCCTATCGATATCCATGTCCATGACACCTATTTTGTGGTCGCTCACTTCCACTATGTCCTTTTTGGCGGCAGCGTCTTTGGCATCTATGCAGGGCTATATCACTGGTTCCCCAAGATGACTGGACGGATGCTCAATGAGTTTTGGGGCAAGGTACATTTTGTATTGACCTTTATTGGAATGCACTTAACCTTTGGCCCTATGCATATTTTGGGCTTACAGGGGATGCCGCGCCGCGTTGCTCAGTACGATCCCCAATTTGCGCCAATTAATGTGATTTGTACGATTGGAGCATTTGTACTGGCAATTTCTACAGTACCTTTTGTGATTAATGCGGTTTACAGTTGGTTCAAGGGTGAGCAGGCTCCTGATAATCCTTGGAATGCGCTCACTCTGGAATGGACAACTTCTTCACCACCCATTCCCCACAACTGGGTTGGTGAGCCTCAGCTAACTACGGGGCCTTACGACTACGGCGAAGAATATCGCCTAGCGCGTCAAGAAGCAGCGATCGCTACTTCTCAGTCCGCCGCTTAGCTGATTTACGGCAATTGCCGATCTAACGAACCCAGAATAAATGTGAAAGCGTTGCGAAGCAACGCTTTCACATTTATTCTGGGTTCGGGTTTAGGCGCAACGCGCTGTAAGCTTTCAACCCATTGCTAACATTACTTTCTTACCCAATTTTCACTATGCAAGGATCGATCACCCCCAACCCCGCGATCGCGCAAGAAGCCCTAGTTCATGATCACGCTGAAGCAGGTCATTACGAGCATCCCGATCTCAGAGTTTTCGGCTTAATTGTCTTCCTCGTTTCTGAAGGAATGCTGTTCTTTGGATTGTTTGCCGCTTACTTAACCTTCCGTTCTGTCGCCACTTCATGGCCGCCAGAAGGCACACCTGAACTGGAAACAATTTTGCCAGCGATTAACACGATTATTCTGGTATCGAGTAGCTTTGTAATCCATCAGGCTGACCATGCGATTAAGGAAAATAAGGTCAAAGCGGCGCAACTTTGGTTTCTTGGCACTTTCATCATGGGCGCAATTTTTATTGCTGGTCAGATTTACGAATACCAACATTTAGAATTTAGCCTAACCACAAATCTATTTGCTAGTACTTTCTATGTACTGACTGGCTTTCACGGCTTGCACGTTATGATTGGCTTGTCGCTGATTGGCACAGTATTGGTGCGATCGCTAAAGTCTGGACATTACAGCAGCACCAGTCACTTTGGCATCGAAGCCGCCTCAATATATTGGCACTTCGTAGATATTGTCTGGATTATTTTGTTCTTGATGTTGTACATTCTCTAATCTCCAAAGAAGTTAAAAAGCGTTGTATGGCAACGCTTTTTAACTTCTTTGGAGATTAGAGAATGTACAAAGAAGTTAAAAAGCGTTGTATGGCAACGCTTTTTAACTTCTTTGGATAG
>MNZA01000248.1 GCA_001873375.1 Oscillatoriales cyanobacterium CG2_30_44_21
CCGAACCAAGAATAAATTTGAAAGCGTCGCGAAGCAACGCTTTCAAATTTATTCTTGGTTCGCTTGATCAAAAATAGCTGTGGATTTTAACAAAAAATATTTTTGAGGCTTTACAAGTTTTGCTTACCCCCACACCCTCAAGCCTTGTCACCTCTGACTTGCCAGCAATTTGCGGTAACGAAGCCGAAATTAGTCGCGCCGTGCTAGAAAATACGCCAGTATTTCAGAATAATTTACAACTAGGACAGATTACCGCCGCCTTCGCTTGTGCCTTGCATATGCATCAGCCGACTATTCCCGCAGGTGCGAATGGTGGGTTGATCTGTAACTTGCAACATATGTTTGAGCATCAAGGCGAAGGCGATAACCACAATGCTGGTGTATTTGTTTGGTGCTATGGACGCATGGGGGAGTTTATCCCGAAACTGGTCGCTCAGGGCAGCAACCCTCGCATCATGCTCGACTATTCTGGCAATCTGCTCTGGGGTTTGCAACAAATGCAGCGCCATGATGTTTTAGATAATCTCAAAAAAATTACCTGCGATCGCCAATATCAGCCCTATGTGAAATGGTTAGGCACGATGTGGAGCCATGCCGTAATTCCATCAACACCAATACCCGACATTAAGCTGCATATCCAAGCATGGCAGAGTCATTTTGCTTCTATTTTTGGAGTCGATGCCCTCAAACGAGTTAAGGGATTTTCACCACCTGAGATGCACCTTCCCAATCATCCTGATACGCTCTATGAATACATCAAAGCCCTAAAAGAATGCGGTTATCGTTGGCTGATGGTGCAAGAACATTCTGTAGAAATTCTGGATGGCTCAAACCTCAATCACGATCAAAAATACATTCCCAATCGACTCGTTGCTAAAAATTCTCAAGGTGAATCGATTAGTATTACTTGCCTGATTAAAACTCAAGGCTCTGACACCAAGTTAGTTGCTCAAATGCAGCCATACCATGAGGCAAAGGGACGCGGTAAGCAGTTGATTGGGAATATCGAAGTTCCATCACTAGTTACCCAAATTGCCGATGGTGAGAATGGCGGTGTGATGATGAATGAATTTCCTCGCGACTATCCTTTGGTATGGAATCAGCTTAAACACAATGGAAGAGAGTCTGCGGGTGTCGTTGGTTTAAATGGTACTGAATATCTGGAAATGATTGAAGCAGCAGGAGTGAATCCTGCTGACTATCCTGAGGTGCAAGCTGTCCAGCAACATAAGGTTTGGCACAAGTGCGGTCATAACATTAGTACGGAAACTGTAGAACAAGCGATCGCGGAATTAAAAGCAGAGGATCATCAATTCCACATGGATGGCGCTTCGTGGACAAATAGTATGAGTTGGGTCAATGGTTATGAAAATGTATTGGAACCAATGAACCAACTTAGCGCAAAGTTCCATGAAAAGTACGATTCACTGCTAGCGGCTGATCCTGAAGTAACTAAGCGATCGGACTATCGCCAAGCCTTACTTTATAATCTGTTAGTCCAGACAAGCTGCTTCCGCTATTGGGGACAAGGCACATGGACAGACTACGCCCGCGAGCTTTATCGTCAAGCAGCATAACCTTTAGTTGTAATCATTGCTGTGGATAAAATCGCTCGATAACAGGTCTATGAGTATGGCGATCGCGTCTTCGTCAATAGTTATAATAAAACTAAGTTAATCGGTTGTTGTGCATGACTAGTCATTACAAAATTGAGGCGTTTTGGGGTCAAATTGTTAAATAAGTGAAAGTTACAGAATATTTCAAAACCATGCAGCTTAGACCCGATCGCGTTGGTATAAAGTTGGAATGGATTGCAAAAGCGATTGCTAATCCCTTAAAAGTTGAGACTCAGGAGGATGGACGTAGGCGCTGTTGGGCGAAAATAGAGGAAAATGAGGGTAGATATTTACGGGTTATCCTCTTGGAAGATGGCGAGACAGTTCACAATGCGTTTTTTGATAGAAACTTCAAGGAGCTAGAAACATGAAAATCAGATATTTTGCAGATACTGACACTCTTTACATCGTCTTTTCTCAGAAAACACCTGCGGAAACACGGGATTTAGATGAGAATACTTTGTTGGATTTAGATGAGGATGGTCAGCTTTGCAGTATGACAATTGAACACGCTAAGGAAAGGGTAGGTATTCCAGAGATTGATTATCAACAAATTACTGCATGACGATTAAGGCTAGTCAACATCAGTTTCCAAATTTTCGTTAAATTCTGTTCAGCTAAGGCTAACATTAGATTATCTCAAGTTTTTAAGAAAAATATTGATATGTCTACATTTGACTCAACAAAGACAAGACTCGCTACATTACTAGGGGATATCGTAAACGGCAAAATTCAACTGCCTGATTTTCAAAGGGGATGGGTTTGGGATGATGAACATATCAGATCTCTTTTAGTAAGCATTGCTCGTGCCTTCCCTGTTGGGGCAATTATGCTTTTAGAGTCTGGAGGGGATGCCAAATTTAAAACCAGACCAGTTGAGGGTGTAGATCTGACCAAAGTAACCACCAATAAGTTAGAAAAGCTTATTCTTGATGGACAGCAGAGACTTACATCCTTGACTCAAGTTCTCATGTTTAAGGAACCTGTTAAAACTCGTGACTCCAAGAAAAAACTAATTGAACGTTACTACTACATTGATATTGAGTTGGCACTTTTAGGTAAAGAAAATTATGAAAGTGCAATTATTAGTATTGACGCTGATCGTATACAGCGAGAAAATTTCGGTCGAGATGTCAAGCTTGATCTAAGCACACCTGAAAAAGAATATGAAAATTTCTTTTTTCCCTGTAATCAAATTCTTGATCATGATGCTTGGGAACGAGGGCTTATTAAGCATAATATCGACAAGTTCTCCCGTTATATGGAATTTCGCGGACAAGTTCTTGAAGTATTTAAACATTATGATCTTCCAGTCATAGAACTGAGTAAAAGTAATACAAAGGAGGCTGTTTGTCTTGTATTTGAGAAGGTTAATACGGGTGGGGAGCCTCTAACCGTTTTTGAACTTATGACAGCAACTTATGCTGCTGACAACGTTAACTTGAGGGATGAGTGGTTTGGTAATACTCAAGAGAATATTGAAGGAATCCAACCACATTTAAGAAAACAAAATTTGCTGCGAGAAATTCAACCTACCGAGTTTTTGCAAGGTCTAACGCTCCTAAACTCTTGGGAGAAACGCAAGGAGGATATCAATTTTGGAAAAACTGGAAAACAAGTAACAGGGGTCACGGCTAAGCGTGAAGCAGTCTTGTCATTGCCTCTAGATGCTTATCAAAGATGGAAACAACCGCTCATAGATGGTTACTGGAAGGCAGCTAAGTTTTTGCGGCAAGAATCATTTTTCTCTACCAACGATCTCCCTTATCGGACTCAACTTGTCCCATTAGCCGCAGTGATGGCACTCCTTGGAGATCGCTGGCTTGAACATAAAGTCTACGAAAAAATTGCACGTTGGTTTTGGTGCGGTATTCTCGGCGAGTTATATGGTGGCGCTGTAGAGACTCGTATGGCTCTCGATATCCAAGAGCTTATGGATTGGATTGAAGGCAGCGATAGGGAACCCTCAACTATTCGAGATGCCAACTTTCAACCTATGCG
Source organism: Oscillatoriales cyanobacterium CG2_30_44_21 (assembly GCA_001873375.1). Classification (GTDB taxonomy): domain Bacteria; phylum Cyanobacteriota; class Cyanobacteriia; order Pseudanabaenales; family Pseudanabaenaceae; genus Pseudanabaena. The sequence continues at coordinate 3,618 of MNZA01000248.1, forward strand.
TTTAGAGACTTTACGCACTCGTAATAGTGCAGCGTATAAGGGAATTAGTGTTTTACTGCAAAGAGAAGGAGCTAAGGACTTTTTCTGGAAAATCACCATTAAAGATCTTGATGAAAATGATTGGGAAGAGCGTAAGCTTGATATTCATCACATTTTTCCGAAAAACTGGTGTGTGAAACAGGGTATTCCTTCATCTCGCTATGACTCGATAATTAATAAAACTCCAATATCTTTTAAAGCCAATCGCACTATCGGTGCGAAAGCACCAAGCGATTATTTGAATCTTCTTCAGAATCATCCAAATGTTCAACTTAATGAAGAAGATATGAACGCTATTCTTGTGACACATTACATAGATCCAATCACATTGAGACAAGATGATTTTGAGGGTTTCATGTTATCTCGTCAACGTATGATACTCAATAAAATTGAATCAGCAATGGGCAAACCTGTCTTAATTTCAGATGATTCAGGCTCAAATAAATTTGAAGATGATGAAGAGTGATTTTCTGACTTAATTTTTTTGATGAGTGGGCGATCGCTGGTTGTGGGGAATGAATAGGCGATCGCTGTTTGGTTAATTTTTTAGAAATGCGATCACATTTGATGAAGTAAACTAGGATTACAAGATCTCAGACTACGGAGAGACTAACATGACATTAGCCGAAGTAATTCCAGCAGCCCGAAGGCTTACTTCCATCGAAAAGCTCAAACTAATTCGGGTGCTTGTAGAAGACTTGGATATTGCTGAAGACATTACGCCAATCGAACCATTTAAAACCTATGACCTACCGACCCCTTACGATATGTTTGGCGCTGGTGCGATTTTAATGGAAGCACTTAAACAGTCAGACACAACTCATCAATAATCTATGCGCTTTAAGTATTCCACCACTAGCCCCAGCCAAAACGAATTTGACAGCCTCCCAAGAGTGCCACTGGTTTTAAGGCAAAGCGATCGCGTAGTTGAAACAATTGGGTTAGTGGACAGTGGCGCTACGATTAACGTCTTGCCCTATGAGATTGGTTTGCAGTTAGGGAGCATATGGAATGAGCGCAAGGCTATCCTTCGACTAACAGGTAATCTGGGTAATCAGCAAGCAATACCATTTTCTCTAGTTGCTCAGATTGGAGGATTTGAACCAGTCAAATTAGTGTTTGCTTGGACAAATAACCCAAATGCCCCGTTAATTCTTGGTCAAACCAACTTTTTTCTTGAATTCGATGTTTGTTTTTACCGTTCCAAGTCAGAATTTGAAATTCAACCTAAATCGTAAATATGGTGATCACCTAACTTTAATTTTTGATGAGTAAGCGATCGCTGTTTGGTTAGTTTTTTAGAAAGGCGATCAGATAAAAACTCTAAATTATTTTAATTGTAATGTTAAGGTGAGTCCAAAGAAATCACCTTAATTTTTACAAAACTCGTAAAAGGTAAATGTAGTGACAAACCCACGTCTTGAGCTATTATCAGAGCCTGAACAGACTCCCGAATGGGAGCATCTCAATTTGGCACTAAGTATAAATACTCAAGAAAAAAGTGAGATAAGATGAGAACAAAATAACCTGACTAAGGAAATGACACCCGAAGAAAAAGGAAGACTGGAAGCCTGCACCAGAGAGATAGCGGAAATCCTGTATCGTAATGCGGAAGTAAAAGATGTTGAGCAATTGAAAACGCCAGAAGGCATAGAAATAGCTGTGCGAGAGCAAATGCTGGAAAACGTAAGTCCAAACGTGGGAATTTTTTTGTCGAAAAAAGCAGTGGGACAAAAGCAGGAATTTCCAGAGGTGACAATCACCGAAACAGTGGAAGAAATGAGTCTGGATGGCGGTAAGGTGAGATTACGAACCGCGAAAGGATCATAGTCAGTGGAAAGACTACAAAGCTGTAAATGCACAAGGGACAATCGCCGCCTATTTTCTCGATAATCAAGGTTTGGTTGAATGGGTACAAAAACAACCATTATCGGAAATATTCTCTTGTCTTGGCGATGGGCATGACGGGATCTGGAATTTATTTGCAGCCATAGCACCATCAGAGTAAAGGTTTGAAATACTTGACTGGTATCATCTGAAAGAACATCTTTACAACGTTGGTGGTTCTTTACGTTGTCTCAGCAAAGCGGAAGATTTGCTCTGGCAAGGTGATGTTGAGCAGGCGATTGTCTTATTTGCAGGTTGTAAATTCAAACGCGCTATCAATTTTCTGGCTTATTTACGCAATCATCGTCATCGTATTCCTGAGTATGGTTATTTACAGCAACAGGGGATTACCATCGGCTCAGGCTCGGTTGAATCGATGATTAAGCAGATTGGTCGTCGGGTCAAGATTTCGGGCGCTCAGTGGAATCAAAACAATGTCGCTCAAGTTTTGAAACATCGCTGCGCTTATCTCAATGGCTATTTCTATTCTCCTAAGTATATTTACTCAGCGCCTAATTGAGATGCTCCCATTGATCTAACTGATCAATAATCTTGAGCGGCTGTAATTTAGCATCAAAACTTTGGGAGACTTTACCCAAACCGTTAAGGATATTAAGTAGCTAGACATAAGCCTAAAAACCAGACATTGTTCCGCCCGCTACGCGGGCGGAACAATGTCTGGTTTTGGGTTTTAATTATTTTGAGTTACTTACAGCGCTTTGTGCTGACTCAGAAGTGTTGAATCAGACATGAAGTTATCCTAAAAGTAGACACAGTATTCCTGTAGAAAGCATGATTTCAGCTTAAAGCCACTATCTTTCTAAACCAATGTACATAACTGATATTCTCACTCATGAATGCTTGTAAATACCTCAGTTTATCTAACATCTTACAGCCAAACTCTTTTGGTATCTCTACTAGTTCTAATAAAACATATGCTATCAAG
>MNZA01000171.1 GCA_001873375.1 Oscillatoriales cyanobacterium CG2_30_44_21
CGGGCGGCACAACCTTCTGGGTTTTTAGTTTACTTATGCCGAGCTACTTAGAGAATCAGATTTTTGATGGCACGATGTCGCTGTGTCATCAAAAATGGGCTCCTTATTTTACGGCGCAGCTCCAGTCATTCAGGGAGAATCATGTCCATGTCAGAAGTAATGCTAGCGGTGTGTCTGAGCGGGGTTAGCTTTTTTGCTTGGGTTGTCAGTACCCTCGCTGGCGGTGGCAGCCCTTTCATTTTGATCCCGCTTGTCAATTTACTTATGGGCGCAAGTGCTGTCCCGCCTGTGATTACCATTGGAATGTTCTTGGGCAATGCCCATAGAGTGGTTTTGTTTTGGCGCAGCATTAATTGGGAACTCACGGCTTGGTATGCGCCATCGGCAATCTTGGGATCTTTTTTGGGTGCTTATACCTTTACGCAAATTCATTTAGATTGGTTGCAGCTAGTCATCGGTATTTTTTTAATTGTGAGCGCGGTCTTATTTCTGCTGGAAAAAGAAACTGTTCCCAAAGAGAATTTGGCAATGGCGACAGAAGTTGCGCAAGCAAATCAATATTTATCTGAACCTAAATTTGAACTCAAGGCTTGGCACATTATGCCTGCTGGATTTTTGAAAGCCTTTGTGTCAGGGCTAGTGGGGACTACGGGACCTGTACTTAATCCTTTTTATTTGAAATATGGGCTAGTCAAGGAACAGATGCTAGCGACTAAAGCTACCCATGTGGTGATTATTCATTTAGTCAAGATTATTACCTATGGTGCTTTTTCGGCAATGTCGCGGGAACAGGTGGTGGCGGGTTTGGCGATCGGCTGTGCTGCTATCCCTGCCAATCTAGTCGGTAAGTATTTGCTTAGTCGCATGAGTCCGCAACAGTTTCGCCAAATTGTATTGGCGTTTATGGCGATCGGCGGGGTGTGGATGCTGTGGGGACAGCGAGGTTTGTTTTTAGATATAGTTCGATAATAATTTAGAAGCGTTGCAGAGCAACGCTTCTAAATTATTACGTCAGCGAAAAACCAAGGATTAGGGTTGCGGCGCTTGTGAATTAAGATTAAATAGCGAAGTGCAGTTAAATATAAACCCAATCAAGCCCTGTGGCGCAAGCGCAGCGATCGCCACAGGGCTTGATTGGGTTTTAGCTTCGATACTTAAAGAAATTAATTGGTTGAGATACTTGGCGATGGCTCCTGTACGCTTGCGTAACGTTACTAAAAAATTTGGTCAGAATGTTGTCCTTCAGGATATTGAGTTGGAGGTCAACGATCGCGAATTTATGGTTTTAGTGGGTCCATCGGGCTGCGGTAAAAGCACATTATTAAGACTGATCGCGGGACTCGAAGAAGTTAGTGACGGCTCTATTTATTTGGGCGATCGCCAGATCAATCACTTACCGCCCAAGGTGCGGGACATTGCGATGGTCTTCCAAAGCTATGCCCTCTATCCCCACATGACCGTGTATGACAATATTGCCTTTGGTTTGCGGAGACAGCGATCGCCAAAGTTATCGGTATTCACCCGACTCGCTTGGTTTGCGGCAGCCAATCAAAAGCAACGCGCCGAAATTGACAATCGGGTGCAGCAGGTGGCTGAGTCCTTGCAAATTTCGCATTTGCTATCGCGCAAGCCCAAGGAACTGTCAGGCGGTCAAAAACAACGAGTTGCTCTCGGAAGGGCGATCGCGCGGAATCCACAGGTTTTTTTGATGGATGAGCCGCTCTCAAACCTTGATGCTCAGCTACGCAGTGACACCCGTTCGCAAATTGTGCAATTACAAAAGCGGTTGCAAGTGACCACGATCTATGTGACCCACGATCAAGTTGAGGCAATGACGATGGGCGATCGCATTGTGGTGCTAAATAAGGGTGATATTCAGCAAGTTGACACGCCTTTAAATATTTATCGGAAGCCAGCAAATCAATTTGTGGCAGGGTTTATGGGTTCTCCGCCCATGAATTTTTTGCCTGTATTCATAGACAAAGATGGAAATTTAAGTGGAGAGGGAATTTTGAGATTGATTTCCCCTGAACAATTTTCAATCCCTGAAATTGGTTGCGATCGCGCTTTTACATTAGGCTTTCGTCCTGAAGATTTACAGCCAGCCAAGGCTGATTATGCCGATATCGTGGGAACGGTGGAGTTAGTCGAGGCGCTTGGTTCAGAAATGATTGTGTTGCTGAGGGTAAATAATGGCGATGATGCGGTAGAGATTAGGGCGAGGGTTTCGGCTGATGTGGGGTTAGAGCAGCATTGGCAAATTGGCGATCGCAGTTTTTGGAAACTTGATCTAGCTAAAATTTATGGGTTTGATCCTAGTTCAGGCAAAACTTTACATTTTCCTTAACCCAAAAAGCGAGTGGCGGCGCGAAGCGCCGCCACTCGCTTTTTGGGTTTTAACAATGAAACTTTTGCCTGAGGGCGATCGCCACTTCAGGAGTGACCAGATGCCCAATCTCTCCACCAAAACGAGCAATTTCCCGAACCACACTACTACTCAAAAAACTATATTCATTGGAAGTCGATAGAAATACCGTTTCAATATCATTAGCAAGGGTCTTGTTGGTATGTGCCATTTGCAATTCCAATTCAAAATCCGACACAGCGCGTAATCCTCTGATCAATACCTGTGCATTTTTTAAGTGAGCATAAGTAACCGTCAAGCCTGTAAAGGTATCCACATCCACATTTTTGAGGTTGCTGGTAGCTTCGCGAATTTGCAACATTCGCTCTTCCATCGTAAACAATGGCGTTTTGTGAGGATTTCGCAAAACAGCCACAATCACGCTGTCAAACAGATGACTGCCGCGTTTGATGATGTCAAGATGTCCAAAGGTGATCGGGTCGAAGCTACCTGGATAAACAGCAATCAAAGCAGTACCAATTTGTCTAGTGTTTTTGTTGTAGCAATTTTAAACTAAGGGCTACACCGTGAAATTGTTGATGGCGCGTAAATTCCAAACAAAGAAATGGCGAAGCCATTTCTTTGTCTAAAAACCCATGCTAGGTATGGTTTTTAATTTACAAACGTGTGACAACACTTTTGTAAATTGGTGTTAAGGATTTACAAAGGATTTGCGATCCCCGTTAAATCAACCATTAACATACGTTATACCAAATCAAGAAGTGGCTACGCCACTTCTTGATTTAAAAAACCATACTGGGTTTTGTTTTCAATTCACAAAAGTGTAGTCACACTTTTGTGAATTAGTATTAATTGCACCCTTGCTGGTGACTTAACGGAGATAGAGGATTGTATGACATCTGATAAGCAAAATTTTGGACTGATCGGCTTAGCGGTAATGGGTGAAAACCTCGCTCTAAATATTGAGCGCAATGGATTTTCGATGAGTGTGTATAACCGGAGTCGCGATAAAACTGACAAATTTTTGGCTACTCGTGCCGCTGGCAAAAATTTTAAAGGCGCATTTACGATCGCCGATTTTGTCGCATCCCTAGAGCGTCCCCGCAAAATTTTGATTATGGTCAAAGCTGGCGGACCAGTGGATGCCGTGATTGCAGAACTGAAGCCTCACCTAGAAGAAGGCGATATTGTCATTGATGGTGGTAACTCGCTGTATGGCGACACTGAGCGCCGCACCGTAGAACTTGAGGCGATCAATCTCAAGTTTATCGGTATGGGCGTGAGCGGCGGCGAAGAAGGCGCTCTCAATGGTCCTAGCATGATGCCAGGTGGCCAAAAGTCCGCCTATGCGGAAATTGAGCCAATCGTCACCAAAATTGCCGCTCAAGTCGATGACGGCGCTTGTGTTACTTACATCGGCAAAGGCGGTGCGGGGCATTATGTGAAGATGGTGCATAACGGCATTGAGTATGGCGATATGCAGTTGATCGCCGAAGCCTATGACTTGCTCAGTAATGGGCTGGGCTTGACTGCTGCCGAACTTCATGAAGTATTTACCGCCTGGCGCACCTCTGAGCTTGATTCCTATTTAATTGATATCACTGCCGATATTTTCTCGAAGCTTGATGACGAGACTGGCGATGCGCTAGTAAACAAGATCATGGATGCAGCAGGTCAAAAGGGGACTGGCAAATGGACTGTCCAAAGTGCCTTTGATCTTGGTGTGCCGATCCCCACAATGATCGCGGCGGTGACTGCAAGGGTCATGTCTTCGTTCAAGGCAGAGCGCGTGGAAGCTGCCAAGGTGCTAACCACAGCTACGACTGGCAAATATGAAGGCGATCGCCAAGAATTTATTGATGCGGTTCGTGATGCGCTGTACTGTTCCAAGATTTGCTCTTATGCCCAAGGGATGGCGCTTTTGGGTGCAGCCTCCAAAGAATTTGGCTATGAGCTAAATCTCGGTGAGATCGCCCGTATTTGGAAAGGTGGTTGCATTATCCGTGCCGCTTTCCTTGACAAGATCAAGGCAGCTTTTCACCGCAACCCTAATTTGTCTAACTTGCTAGTCGATCCTGACTTCAAGCAAACCATTCTCACCAAAGAGTTGGCTTGGCGCAAGGTGATAATTGCCGCCGCCCAATTGGGTATTCCTGTGCCAGCTTTTAGTGCGTCCCTCGACTATTTCGATAGTTACAGACGCGATCGCTTGCCCCAGAACTTGACTCAAGCTCAACGTGACTATTTTGGCGCTCATACTTACGAGCGTACTGATAAGCCTAGAGGTGAGTTTTTCCATACTGAATGGATGAAGTAACAATTCTTTGATAGCGCGGCTTCGCCGCGCTAACTACTTACAAACTCGCCACTGGCGAGTTTGTAAGTAACCTAAAACAAGAAGTTATGCCTACAGAAAACAAGCTAATCTGAAATTCAAATGAATTACAGCCTCCTTCTTCTTGCTCACATCATCTGTGCAGATCAACAGATCCACAGTGAAGGGGATTAGTCAAAAACCTTGCTGAGGCTGCGCCATCGGCGATCGCAATGATAAATAATAATTAAGCGATCAGGGCATAACACATCATTGGAGGGGACAATATTAGAGATTTTAGTGCTGAGTTGAGAGGCGATTTATTGCCGCTCAATTACGCCGTTATGCTGCCATCAGATTCCATCTGTAAAGAGATAGATAGAGTCTGATATTATCCTATTTAGGAACGAAGACATGAAAATTAGAAGCGTTGTGATGTTTTCGCTGTCTGCTTTGGCTTCTATGGTGATTAGTCAACCAGTTAAAGCAGAAAGAGTTTGTCAAGTAACAGATCCTACTGGAACTCCTCTTAACGTTCGTGACAGCCCAAATGGAGAAATCATTAATGCTTTACGTAATGGCAGAGAGGTTTATATACATAAAAAAACTTATGATGCGCAAGGTCGTCCTTGGGTCTTAGTAGGTGGTTATTATGAAGGTATCTACAAGACTTGGGGCTGGGTTTTTAGAGAGTTTGTTAGTTGTTATAATCGATGACAGTATGATCGCCGATCTTGTAGGGTGCGTTCATGAAATGTAACGCACCCATTTAATACTAATTATTTGTGCGTTACGCTCCGCTTGCATAACCTATTGTCAAATAAATAATGCGGGAGAAACATGAAAAAATGCACCTAATTCCTTTGCTTGTGACTTACTGATGGCTCGCTTACCGCTCAAAATCTCTGACACAACTCCCTTAGAGCCAATCACCTTGACTAAATCAACTTGTTTAAGCGATCGCACCTCCATCAAATGCAGCAAAATATTACGAGGTGAAGAAGTGGGGATTGGAAATTCGATTTCTTCATAGGATTCGACTAGAATTGCCAATGTTTCCAAAAGAGTACTTTCTTCTGGTGATAAATCTTCGCCCTTAGCCATCAAGTCGTTGATCGCATCAAGAGATTTCTGATACTCAGATTCAGAAGCGATCGCTTTAGGCTGATATTTTTCTAACAGTGAACCGTAGACTCTTGTATTCAATAGTGTGGTCATTGGTTTATTTCTTTCATTTAAAATACGTATCTTTTTCTATGCTATGCGGGAGGTTGATATCCTCCCATTTCTAATTAAACTAATTTTTGCTATTTTTTGAATTGTGGATCATCTTTCCATTTTCCTAGTTCGTATATTTTGTGAGGCAGAAAGTACTTGTAATAGATTATTTGTTTTTCAAAGTTGTATCCAACAATTAATCGGTAGCTCTTTAAGTTAAAAACTAAGAAATTGCCTACCTTATCAACGGAATTATCATAAGTTTCCTTTATTTCAATTAGACTTTTCCAGTTAGCAGCCTTAACAACTGTATACCAGTCTAAAGCCGCTTCTTGTATATCTGGTGGGAATTTTACATAATCTTCTTTCAGAGTTTTAATTGAGATTAACCTCATTTTTTAGATATTTTACTAAACCATAGCACTATGTTCACATATTGAGAACTATTTTGTCAAGTTCGCTCTTCGGGGCATGGCAGAACAAAACGGCAAACCCAAAATAGGACAAAGTGCCAGACTGCTGGGCGTTAGACCTAATGATGACAGCATGATCACTGGAGATCTACAGGCAGTCCAAGATAGCCCAACTCACGTTAGCATCATGCCAAGAGTTACAATGGCTCTAGAAAAGTATGAGGCGGCATTGGCAAACCCCCAAAAATATTGGGAAAGGGTTGATTAGTGAAATACACAAACCATAGAAGTCTATGAAAATGGCATGGATATTTAGTTTGTCAGCAGAATGTGGCTCTGATAAGAAGAAAGTCCATAAATTCGCTGAACATTTTGAGGGAATATCATGACTGCTATCAAATGGTCGCCAATGTCAATGTCGCACAGACATATTCCAAGACATAGAAGAAAATTGGTGGTGTCGAGTTTCACCCAATAATCTTAGCGAAGTGGGAATAGACAGCCCTGAAAGTGCTTACTTAATGACCGAGTTAGGTATCTTGCTCTATCAGTCCCTACGATTTGCTCCCCCATTCCGTTATGCGCCAGTAGGCGTTGAGGTTGACGAATTTAGGACTTACAGTGAGCTTATCGAAGAATCATTCGATCTATCTATTTCAGGACTGGTTTTAGCAGAAACAATGGAACAAGAACTAGGAACATCGCCAGTATTTCGTCCCTTTAGCCCTAATTATGTTTGGCAACCCTACGCAGGAGAAGTCTACAATCCCCTTATGGCATCCCCAAACCTGAAAAATAAGCTTAATGAACTGCTGGCTGTAAGTTGACATCACAAGCGAAGACGGCATAGCACTGCGTTGGAGCGGATCTATCAAAATTGATCGCTAAGAATTAAAATTTATCGGCGGCAGGATATCTTCTTGTTTTAGGTTTTAATTATAGCGAGTTTGTAATTAGTCAGGTGTTTATGAGTACTGGGGAATTTGAGAAGAATCAATTAGGCGATCGCTCAAGCTTGGGCAACTGGGGAGTTAAGGTTATTTCCTTCCTCACCATGTCTTATATGTTTTTTAGCTTAATCAGTCCCATGATTACCACTGACAAAGCCAAACAGCCCAAAAAGCTAGAAGCAGGAGATTTGGCGCTGATTGCTCTCGTTTTGTTATTCAACTCCAATTTACTCAATCGGTTAGAAAATTTTGGTGTTTCCACAGGTGGAGGGATCACCGCTAAATTCAAGGAGCTAGATCAGGAAGTAAATAAACAAAAAGAGCAGATTGACGATCTTCAATCACAGCAGTTAGAACAACTAGCAAAGCAACAAAAGAATTTAGAAGAGATGCAAGCTTTTATGTATAACTTCCTGATCACAGAGAAAGATTACGAAAAAATTGATCAACTTTACAAGCATTTAGAAATACAGACTAATTACGACTGCTTTGTACCTGAAAAAGTCGGCGAAGAGCTGAGGCACTTGAGAGATTTAAAATTAATTTCGACAAAGCTGGGACGGATTAGCGACATCGTTCGCGCCAGTGAGTATGGGAAATATTCAGTTGATTTGACCCAACATCTGGATGTTACAGACTTAGGCAAAAAACTTTTGCAAACTCGTCAAGAGATTAAAAAGAATGTGCAGACCCTTTAAGAATTGAGAGTTGGCGCGACGCGCCAACTCTCAATTCTTAAAACAAAGAAAGCATTGCTTCGCAACGCTTTCTTTGTTTTTTACAAAATTCCTTTAGAACTAGGGATTACGCTAGCGCGGCGCGGATCAATTTCTACCGCCATGCGTAAAGCGCGAGCAAAGGCTTTAAAACTAGCTTCGATAATATGATGAGAATTGCCACTCTCTAAGGGGCGAATATGTAAAGTCATCTGCGCGTGATTGACTACAGCCTGAAAAAACTCGCGGACTAACTCGGTGTCGTAAGTGCCAACACGCTGATTAGGAATAACTAAGCTGTAAACCAAATAGGGACGACCCGAAAAGTCTAACGCAACTTGCACTAGGGACTCATCAAGGGGAGCTACAAAATGCCCAAATCGAGCAATGCCTTTGCGATCGCCTAAAGCTTGTCCTAAAGCTTGACCCAATACAATTCCCACATCTTCATTGGTGTGATGATCGTCAATGTGCAAATCCCCAGTCGCTTGGATGTCGAGATCAATCAGTCCGTGGGAGCAAATCTGATGCAACATATGATCGAGAAAGGGAATACCAGTATTGATACTGCCCTTGCCAGTACCATCAAGATTTAGAGCGACCGTGACATCGGTTTCGCCAGTTTTGCGGTGGACTTTAGCAATGCGAGGCTGATCGTAGGACATGGCGGGACAATAATGCGCTGCAAGTTTAAGGTGTATGCTTGTTCTACTTTAGCCTTAATTTGCCGCCACTTAGGTTTGGGATTTTCCGCGCCGAAGGTGCCGAAAATCCCAAACCTAAAACTGAAATATATGAAAAGTAGATTCCCTTGGGTGCGATCGCTACTGGTTTTAGGCAGTGCTGGGCTAGTTATTTCCTTTGTGGTTCCGTTACTGGATCGCATTATTCAGATCTATCAACTTGTGGCGACTTCTTCGCCGATTTTGGGCGGATTTGTGGTGCTGTTGGTGATGGGATTACTCGCAGGATTATTTTTTATTATTTGGCGATATCTACTCCTATTTCAAGCAGACCCAGCCAAACCTTTACCAATCCCCCAAGCGCCAACTGACAAGATCGAAGCGGCTCAAGATAGTCTCGAAGCACTAGAACAACAGGTGCAGCAAATCCAAGATGAGGTGATGCGGCGATCGCTGTCTGAGCAGACCGAACAGTTAAAACAGAATTTTATTCGTCAGGAGCTAAGACTGGTTGTATTTGGCGTTGGCTCCGCAGGCAAGACTTCTTTAGTGAATGGATTATTAAATTTATCAGATGATGATTTAAAAGGTCGAGGTATGGTTGGGGCAACGATGGGAACGACTCAACTAGGTAAAACCTACGCGCCTGTGCGATTTCCCAAGCTTGATGTTCCGATTCAGATTACCGATTGTCCTGGAATTTTGGAAGCTAGTGCCTTAGGCAGCGATCGCGAACAGGAAGCCAGACAAATTGCTACCGAAGCCGACTTAATTGTATTTGTAGTGGATGATGACATCCGTAAGTCTGAGTATGAAATTCTCAAAGCTCTGTCGGAAATAGGTAAACGGACAATTCTGGCTTTTAATAAAACTGATTTACTTACTAAAGAAGCCCGTGAAATTATCCATACCAGTTTGCGATCGCGGGTTTTAGATTTTATTGTTCCTGAAGATGTAGTAGCAATTTCGGCGAGTCCAAGGGCTGTGGCTCTGGAATCTGGCGAAATCGTGCAGCCCAAACCCAAGCTTCAGCCATTGCTAAGTCGGATTCTCGATATTTTTAGCTATGAAGGCGATGAACTGGTTGCCGATAACGTTTTGCTGCGATCGCAGAGTCTCACCACTGCAACTAGAGAAGCTCTCGCGCAACAGCAGCAAGCAGAAGCGGATAAAGTAGTCGAAAAATTTCAATGGCTGGTGGTGGGCGTGGTTTTTGCCACACCTTTGCCAGTAGTCGATATGTTGGCGACTGCCGCAATCAATGCCCAGATGGTTGTGGAAATTGGGAAGGTTTATGGCTGCGATATCAATATTGAACGTGGTAAAGAGTTAGCCAGTTCCCTCACTCGGACATTGGTTAGTTTGGGAATTGTCAAAGGTGTAGTCCAAATTGTCAGTACCGTAATTTCGGTAACTATGGTGGGATTAGTTCTCAAAGCGACAATTCAGTCCGTCACGGCTGCTTATCTCACGCGAATCGCTGGTAAAAGTTTTATTGAGTATTTCAGTCGCGATCGCGATTGGGGGGATGGCGGTATTGCAGAAGTGGTACAGCGGCAGTTTCAACTAAATCGCCGCGATGAGTTTCTCAAAGTATTTGTGCAAGAAGCGGTTAACCGCGTCATGATTTTACTGAAACCATAACCCAGCTTTCAACCTGCTGGAGTTCTTTCTGCAACTGAGTTTGCTATGCGATCGCTGTAAGTAGCTACTCCCTTCCCATTGAGAAATTAGACGTTGCGGCGCTTCGCGCCGCAACGATAATCCTTGGCTTTTAATTAAGCCTAGCTACTTACTGCTAGAAATGCCGCGCCACTAATTCTTGAATGGAAAAGGAATAAAACTAAAAAAGCACTCCATCATGGAGTGCTTTTTTAGTTTTATCTTTTACTGCCGCCTTGATTTTTAAGTCGGTAAGTAATTCTTCCTTTGGTAAGGTCATAGGGAGTTAGCTCAACTTTGACACGATCGCCTGGCAGAATTTTGATGTAGTTGCGGCGAATCTTACCTGAAATATGGGCAAGTACATTAAATCCGTTATCGAGATCAACTCGAAACATGGCGTTGGGAAGGGACTCTGTGACAGTTCCTTCCATTTCAATGGAATCTTCTTTAGACAAACAAATTCTCCAAATTTTTATTGTGTGTTCTATATCGTTACATTGATGGCGCGGCAAAGCCGCGCCATCAATGATTTCTCACTATGTCAGAAACTTTTTGATAGCTTCAGTCACTTCTGGCATCGGTGGTTTACCATCGATCTGCTGCACTTTATCTCCATAAAATTCTAGCAGAGGTCTAGTTTTAGCATTGTACTCTTCTAGCCGATTCGCAATTACTTCTTCGGTATCATCAGCCCGCCCCTGCTCGATCGCCCTTGCCTTGAGACGTTCAATCAAAAACTGGTCAGGTACATCCAGATTGATCACCGAGTCATAGGGCTGGTTGATTTCAGATAACAGGCTATCTAGTGCCTCCGCCTGAGCAACGGTGCGAGGAAATCCATCTAGGATCCAGCCCGATGCGGTGTCAGGTTGACGTAATCGCGCTTCAATCACTTCAATTACGACCTCATCGGGTACTAACCTTCCAGAATCACTGTAAGCCTTGACCTTCAGCCCTAAATCGCTCTGTTGCTTAATTTCAGCTCGAAAAATATCCCCAGGAGCAATCTTAGGCACTTGCCACTCAGAAGCAAGGATCTCTCCCTGTGTTCCTTTGCCAGCCCCAGGAGGACCCATCAAAATAACTCTGGGCATTACTGTTTCACCATCCCTTCATAACGTTGCGAAATTACATAGGTTTGGATTTGCTTAGATGTTTCGATCGCCACACCCACCAAGATCAGCAATGAGGTCGCGCCAATGCCGCTAAAAGTCGATACCCCTGTAGCCTTTTCCAAAGCGCTCGGAATAATCGCGATTGCGCACAAAAATACCGAACCAAGCAAAGTCAAACGGTTGACAACTCCACTAATATAGTCAGAGGTAGCTTTGCCTGGGCGAACCGTGGGAATACTGCTACCCATTTTTTTCAAGTTTTGGGATAGCTCGATGGGGTTTAAAACTAGGGTCGAGTAGAAAAAGCTAAATCCGAGAATTAGCACCATATAAACAGGAATATGCCCTGCGCCGCTGGGAGACATCCAACTAGCGATCGCCACAAACACCTCGTTATTAATGCTTTGGCTGAGATACGCTGGCAAAATTAATACTGACGAAGCGAAAATAATCGGCATAACGCCGCCTTGATTTAGGCGCAGGGGCAAGTAAGAAGCTTGCTCACGATAGAGCTTACGCCCCACTTGGCGCCGCGCCGATATAATCGGAATCCTGCGGGTTCCTTCCTGCACAAACACGATCCCCACAATCATCACCAAAAAGATGATCAATAGCAGGATTACGCCACCAACTCGCGAGCTGTCTTTTTGGGCGAGGGCGATCGTGTCGCCCAGAGAGGCAGGCAAGTTAGCCACAATACTAATAAAGATCAGCAATGAGGCTCCATTGCCCACACCTTTTTCAGTAATTAGTTCGCCCGCCCACATCACAAACATCGAGCCTGCGGCAAGAGCAACGGTAGTCTGAAAGATAAAGCTAGAGAAAATTACCCGACCATCGCTGATCGTAATCCAGTTAGAACTAGCCTCAGACAACACACCCGAATTTTGTACCCAAACACTCAAGCCCCAACTTTGGATCAGACCCCAAACAAAGGCAACATAACGGGTATATTGAGAAATTTTTCTGCGACCTGCCTCGCCTTCGTTCTTTTGCAAGTTTTCTAAGGTGGGCAATGCCGAGGTCATCAACTGCATGATGATCGAGGCATTAATAAATGGCAAAATACCTAGGGCAAAAATTCCTAGCAATGACAAGCCACCACCAGAAAAAATATCTAAAAAATTAACTACGGCATTATTTCTAACAATTTCGGTAAATCGTAAACGATCCACCCCTGGCAATGGCAAATAAATTCCCAGCCTAACTAATATCAATACACCCACAGTTACCAACAAACGACCCCTCAGCCCTGCGGCTTGAGCCATTTGCAAAAAAGTTTCCTGTGCGGTGGGATTTTTTCCCTTACTAACAACCATACTTACCTCAAGCTAGTAATTGGTCTAGGCGATCGCCCAACCTGAAGATATTCAAATATTGTAAAGCTATGTCGATAAACAAGGGGATTAAGCCCCTTACCTAAAAAACAAAAAAAGAGAATATGGGGCGAAACGCAAAGCGCTCCGCCCCATATTCTCTTGACAGTTAGGCAGCTTCTACAGTACCGCCAGCAGCTTCGATCTTAGCTTTCGCCGATGCAGTTATAGAGTGAGCGCGTACAGTCAACGCTACATTAACTTCACCACGACCTAAGACCCTTAAAACTCCATCATTTTGAGTAATAATTCCTGCGCCCATTAAGGATTCAAGAGTTACTTCAGCGCCACTAGGTAAGCTACTCAATTGATCAAGATTAACAATTGTGAAGTGCTTAGGATTAACAATTGTAAAATGTTTAAGTTTGGGTACTCGTCTATAAAGAGGGATTTGACCACCTTCAAAGCCAGGTCTGGTGGGACGACCTGAACGAGACTTTTGACCACGCATACCAAAACCACCACTAGCACCTTGCCCTGCGGCAATACCACGCCCTAAACGGCGCTTGCGATGCTGAGAGCCTTCTTGAGGCTGAAGATCGTCAATTCTCATAGTTTTTCCTTTTCACTTTTGACAATAACGGCGCTACACGCCGTTATTGCATTAATTAAATAACTGCTCAAGGGTAAGTCCACGCGATCTCGCAACTTCACCAAAGGTTCTTAGGGTGGAAAGTGCGTTGATAGCAGCGCGGGCATTGTTAAGAGGGCTGCTAGAACCAAGTTGCTTAGCCAAAATATTCTTGACTCCAGCCAGTTCTAATACAGTTCTGACGGCTCCACCAGCGATTACGCCAGTACCAGGAGAAGCAGGACGAATCATTACCTTCGCGCCACCGCCGATACCATTGGTCGGATGGGGAATGGAGCTAGCCTTGGTCAAAGGAACATCGATCGCGTGCTTTCTGGCATCGGCAACCCCCTTTTTAACAGCATTGATCACGTCAGCAGCTTTGCCGACACCAACACCGACTTGACCTTTTTCATTGCCAACCACCACGATCGCGCGGAAACTGAGCTTTTTACCACCCTTAACAACCTTGGTTACGCGGCGAATTTGGACAACCCGTTCTTGCCATTCTGATTCTTTTTCAGTACGGGCGCGGTCATTTTTTTTACCTTCGCGTTTGCCCTTGCGCTTTTCATCGCGATTATCGCCACTGTCGCCGTCGCGACCACCACCTGGTCTGGATTCTCTATTCTTAGCCATAGTTGTTATATCTATTGATTAACTGAATGATTCATTGCTTAAAAATCGAGACCTGCTTCGCGGGCAGCTTCAGCGAGAGCTTGGACTCTTCCGTGGTAAAGATTACCACCACGATCAAATACCACTTGGGTAATGCCCTTGGCGATCGCCCTTTCAGCGATCAGAGTACCCACTTTAGTCGAAGCGTCGGAATTAGCAGTAGAGCTAAGGCTTTCGCGAACTTCTGATTCTAGAGTCGATGCGGCGACAAGGGTATGCTGCGATACGTCATCAATTACCTGAGCGACAATGTGATTGTTGGAACGATAAATTGATAACCGAGGACGCTCAGATGTACCTGAGAGTCCTTTGCGAATGCGCTTGTGGCGACTTATAGTTGATTGTCTACGACTGACACTCATTTTTGATTACCTAATTCGTAACTATCTCAATTCTGTACTTTACTTCTTACCAGTCTTACCAGCTTTACGTCTGACAAATTCACCAAAGTAGCGAATGCCCTTACCTTTGTATACTTCAGGCGGACGCACGGCACGGATTTTGGCTGCCAAATTCCCAACTACTTCTTTGTCAATGCCATTGACAGAGATAAATGTCCCTTGAGGAACTAGCTTGCCAGTGGCATCTTCCACATCAAGGGTAACTCCCTCAGGAGGCACAATATCCACAGTGTGGCTATAGCCAACGGTAAGGACAATGTTATTACCGTTCTTGTTAGCCCGATAACCAACACCTTGAATCTCTAAACGGCGCTTAAAGCCAGTGGAGACACCTTCGACCATGTTGGCAACAAGGGTGCGGAACAAACCATGCTGTTGCCTTGCAGGACGCGATTCATTGGCACGGTTGACAATCAGGTTGCTTTCTTCTTGCAGAACTTCTACAGTCGTTGGCAATAAACGCTTGAGTTCACCTTTCGGTCCTTTTACTGTTACCTCTTGCCCTGCGATCGTGACCGCAACCTTGGGAGGCAGAGGAATGGGACGTTTTCCAATACGAGACATATCTGTTTTCCGTTGCTTGTGATGTTAATTGCTGAATTACCAGATATAGCAAAGGACTTCACCGCCGACTCCCTGTTTACGGGCTTCGCGATCGGTCATGATTCCTCTGGAGGTGGAGATGATCGCAATGCCGATCCCACCTAATACACGGGGTAATTCTTTGGAGTTGGAGTAAACCCGTAAACCAGGCTTACTAACGCGCTTGAGGCGCTTGATAATCGATTGACGGTTTTTGCCTTCATATTTGAGGGCAACCACCAAGGCGCGGTCGATACTTTCGCCTGTTTCTTCAAAATCTGCAATAAAACCTTCTTGTTTCATCACTCGGGCAATGCTCAAAGTCATCTTAGTTGCAGGGATTGCAGTGGTCTGATGCTTTGCGAGTGTGGCATTGCGGATGCGGGTAAGCATATCCGAGATGGTGTCGTTGGTAGCCATCCTTATCTCCTAATTCGATCTACTTATGATTCTCTAAAGGGCATACCAACTGCTTTCAGGAGCGCACGTCCTTCTTCGTCCGTGTTAGCAGTGGTAATGATGGAAATATCAAGCCCCCGAATTTGCTCAATACTGTCGTAGCTGATTTCGGGGAAGATAAGTTGCTCACGGACACCGAGGGTGTAGTTGCCGCGTCCATCAAAGCTCTTGGGACTGACACCGCGAAAGTCACGGATACGTGGCAGTGAGAAGTTAATCAAACGATCCAAAAAGTTGTTCATCTTGTCGCGGCGCAGAGTGACCATCATCCCAACGGGCATTCCTTGACGCAATTTGAAACCAGCGATCGCCTTCTTTGCTCTGGTGACAACGGGCTTTTGACCAGCAATCGTGGCAATTTCGGCTAGAGAAGCTTCAAGGGACTTGGCGTTTTGGGCAGCTTCACCCAAACCGCGGTTGATGACAACCTTCTCAAATTTGGGAACTTGATGAACATTGGTGTACTTAAACTGCTCCATAAGCTTGGGAACAGCTTGCTTGGCATAGACTTCGGCGAACGGCGTTAACATTTTATCTTCCTCAATGGATTTTCCTGGGCTTGGTCAGGTAGGGCTAGAATTACTTGGTTTCAGTCTTGACGGAATCAACAATTTCGCCAGTCTTCTTCAACATTCTTACTTTCTTGCCATCATCCGTAAAGGTAAAGCAAGAACGGCTAGCGGTCTTTTCCTTTTCGGAGTACAACAAAACTTTGGAGCTGTGGATTGGGAACTCACGGGTAATAATTTGTCCAGATTCACCATCAGCCTGAGGCTTGATGTGCTTAGTCTTGACATTCACTCCCTCCACAATGATTGTGCTGTCCTTAGGAAATACTTGCAGCACCTTGGCTACAGTTCCCTTAGAACTTCCTGAAATTACTTGAACCACATCATCTTTCTTGACGTGCATCTTAAAAGAATTGCGGTTGCCACGGTAGGCAGGCTTTGACTTGAATGACATTACAGTACCTCTGGCGCTAGGGAGATAATCTTAGTGAAATTTTTATCCCGTAACTCACGTGCAACTGGTCCAAATACGCGGGTTCCTTTGGGGTTGCCGTCTTGGTTAATGATTACAGCAGCATTGTCGTCAAAGCGAATTCTCATGCCGCTTTCACGGTTGATCGAGGCTTTGGTACGCACAATTACGGCGCGGACAACATCAGATTTCTTGACGGGCATATTGGGGGCTGCGTCTTTGACGGTGGCAATAATGACATCACCCACTCCACCAAAGGCACGATTACCACCCGCAAGGACACGGATACAGAGTAGCTTTTTAGCGCCACTATTATCCGCCACATTTAGATAAGACTCTTGTTGAATCATGACTTACGCTTCCGAGCTAGATGAGAGAATCTCTACAACTTCCCATCGCTTTGTACGGCTGAGGGGACGGGTTTCCCGAATTTTGACGCGATCGCCTTCACGGGTTTTATCTTCTTCATCGTGGGCTTTAAACTTAGTCGTTTTAACCACGATTTTTCCATATTTAGGGTGAGAAGTGCGGTTTTCCACTGCTACTACCACCGTTTTTTGCATTTTGTCGCTGACGACAACGCCAACTTTTTCTTTAACTGCCATTGCTAAAATTCCTATATTTTGTAAATAGCTTTCTTAAGCTCTGGACTGACGTTCGCGCTCGACAGTCATCAGTTGAGACAAACGATGCTTAGCGTGCTGAAACTGATGAGGCTTAACGGGTTGTCTGGTAGCCTGCTTAAAGCGCAGATCAAACAGCTCTTTCTTGACGGTCAAGATCTGAGCTTGTAGCTCATCATCGGATAGCTCTCTAGTTTCTTGGACTTTTGGGAGTGCCATATTCTTACTCCTTATCGCGAATAACAAATCTAGTTTTGATAGGCATCTTCGCTGCGGCAAGACGAATAGCCTCTCTAGCAGTTTCCTCAGTTACACCAGCTACTTCAAACATGATGCGACCAGGCTTAACCACTGATACCCAAAACTCGGGAGCGCCTTTACCGGAACCCATACGGGTTTCAGCAGGACGCATAGTTACGGGCTTGTCTGGGAAAATACGAATCCAAATCTTGCCACCGCGACGGATGTAGCGATTCATGGCACGACGAGCAGCTTCGATCTGACGGGCAGTAATCCAAGAAGGCTCTAAAGCCTGCATGGCATAATCACCAAAGTTGATTTCAGCTCCTCTGGTAGCGGGACCTGCCATCCGACCGCGCTGCTGCTTACGAAATTTTGTACGTTTAGGACTTAACATGGTTCAAAACTCAAGGGTGACAGAAGTTTATCCTTCAGCGCTAGAACGGTCTTCAAACTGAGGACGACGTTGCTGGCGACGACGGGGTTGGGTAGCTGGAGTAGGCGCTTCTTCGCCTTCAATAATCTCGCCTTTGAAGATCCAGACTTTAATGCCGATGACACCGTAAATAGTTGCGGATGTCTTATAGCTGTAGTCGATATCAGCACGCAGTGTGTGCAGAGGAACACGACCCTCACGAACCCATTCGGTTCGGGCAATTTCAGCGCCGTTAAGACGGCCACTGATTTGCACCTTAATTCCCTCAATGCCTGCCCGTTGCGCTCTTTGAATAGCTTGACGAACCACACGACGGAAGGAAACGCGACGTTCAATTTGTTGAGCGATGTACTCAGCGATGAGAGGTGCTTCCGCATCAACTCTAGTGACTTCGGTAACGTTAATCCGAACTTGGCTAGTACCTGTCTTTTTGATAGAACCATCTTGTTCGAGATACTTCACCAATCCAACGCGCAATTGCTCAATACCAGCGCCACCACGACCAACCACAACTCCGGGACGAGCAGTACGGATTTCGAGATCTACTTGATCGGCTTTGCGATCAATGAGAATATCTGCGATACCAGCGTTGCTCAAAGTTTTTTCGATGTACTTACGAATCTTGCTGTCTTCTTCGGCTAAGACACCGTAACGGTTGACATCAGCGTACCAACGGGAGAGATGGGACTTGGTGATGCCGAGGCGTAACCCTGTTGGGTGAATCTTCTGACCCATACCTATTCTTCCTCCGATGGTTTGACGGTGATCGTAATGTGGCAGGTTGGCTTACGGATTTGGTAAGCACGACCTTGAGCGCGGGGACGGAAGCGCTTGAGGCTAGGTCCCATATCGGCAAAGGCTTGACCAATTACTAATGATGCAGGGTCAAGTCCTGCGTTATGTTCAGCGTTAGCGACTGCGGAACGCAATACTTTGGTAATGGGTTCGCAGGAGCGATAGGGCATGAACTCAAGAATCATCAATGCTTCGCGGTAGCTACGACCACGGATTTGGTCGAGTACTCGACGCACCTTATGGGGTGACATCCGAATATATTTGGCTACGGCAGGGATTTCGTTTTGAGCGAGGATCATTTTTAACTACCTGTCTACCTATCTCTTAGCCTTTTTGTCGCTCTTGGCATGACCGCGGAAGGTGCGGGTAGGGGCAAACTCACCGAGTTTGTGTCCTACCATCTGCTCCGTGACATATACAGGAACGTGCTGTTTTCCGTTGTGACAAGCAATGGTATGCCCAATCATTTGCGGAAGGATTGTGGAAGCGCGTGACCATGTCTTGATAACTTGCTTTTCGCCTTTGGCGTTGAGTTTTTCAATTTTGGTCATTAAGTGATCGGCAACAAAGGGACCTTTTTTTAGCGATCGCGTCATAATATGTACTCTCTAAATAAGTCTTCGCGCTAAGCGACCGCTTCGCAGTCGCTCAGCAAAAAAATTAAGCGTTACGTCCGCCCTTACCGCGCTTCGAGGACTTGCGACGGCGACGAACAATCAGGGCATCACTGAGTTTGCCCTTCTTGCGAGTCTTATAGCCCAAGGTTGGTTTACCCCAAGGAGTAACAGGACCACTGCGACCAATGGGGGCGCAACCTTCGCCACCACCGTGGGGGTGATCAACGGGGTTCATGACCATACCACGGACCTTCGGACGACGGTTCAACCAACGGCTACGACCAGCTTTACCAAGACTGGTGTTGCTGTGGTCGAGGTTGCCAACTTGTCCGATCGTGGCGAAGCAGTCTTTACGAATCAAACGTACTTCGCTAGAAGGAAGCTTGAGGGTAACAAAATCACCGTCTTTAGCGGCGATCTGAGCGCCAGCACCTGCTGATCGCACAATTTGTCCGCCCTTTCCAGGGACTAGCTCAACGTTGTGGACGACTGTACCGAGAGGAATGTTTACCAATGGCATCGCGTTACCGATTTCAAAAGGTACATTGGTCGTACCTGCTTGGATCTTTTTGCCCACGGCGATTCCCTTGGGAGCAAGGATGTATCTCTTTTCGCCATCTTCATATTGCAATAGCGCAATGCGAGAGGTGCGGTTGGGATCGTATTCGATCGCAATTACTTCAGCGATGATGTCACGCTTGTTGCGCTTGAAATCGATGATCCGATAAAGACGCTTGTGACCGCCGCCACGTCTACGGCTAGTAATTACACCACGGTTATTACGTCCACGCTTGCGATGGACATGGGTGGTTAAAGACTTTTCGGGTTCTGATTTGGTGATTTCCGCGAAGTCCGAGACAACGGTTTGCCTAGTACTTGCGGTATACGGTTTGTAAGCACGAACGCCCATAATTGTCTGGTTTTGTTAAAGAACAGTTCTCTGGTTTTTTTAAGCTAACGCTTACACATCGGGGAACAAATCGATTTTGCTGCCTTCAGCGAGGGTAACGATCGCTCTTTTGATGTGAGCACGTTTGCCTGCAAATTTACCAATCCGACGCGCCTGCGCTGGTGGATTATGGGTATTTACTTTTTTGACTTTGACCGAGAAAAGGCTCTCGATCGCCGCTTTGATTTCAGGCTTGGAGGCATCGTGGAAAACATCAAATGTGTATTTGTTGTCTTCTAGTTGTCGGGTTGCCTTTTCGTTGAGCAGAGGGCGACGAATGATATCAGGCAAACGGCGTGCGTCAAATTCAGTGGGTATTTTAGCCATGGTGTTTTTCCTTAGTACTTACGACTCACTTATTCTGAGTCTTCTACCGTGGTTACGATCTCGGTTGCCAATTTTGCGTCACCACCATATACCTCATGGATTCTGGCGATCGCAGAACGAGTTGCCACAATTTTTTCAGAGTTCAGAATGTCGAACATATTGAGCTGATCTGCCGCAATTAACTGCAAGTTTTGAATATTGCGGGCAGACAAAACAATGTTGTCTTCCTTGCGATCGGTGATGATCAGGATCTTCTTGCCAACGGTTGCTCCCCAACGCTCAAGAGCTTGGCAGAGTTCCTTTGTTTTTGGCTGAGTAAGATTTACGGCAAAATCTTCAACGATGATCAAATCATCGGTACGACCAATAAATGCAGTGCGAAGAGCCAAGCGGCGCTCCTTACGGTTCATCTTGGTTTCATAATCTCTAGGCTTAGGACCAAAGATTGCTCCACCACCGCGAGTTAAAGGCGATCTTGTCGAACCCTGACGAGCGCGACCAGTACCTTTTTGTCTAAAAGGCTTACGACCACCACCACGGACTTCAGCGCGAGTCTTGCTGCTAGCTGTGCCTTGACGGGCATTGGCTAACTGTCTGACGAGGGCGCGATGAACTAAACCCTTGGCGCTTGCTTCTTTGGCAACGCGCAATTCTAGGCTTACTTCGCCGACTTCATTCCCTGTCCAATCTATTACTGTAGGCATAACTTATATTCTCTCGATCTCACGAACAAACAACTTAGTCCTTATTTCGCCTTACCGATGATTACGGTAGGAATAACATTAAGCAATGCGCCAGGCTTGCCAGGGACTGCTCCTTTGATTAGCAACACATTGTTCGCTGCATCGACTTTGACTACAGTTAGCTTCTTCACGGTGATTTGCTTACCGCCAAGACGACCAGCCATCCGCTTGCCAGGGTAAACACGACCAGGGGTTGTACCTGCTCCAGTCGAACCAGGCTGTCTGTGGTTTTTAGAACCGTGAGCCATAGGACCGCGACCAAAGTTATGGCGCTTTTGATAACCAGCGAAACCCTTACCAATGCTAGTTCCAATCACGTCAACGATGTCTCCATCTTTGAATTGGCTCACGTCTAGGGTTTGACCAATTGTGAAATCGCCGATGTTATCAAGACGATATTCGCAGAGGTGCTTGACAGGTTCAGAACCCGAAGCTTTCAAGTGTCCAAGCTCTGGCTTAGTCAGCAACTTCTCACGGGTTTTGCCATAACCAACTTGAATGGCTTTGTAGCCTTCTTTGGTATCAGTTTTTACCTGTGTGATTGTGCAGGGTCCAGCGTGGACTACGGTTACAGGGACGGCATTGCCATCCGAATCAAAAACTTGGGTCATCCCAAGTTTTGTGCCGAGAATTCCGACAGTCATTAAAATTTGGCTCCGCTTGCTTGTGGCTGCATTTCATGCAGACAGCGATCTAAACTCAGTGATTAACTGGCACTCTGTGCCAGTTAATCACGCATTTCTAAATCACTGAATTTTTGACAGGCTCAAAAGAGATCGGTTTCGATCTTGAAGTAAGAAATGTAGTTTTTGAAGGCTGTTTGAAGGACTTCGAGACGACTTACATAAAGATGTCTAGACTAACTACTAGACTTGGGAAACTCAATCTCTTGGGTTGGTTGTTATAGGCTTCAGAAATGTCTAAACATTACCAAAAGCGCTATACCAATTCGTGACTCAGACTTGAGGGAACAAACGTTTGCTTATCTCCTTAGTTTCTGTTTTTAGTCACGGTCAACAACTATAACCTCGTGTGACATATTTTGTCTATAGTTTTTCAAGAATATTTAAAAAAATTAAGAAATGACACTTCGCGCTTAAACCCGAACCAGAGATAAATTTTAAAATGTTGTTTTGCAACATTTTAAAATTTATCTCTGGTTCGTTTAATCGGAAATGGGTATATGTGATCGCGAGAGTGCAAAGGTTTCGGCTATGGGTGAATTTACTAGGTCACAAAATTCTAATAAGAAAAGTCAATCTGCCTGTTTAGGTTACTCATGGCTAGTTTAAAATGATTTTGGTGGGGAAAAATTTATGAGTAACACGCATTTAAATATTCAAAATTGACGACGAAACATGGCAACATCGCAATCTATAAGTTATTCAGAGCAGGCTGAATTGAATGAGGAAAAAAGGTGCGATCGCGAACCCATTCACCTGTTAGGTCACATTCAATCTCATGGAATTTTGGTTTCTATTAGAGAAGTTGACCTAGAGATCTTGCAGGTTAGTGAAAACACAATTGATTTTTTTAATGTTCCTGCAGGTGAATTTGTTAATCAACCTTTAAGCGAGCTGTTTCCGCGATCGCAGCTTGATATTTTTACGTCTTTTCTTTCGCACAAGGATCTAGAAATATTCAATCCAACTAAGCTAACTGTGCAGATTCAGGAAAAGATATATGAGTTCCAAGGAATAATTCATCGCTCTGATGAACTTCTAATTTTAGAGTTGGAACCATTATCTGTTGATGCGGATTCTCATTTGGGCTTTTACCAGCTTGCAAAATCTGCGGCTGTGAACATCAGAAAAGCTGAGGATTTCACGGAAATGTCCAGCTTACTGGCGCAGGAAGTTCGTAAAATCACTAAGCTTGATCGGGTCATGATCTATCAATTTGAGCATGATGATAGTGGTGTGGTCATAGCTGAATCGAAGGATGAGAGTGCCACATCCTTCTTAGGATTACACTTCCCTGCGGCAGATATCCCTGTGCTTGCGAGAGAGCTTTATTACAAGAATTGGCTACGCCAAATTGTTGATGTTGATTCTCAACCTGTTCCTCTCACTCCGATTAATAATCCTCTCAATCAAGAACCCCTTGATCTCAGCTTCAGCACCCTCAGAAGTGTGTCGCCTACTCACATTAAGTATTTACAAAAGATGGGAGTTGCGGCTTCTTTTAGTATCTCTTTGATTAATGATGGTAAGTTGTGGGGCTTGATTGCTTGTCATCATCTTTCTCCTCGCTATATTGATTATGAGATCAGAAAGACTTGCGAATTTTTAGGGCAGATCATGTCCGTAGAGATTGTGCATAGGTATGAGCAAGAGCTTAAAAAGGCTCAAGAGAAAATCAAGAGCATTCAAGCTAGGCTAAGACAAAATATTCTCGAATCTTACCCTCCAATTGAACACACAACATTTTTTCAAGATGGGGAGAGTTTACTGGAATTGGTCAATGCTGAAGGTGTAGTTATTTGTTTGGGAGATCATATTTCTGAGATTGGTCAATGTCCACCTTCTGTATTTATTAGTCCCTTAATTTCATGGCTAAAGGACAAGTCTCAAGATATTTTCCATACTAACTGCTTGAGTCAGGTATATTCTGGAGCGATCGCGATTAAGGACATCGCTAGCGGCATATTGGCTATTTCTATCTCGCTCAATCACATCTCTTATCACATTATTTGGTTTCGTGGTGAGGTGATGCAAATGGTGGATTGGGCGGGCGATCCTAGTAAGTTGGGGCTGGACTTAGAATTCGATCTTGATAGCGATCGCGAGCTATCTCCACAGCGATCATTTGAGCTATGGAAGGAATTAGTTGATTCCAAATCCTTACCTTGGGAGGAAGTGGAAATTCAGGCGGCGCTGGAACTTAGAGGTACGCTCATGTTGGCGGCGCTGGAGTTTTCGCAACAAAATTTAAAGCGAGAAGCGGAACGCTCAGAGGTGGCGAACAAGGCAAAAAGTACTTTTCTGGCGAGAATGAGTCATGAATTGAGAACTCCACTCAATGCAATTTTGGGATGTACTCAACTCATGTCTTTTGATGAATCGACTGTGAAAGGAGCTTCAGAGTACATCAATATTATTAGTTACAGTAGCGAACATCTACTCAACTTAATCGATGACATTTTGGAAGTCTCTAAAATCGAGGCTGGCAAAATTTTCCTTGAAGAGAAAGAATTTGATCTGCACTTATTGTTGAATAACATTCAGGAAATGATGCAAATCAGGGCTAAAGTCAAGGATTTACAGTTGTTTTTTGCGGTTCACCCCAGCGTTCCGCAATACATCAAGTGTGATGAGCGCAAACTTCGTCAAATATTGTTAAATCTGCTGGGTAATGCCATCAAGTTCACTGATAAGGGCTATATTTTTTGTCGGGTTTTACTTGGAAAAGCAAGTCCAAATTTATCAAAAGTTATCATTCATTTTGAGATAGAAGATACAGGGCGAGGTATTGCTCCCGAAGAAATCGGTAATTTGTTTGAGGCTTTTGTGCAGACCGCTTCAGGAAGAGAGTCTCAGGTTGGTACGGGCTTGGGTTTGGTCATTAGTCAGCAGTTTGCCCAGTTTATGGGTGGATTTATTGCCGCAAGTAGTTCTTTGGATCAAGGTTCGCTTTTCCAGTTTGATATTGAAGTTGAACAGTTGTCGAGCCTATCTAGTGGACAAATTTCTAGCGATCAGGAAGTTGCTGGTGAGCAAGATGCGATCGCGGAACCAGACAGTAAAGCAGAACAAAAAGAAGCTGATTATATCATCAATCCTAGTTCTAAGCCGTTGAGAATTTTGTTAGTGGAAGATAATTCATTTAACCAGATGATTGCCTTACGCTTTTTGGAAAAACTCGGCTATCAAGCGGATTGTGCTACCAATGGATTGGAAGTACTGCAAGCATTGGAGCATAAATTTTACGATTTGATTTTGATGGATATTCAGATGCCTGTGATGGATGGCTTGGAAGCTTCTCGTCAAATTCGATTACGCGAAATAGCGAAGTCTTCAGATAAGAAAGTTAAGATCGTGGCGATGACAGCAAATGTCATGTCAGAAGATCGCGAAAAATGTATTTTAGCGGGAATGGATGATTTTATTAGTAAGCCTGTGCGGATAGATGATTTGGCTTTACTTTTAAGCCAATATAATTAAAGAA
>MNZA01000094.1 GCA_001873375.1 Oscillatoriales cyanobacterium CG2_30_44_21
TTCGCATCGCGATCGCCCCGCTTTATTTGGTTTGATCGTTGCTGACGATGAACAGATCTTCAATATTTCTGAGCATATTGTGACAAATATTGTCTAGGGGCAGATCGTTAGGATCATGACCAAAGGGATCTTCAATCTGAATCCCAATTTCTTCTATTCCCAATAAAGTAAAACTAATCAGAGCGACAATTGGAGCAGTCATCCATTCCAATTGATCGACCATTTGAAATGGAAGTGATAGGCAATAGATCAAAAGTAATTGCTTGAGATGGATGGCGTAGGCTCGTGGGATCGGCGTTTTGAGAATGCGTTCGCAAATACCAACAACATCAACCATTTGATTTAAAAGCCGAATCATATCTCCCAACTGATAGCGATCTAGTTTTTCTTGCTGAAACTGTCTTTGCAAGTAACTACTAATCCAAAACCCTATTTCCAAAGGAGGATGGTTCATTGTTTTGAGTCGCTCAAATTGCTCAGGCGATAGAACGGCTTCTAGTTCAGCATTGATCGGCTCTGAGCGCAAGTGCAGCTTTAGGGCGATCGCAAAGGCCGGTAATAGTTTGACAGCTGCCATCTTTGCCTGACGATCTGTTATATCGCACTCAGAAATAGCGACTAATATCTGTCGTGAGAGGTTACGGACTGTATTTACTAGGGTTCCCCAAGCCTTGCGCCCTTCCCAAAATCTCTCATAGGCTGTATTGGTACGGAATACTAACAATAAACCCAGCACGATATTAGAAATAAGGCTTCCGAAAACTGGCAAATGCACTCGAAAACTTAAAATATGCAAGACATAAATAATAAGACCGAATAATCCACAAACTAGCGATCGCGGCAACACTTCAGGAATGACTGATCCGCGCCAACTAAAAACAAGTCGGAACCAGCTATCTTTTTTTAACCAATTTTTTCTTGAGTGCATTGTTACAGCCTATTGAGGGATTAAGGGGTACAATAACAGCACTTCGTAAACCAGTTTTTAAAGAAGGATTTATCTAAGAGCAGCAAAAAGATTCGCAATACTTGTTGAATCGCAAATAAGGTCTGAGGTTTAAACTGCCTGATAAAAGCTTTGAGGACTGACCAAAGCATTTCAATAGGATTAAAATCAGGAGA
>MNZA01000047.1 GCA_001873375.1 Oscillatoriales cyanobacterium CG2_30_44_21
ACCTCAAAGTCTCGAAAAAACCTCTGTAATCTCTTGTAGTGCGATTCAACTTTGGCTTTGCCGCTAAATCCTGTGGCGATTTCCCCTAGGTTTACTGTCTTTACTCGCATTAGCGCGGTCAAGAATATCGACACAAAAGACAGTCTTGCCGCATTCCAAGGCAGATGTTGCTGTAATTTTTCGCGGAATAGGTTAATCTCTTCCATAGGGGTTTTACGGATGCTGTAGTTATCTTCTATAAAACCCCTTCCTGTCTATCTTTGCAACTTTTTGTCCTGTACTAAGGGAAACACTTCAAAACTAAATCCTTTGCGGCTCCATTGTTTTGATTCTTTTACTTCTTTGACTTCTGCATATCCTAATCTTGCCAGAGCTTCTGCAAGTAATTTAACTGATTGCGAATCGCCGATATTGAGATAGATGCTATGTTTTTGGAATACTTGAGTTGATGGTAGATGGGGCTGTAGTGCGTTAATGGTGGTAGCGATCGCTAAGTTATGCTGTGGTTTTGCAAGCAATTCCGCTAATATCTCAATCCTTGTCCAAGCGGTTTCTAAATCGATTTGGGCTGATTCGTAGGGAAATGTATCAAGGGATTGATATAGATAGACGCGCCATGACATTGACTGTAGTTGTAAAGCCCAGCGGGTTGCTTCTTCGACGGTGGCGGTTATGATGAGTAATGGTTTGGCTTGTTGGTGGCATAAGTGAGTGCTAATCAGTCCTTTGCCTAAACGGGATAGTCCTGATAGGGATATGCTTTTGGCTGTTGTCAGTTTCTCGCCTATTTTTGTGGCGATAGGCGATCGGGCTATGTTCTCTAGGACTGATGTGAAGGTCATGTTGCTTAAAGAAGTTCTTAAAGTACTGGATATTTCCCAATACTAATGAGTTGTTCACGTTCGATAATGCGTTCCTGAAGGTTAAATTGAAGGATTTTAGCAGTTACACGTCCTTCAGGAGTGAGTGGGAGAATGTTTCCTCCTTGTAGGCAAAAGTGATCTGACCACTGCTGAATACGGGGATTAAAAAATGGAGTTAGCTGCTTTGTTTCAGGATCAATGGAACCGAGGTCAGTGCCTTTGAAACGATTGCAGCAAGGGCAAGATAAAGCTAGGTTTTCGGCTTCGGTGATGCCATCGTGTTTTTCAGCAATGATATGTTCTATTTCAAAAGTAAAGAAGGAAGCTGCTTGAGGATATCGACAATACTCGCACTGTTCTTCAGCGCGTTGGGTGACTAGCCGACGCAGGGGAACTGATACATAGCTCATGCTGATTTCTGTAATTGTTTATATGCATGGGTTTTAGCTAATCTTACCCAATGCTCTAAGAGTAAGTAGCGATCTAGTTCAGCTTCTTCAGTTCGGGAGAGACTTCCAGATTTGTTGCGTTCGAGTAATTCGCTCATCCGCGCTTGTAATGCAGGTGTAGGACGGATGGCGAGGATTGCTTCAGGACTGGGTTGACTTGCTAGAAGTTCGACAATTTGGCGATCGTCTTGGTAAGAGATCGTTTCTGTGGTGGGAATGTCTTGAAGTAATCGATCTAAGGTCTCAGAGAGTTGATCGCCCAGTTGTTGTAGTTTTTCGCCGAGGCGATCGGGTACTTCTAGGATAATTTGCATGGTTTGTGATTTGCAGATTGTGAGTTGTGTTTATTGTAGCAAGCTTGTTATGGGCGATCGCCTATTCATTTCATAAAAAAATGTGCGTTACATTTCATCAACGCACCCTACCAAACTAATGAGGCGGATAGGGATAAAACTAAACTCCCAAAGTAACTCAAGATAGTTTCTAAAAATAAAACCAACTGATTTATTCGGAAATGTTAATTAAGCAAAAAAGCACCCTAGTGAGTCTAGCAAGGGTACTTTTTTGCCTAATGTCTCCGTTTTAATATAAAATTGACCCGTGTAAAGATAAACCTCAGAAAAAACTGTGTCTAAAGATGAATACGAAAGTTGTTGCTTCAGTTGTGGGCGGACTTGTTGTCTTGTTTTTTCTATATGGTCAATATGAATCCTACAGAAAAGATGCTGAGTTAAGACAAGACTGTGAAAAAGCAGATAGAATTGTAAAAGAATCCATCAAACAAAACGATCAAAAAGGAGAAACACCTTCAAGTGCGGAATCATTTGGGAATATAGGTCTAGTATTTTTTAGCCGATCTGAAGAATGCCAGAGAGTAAGGGGAAGATAAATTAAGTACTAAAATCTACTGGACTCATATCATAGGTTAAAACTGAAGAAAGGAGAAAGAAAATTTTAGGGTAGACTTATAAACCTAAGATATTGACTAGTCAAAAACTAAAATCTCATATCTACTAACTTCTCCTGCATTTTGTTATTCGAGATAAGAGCATAAATACAGGTGATGATCTAAATAAGACTAAACCTATGTTAAATTGTACAAGAATACAAATCAGAAACAAGATAGTAGCAGCTATCACATTAGCTAGTGATTGAAAAAAGCAAATAATACCTACCCCAAAGAAAACGTATGCTAATGGTGTGTACTTAGTTTCTAGGTAGCCATTACCACTGACCGTATGTGCAGCATAAGCCACAGGGAAGCAACCTTTATTAAAATTTTCTGATGCATTCTTCTTGGAAGACCATCCAACTTGAGAACAAAAACTTTGCTCAGCTCTCTTATTAAAGGGTAACTCCAAGTTTAGTGGAGATCCCAAACCTTCCCAGATTTTTAGTTGTACGCTAAAACCAAATAGTCCATTGCTGTAATGAGTCCACAATCGATCAATTGCATTTAATTCTTGGCAAGGTAGCGCTTCGATAGACTTTTCAGTCAAAGGTAAAAAAACGCTTTCGCCCAGAGAAAAGCCTTCGACCTGATTTGCCATCCGAAATATGATATTAGCAGTGACTTGATCCGCTTCGACCCATCTTTTTTCTGATAAAAACTGTTCTAGCTCACTGTAGTCATACTTGTAACTCATTGTAAATTCACTTTTAGATAATTGTTTTGGTTTGAGATTTTGAGATAGTCCACAGAATATAGTAGATTGCACAATTAACCTAAGTAAAATTTATAAGCTCAGTGCTACGCGAGTCAACTTTATGGCAAAAATGAGCAAATTATCTACACAAATTGCCTAAACGTAAGATCACGCTTCAACTGTCCAGTCTCTATATTGACGATCCTAGTTAGCACAGTAAACGTAAAATTTAGATGTACCGCTTCACAGATTTCGTTGATAAGCACAAAAAAGCCTCCTAAATAATATGGAGGCTTTGTCTGATGCACACTCTTTTATTGAGGTGAATCAATATGAGTAAAAAACAGCAAATACATACCTATATTCAACTATTTTCTACTTTTCTTATTTGATATCACCTTCCTAACCCGTTTTATTCCCCTAGATATCCCTAGATATATGATTCTAGCTCTTCTAGTTGAAATAGCATTGGTTGACCTGAGTCTAACATTGCCACATATTTTGAAGGTGCTATCCTTGGAACAGCTTTTTTCGCTTGCACTGAACTCTACGGATGGTCTATCTAGATTTGTATTGATCTCGAAATAGATTACTGAGGAATTGAGGCATAAAGCAAAAAGGCAGCTAAGTAACTTTTTTGAAATTTTATTTAATTTCATTTTTTTGTTTTCTTTTTTCGTATTGTTAATACTTAAAAGCAAACTTAAAGATCAAATTAAATAAAGAGTTAAAGATATTACCTTGTTATTAAAGCTAAAACGAGACTTTTAGTTTCTGATTTAGCTATAAACTGGGGGAATATCAGAAAGACTTCTTTCGATTATCATCTGTCGAGACAACATAGTACATAGAAACAACTAGCCGATGATCGGTGATGATTACAAGCTGTACCGTTAGTATTTCAACAAACTGTAGGTTAATCAAAAAAATCCACCATATCTCAATCATAGCAGTAGATATGCTTAGCTTAGAGAGACAGTTTACCGTAACAAGTTTGATTAATTGTTCAGAGTCACAATATCTGAATTGTGGAAAAAATGGGCGCTCGCCCTTTGATTTGAAACTAGATGCAATTTTGTCTTAATCTTTCGGCGGATGCCAACCCGCTTGTACCCAATAACTCCGAACCTCCAAAGCATCAAAATCACTATCAAGACTCAAAGCTCTCACCGTTGCCCGTCCCGTTGGAGTCTTACCGAGAATACAAATACCATCCTCAGCCCAAGCAAAATGCTCCACCCAAACTTGAGTACGCGGATTGAATAGCGCCACAACCTCATCCGTAACTGGATCGATCGCCTTAATCTTGCCAGCTTTATGACTATTGCAAATAGGACAAGCTAACCAAAGATTCGACTCCTCACTGCTGCCACCCTTAGAAACAGGAATGATATGCTCAATCTCTAGACGTGCCATGACTAACTTTTGAGGACTAAGGCAATAGCCACATCGGTTCTTAGCCATACTGCGAACATTGCGATCAACCTCAACCGAAATATAAGGACGACTCATGAGACAGCATTCAAAGCAGGGATTAATCCGCGCATTACCGCAACCTGCATTGCCTTAGCTTTCCGTACCGAACCATGACGATAAACCTGCATTAACTCATTCAGCTTCTTAACTTCCTGTGCATTAAGCAATCCTTCACTATTTCGAGCTTGTAAATCACTAAAAAGCCTTTGCTGCTGTCCACCCATTTGCAAATTACAAAGAGCAAGAACCTGTTCATCAGGCAGTGCCTCTATGGGAATATCATTAATTGTGCGATCGATCCATTCAATCAGCATTTCCTCAATCCCCTGACGATTGAGCGCAGCAATTTCCTTAACTTTTTTTGCCAACGGTTCGGGAAGTTCTAAGGCGATCGACTCAGACATATTGCCTCGTAGACAACACTAAATTTTGATTGATTAAATACAGTATAACCAGCAAAAAACGCATCTAAGCAATCTCCGCCAAAGGCATAAAACTAGCACTTTCCAACGCACGAGAAGCAAACAGCAAACAAGCCCTTATATCCGCCTCAACCAAACCTTCATACTCTTCCAAAATCTCCGTCACAGTTGCACCATGAGCCAGCAGATTTAGAATGTACTCAACAGATAACCGCGTCCCTCTAATGACAGGCTTTCCCACCATCACTCTAGGACTAGAAGAGATCCGATTCAACAAATCTTGTTCTTTCATATTTTCTAAGAATTTAACCTGATTTATCACAACCATCATAACCAAACTTACTCCCAAGTCCTGATTTACCCTCTAAATTTCAGAACTTAGAAAATAGCTTACCATTGACTTAGAAAGCAAACAACGTAGAATAGTACGTACATTTATACTACACTCTCCCAAACAATCATTACAATTTTCCCACACGCTCAAAACCAACTGTTGACCAAAAAACTATGAACTCCATTTACTCAGATGAACTAGTCACAGCCACCGAGCTAAATCGTCAACCAGGCAGAATCTTAGACAAAGCCCTAGAGCATCCCATCACCATTACCCGCAACGACCAATCCTTTGCCCTATTGCGCCGAGAAGACGTAGCTCTATTTGTAAAAACCGCCCAACATAGCCGCGAAATTGTCGAACTTCTCAATACAGCCTTCCGTTTACTGCTAAACCAAAAAATTGGAGCCGAGCATCCCTACGGTTGGCTTGGAGCATTTGACGCAGACGAATTGAACGAATTTATTAACGAAGTGATCTCAGCCTATCGCTCAGTTGCCTTACAAGAAACAAAAAATTTCGACAAAGCATGGAATGAATTAGAAGCAATTATCCATGAATGGTATGAGAGCGCCTTAGCAATCGCCAATCCAGACCTAGAAGCAGCCTTTACTCAAATCAAGCAATCTTGATATGTCAGAAAACATCACCGAAGAGATCAACGAAAATATCGAACCACCAGAAGTAAAGCTGACAAATCCTGATTCACCTGAGACTTCTAATACACCCAAGATAGAAACTATTTGGCTAGTAGTAGCTAAAAATCGTCGCGTAAATCGAGACTGGGAAGCCCTGATCCAGCGAAATCCTGAAAATGCTAGACGTTGCTACAAAGACCTACAGACAGCAGCAATAACGAGACAGCCTGGACGAGTATTTCCGTTAAAAGGCAAAAAATATAGAGGCGTATGGGAATATGAAGTGACTGGGGGAGATAGAGTATTTTACGTTCCCGATGAAACTCAATTAAAAGTAGTTGTTTTCTATGCTGGAAAGCATATTCAACCTGCTCCAACACTTTAATCATGCCCTGCTTATCAAGACAACTTTTTAGGTTTAGCCACTTTACTCGATCGCTTCGGCTTCCTTTGAGCAGATTTCTTCTCTTTAGCAGTTGAACCTTTACCCGAATTCGGCTTAGCCGCCTCATCCAGATCGCCAAACTTCTTCGACCACCACTTCTCCTGAGAAGACCAGAAAAAGACCACATCCGCATGATCCTTGCGTTGACGCGCCTGAGCATCCGCACACTTCAACATCACTTTCTCCACACCATCCTTAGTATAGGGAAACTTAGCCAAAGGCTTACCACAGACAGGACAAGCAAAACTAGT
Source organism: Oscillatoriales cyanobacterium CG2_30_44_21 (assembly GCA_001873375.1). Lineage (GTDB taxonomy): Bacteria > Cyanobacteriota > Cyanobacteriia > Pseudanabaenales > Pseudanabaenaceae > Pseudanabaena. The sequence goes on from MNZA01000047.1 coordinate 6,525, forward strand.
CACCTCCGCCGTTACTGTATTCTCACTCTTAGCTTGAGGAATCTCCCA
>MNZA01000084.1 GCA_001873375.1 Oscillatoriales cyanobacterium CG2_30_44_21
AAGCGCCGCCACTCGATTCTTGGGTAAGGAAACTAAAAACCCAGAGGTTGTTCCGCCCGCTACGCGGGCGGAACAACCTCTGGGTTATGTTTTAATTAAGCGCAAAGCGCTGTAGAGTTGCGGGGAAATTGCAGTTATCCTTAATAATTCAAATAAGAATTTTTGCTAACATAAGCTCTAATTACAACACTTTGCCGTCATGCTAATGCAAATCCTTCTTGATTTGGGTTTGCAGACAAAGCGCTGTAATGGCAATGCTTTCACCACCTGTTGAGTTGTGTTGTATTGGGTGAATTATATGGCGATAAAAGTTGGTTATCAAAACTTGTACATTTGGCTGGGCTTAGCGATCGCCACAGTTAGTTTTACGGCGATCGCCTGTGCTGCTGACGCAAATTCCAAGGATGGTATTGAGCAACCCTATCAAAAGGTCGGTAATGTGCGAACTTTACCAAGCTTACAAACTAGGGCAAAACCCCCATTACAGCCTGAAACTTTGCATTTGGGAATGTTGGAGTCGCAGTTTTTTGAATATGCGAAGGACAATAATTGGGCGGCGATCGCCACGACTCAACGGGAGCAATACACCATGCATCAGTTACAGCCAGGTGGTGAGGGGCTGTATGCACTGCCCGATCGCAAGTTGGTTTATGTGCGTGGCTTTACGGCGAGTATTTATTTTGAAAATGAGCGTTTGATGGGAATGCGATTAACTGCCGACAATCGCGATCGCCCGATGACCACGGGGGATCTGCTGCTGCTGGTGAGGGCATGGTTTCCCGATGATATGTTGAGTGTCATTTATCAAGTTGCGCCTGATGATCCTCGCAAGAGTGTGGTTGAGACGCTAATTGGCACAATCCCTAAATCGTTTGAGCAAGATTTGGGCAAGGTGAGTTTGCCTTTTTGTCGGGCGATCGTTTTTCCTTCTCCCATTCCTGTAAATACTTTATCGACTTGCAACTTGAGTATTTAGCAATTCTTCCACTCAAAAATTAGTGTTTGGGGCAAACCCTAACCAAGAAAGAAGTTAAAAGCTTTGCAAAGCAAAGCTCTCAACTTCTTTCTTGGTTAGTTTGATTGGCAATTTTGATATGATCTCCAAGTAAGAACTTTGAAAATCGTTCCAAATATTATGCAAATATCAACCCCTGTCGGCAGTATTTTAGAAGCCATCTCAATTCTTGACTTTGAAGATCAGCTTTTTGTCGCTGAAACCTTACAAAAAAGAATGGTGGAGCTACGCAGAGAAAAGATTGCCTTGAGAATGCGAGAAGCCGAAGAAAACTATCGATTAGGTAAAGTTTGCACAGGTTCTATCGAAGATCTGATGATGGATTCTAGCGATGATTGAAGTGACTTGGGATGACTCATTTACGCGAATCCTCAAAAAATGGCGAAAAAAGCATCCTGAACTCGTTGATCGATTTCAACAAAAACTTACACTCTTCAAAACCGAGCCGTTTCATCCATCATTAAAAACACATAGTTTATCTGGCAATCTTGTAGGTGCTTGGGCTGTCAGCATCAACTATGAACAAAGACTGGTATTCAAATTTTTATCTGACACCAAAGTTTTACTGATCGATCTTGGCACTCACGATGAAGTCTATTGAGTAGTAGTCCTTTGGGGCGACCGCATTTATCGACATGGCGATGTTTTTTTGCTGTGAAAAGGGGCGCAAATAAAAGCTTTAATCATTTTTTAAGTATTCCTTAACTCCTTACCTACTCACGAGTTGTCACTGTCGTTGAGTGAATTGCAATGCGGGGATCGCCTTTCAGTCAATGATCCCCGCGTTTTTGCACTTATAATCGTTACATCGTTAAATCGCTTTGCGCTTATTTAAACCTTAAAAATTTTATATTTCAATAATTTTAATTTCCAAATTTTTTAAACCAATTTTAAATCTACTTATCAGAGAAAAAATATCATGATCGAATCTATCCGTTGTCCAAATTGTGGGGCGATCGCAGAGCGTCACCACCTTGCTTATCTCGCCCAAGTCAAGACTCAATGCGAAAAGTGTGACTATTTGTTAGTTATGTCTACTCGCAGTGGTCAGGTGTTAGAGTCCTATGCCCCTGGGTTACCTTGTGAGCCGCCACATATTAGTAAGCCAATTTCATTACGGATTATGCCTATTCGTAATACTTACTTAGCAAATGGCGTTGCCATTTCTTGATTTGGTATTGCAGTCAAACCAATAAAAAAGCTAAAAGCATTGCTTCGCGATGCTTTTAGCTTTTTTATTGGTTTTTATAGCGCTTTGCGCTTAATTAAAACCTAGAGATATTTTTAAAAGCGGCGCGAAGCGCCGCTTTTAAAAATATCTCCAGGTTTATTGAGCGGAGTCTAGGGCTTGATAGGCAGTTTTTAAAACTTTTGTTAGTTCTTTTATATGAATGGGCTTACTTACATAGTCATTCATGCCCACTTCTAGGTAAAACTCGCGATCGCCGTTTGAGGCATTGGCTGTCAAGGCGACTATCCAAGGAGGGACTTTAAAATTTCCTAGGATTTCTTTAGTGGCTGTGACTCCATCCATCACAGGCATATGGATATCCATCAAAATTATGTCGTAATCTTTTTGGTGCATCAAATCAATCACCTCGCAGCCATTTTCGGCAATATCCACGATATAGCCGAGACGGTTGAGAAAGCGGACAGCAACTTTTTGGTTAACGAGGTTATCTTCGGCGAGCAAGATGGTGAGGGGAAACTTATTGGCAAAGTCGCTATCAAATTCGGGGATGCTTTTTGGTGCGGACGGCTCGACAGCGCCGTTATTTTCGATAAATTTACTTAGTTTTGCGTAGATTTGCGATCGCTTGGCGGGGCGATTGGTGTAGCTAGTAAGGGAGTCGCTTATTAGATTTATTTCACTCTTGTGACCATAGGTTAAGAAAACAATTGGTAATAGGGGGAACTGCTGACGCAGCGAGTTGATTTGGTGGGTTTGATTTGCTGTTTGCTGATTGTTGGTTAGAGGAATGTCGGCATCGATAATGGCAAAGTCAAACTTTTGTCCGCCCTCGATCAGCGCGATCGCCTCAGTAACTGCCGTAGTTTGCCAAACTTGCATCTGGAAACTTTTGGCAAGATTGCTCAAACCCTCGCGGCAGACTGGATTATCCTCAAGGAGCAACAGGTTGCGTCCTGATAGCTGGGCGTAATAGTTATAGTCGTAGTCGCGGCTCTCATCAAATTCGGCGTAGGCTTGACTTGGCGTGACGCTGATCACGAAGCTGAAACAAGAACCGACCCCTAACTCACTCTCGACCCAAATGCCTCCGCCCATTAGTTCGGTCAGGCGTTTGGAAATCGCTAGTCCTAAGCCAGTGCCGCCGTACTGGCGAGTCGTGGAAGAGTCAACCTGACTAAAGGCTTTAAATAAGCGATCGTAGCGATCGCAGGGAATGCCGATCCCTGTATCTTTGATCTGGAATAGTAGTTTTTGCGGTGATGGGGGGTGAAGCGCGGCATCTTCTAATCCCACTTGCAGGGTGACTGTGCCTTGGGCGGTGAACTTGATCGCATTGCTGAGCAGATTGATCAGGATTTGGCGCAGGCGAGTGGCATCACTTTCGATCCATTCGGGAACCTCAAGATCGATGCAGTAAGCCAGCTCAATACCTTTAGGACTGGCTAGAGTGGTCATCACATCAAAACATTCTTCAATGCAAATTCTCAGATTAAAGGTTTGTAAATCAAGGTTAAAGCGCCCTGATTCGATTTTGGAGAAGTCCAGAATACTATTGATAATCGTGAGTAAGTTATCGCCACTGGATCGAATTATTTCTGCAAATTCTTGTTGCTCATCGTCAAGTTGGCTATCGAGGAGTAGGCTTGCCATGCCGATCACAGCATTCATGGGCGTACGAATTTCATGGCTCATTGTTGCCAAGAACTCACTCTTGGCGCGGTTAGCCGCTTGGGCTTCTTCCATCGCTTGAGTCATTTCTAGTCTGGCTATTTTTAGATCGGTCACATCGCTATTTGTGCCGACTAGACGGATTGCCTGCTGCTGTTGATTCCAGACTGCCACGCCGCGAGTTAATATCCAGCGATAGCTGCCATCTTTGACCTGCATTCGCGATTCCACAGAGAAACGCGGGATTTTTTGGTTGAGGTAGTCATCTTGTTGTTGGAGGTGATAGGCGCGATCGTCAGGATGAATTAGGGCAGTCCAATCAACTTCTTGTTCATTGGTAACTCCCGATTCAAAACCTAGCATTGTCCACCATTGGTCTGAGCGAAATGTTACGCCGCTGGCGATATCCCAGTCCCAAATGCCGCTGTCACTGGATTGGATCGCCAACTGCCAACGCTCCTCGCTCTTTTGGAGAGCCTGTTCTGTTAGTTTCAGTTTCGTAATATCGGTAACAATTCCATTCCACACCGTACTGCCGTCTTCTTGTCGCAGGGGTTGCGACCTTCCTGAGATCCATTTAATTTTGCCACTAGGAGTTCGGATGCGACATTCATATATCCAAGGTGTTAGGGCTTGGGCGGATTCTTCAATGGAACTGATCATCCCTTCCAGTTCCTCTGGCAAGGCTAAGTTAATAATTGAAAGTACATCTCTACATATTTCTTCTCTATCAACTTCATAGATGTCATAGGCTCCCCGACTCATAAATAGAGCTGAATAATTACCTTCAGGGTCGCGCTTAAACTGATACACTGCGCCCAAAACTGCATCGGTAATTTTTTCAAGCTTGATTTCGCTTTGCAGTAACTCGTGACTGCGTTCCTCAATGCGTTGTTCTAGGGTGAGGTTGGTTTGTTGAATTTCTTGAAAATGTTCTTGTAAGGCGATCGCCATCGAGTGAAAGTTGTCGCCGAGAGTATCAATTTCCGCTAGCTCGGAATATTTCCATACAAAGTTAGCAGATTGGGAAATATCGGTCTGTAAGTCAGTGGTGAGGCGAACTAGCTTGGCTAGAGGCTTGACAAAGCGGCGGCTAATAAGGCTGGCGACCCATGTGGCGACAAAAACGATCCCCAAAACGATCAGCAGAATATAAGTATGTAAATTTTCTAAGGTATCGATGAAGCGGACAGGGGATAACTTGACGACTACAGTCCAAGGTGTATCGCCGCCAACGGTAGTTTTTTGGATATAAAAAGACTTACGCCAACGTGTCATCGGCGAGCTAGACGTTGTGGGAAGCCACAGGATTTGATTTTTTTGACGAAATGTCTCAGGCTTACCATTTTCATTCAGATCCCATGTATCACCAAATTGGACACGTTGGATCGTACTGGCGATCACCTGTTGCGATCGCCCCAAAATTAAAGCATCTACTTTACGAATACTCGTAGTTTTAATTAGTAGTTCTTTTAACTCGGCAATATCGAGGGCGACACCGACAATTCCATTAAATTGACCGTTTTTGAGCATCGGAACAACGATATTAATATGGGGAGCAGGGTCATACTTATTGGTGTGGACATCACTAACTACGGGGTTAAGCGTTGTTTTTACTTGCTCAAAAATCTTTTTTTCGACTTGATGCTCCAAGGAATTTTCGGCATTTGTCACTTGCGGGAATGTGGTGATCATGTTTGCTTGGGCATCTTCCACATAGAGGCGCAAAAATGAGGGTGATATTTTTGCGAGGGCTTCTGTGGCAAACTGCAAGCGCACCAAATCTTTGGGGAAATCGCTCTCTGTGGCGATCGCCGCTAGTTTGCGGAGAATTAATAATTGTTGATCATGCCACGCCCGAACATTTTCTGATAGCTCGATTGAGTTGGAACTAAGCTGGGTACTAATTTCACTGTAAATGTATTGCAAAGATTGATAGCCAGTTAGGGAAGCAATACTTAAAACGGGTAAGAATACAAAGGCGAGAAGTAAGTTAAATAATATTTGCTGGATTTTTGGGCGATCGCGGCTGACAGTTTTTTGTGATGAGATTTTGCTGAGCCACTGCGACAACGGCAAATAATCGATTAGTAAATGGGCAATGAGGGCATTGAATATGCCATTGAGGGCTTGCTTGAGCATAACTAGAATCGCTGAGCTAGTCTCAAGTTTGAGAATAGAGGTATAAATCAACAAACATAGGGGTGCGCCGATAACTAGCCAATACAACAAGACACTCATAATCATGTTGAAGGATTTTTGTTGCTTGCGTTGGCGGCTAACTCCAGAAGTGTTGAACGATAGGAAATAATCAGAAAAAAGCACTCCTAATCTGTTAAACTAGAAGCAATAAATTAAAAAAATAATATCTGTGATGTTATCCAACTTCCCCCATATTGTCAAACATTTGCTTTCACTTTTACCTCAAAACGATTATCCGAAGCTAGACACATTTTCGTTTGTAAGTTGCTGGCTAAGTTTTGTACTCGACCAAAGTCAAACAGGGATGAGATGCCTATTCCAGAGATTGAATATAC
>MNZA01000132.1 GCA_001873375.1 Oscillatoriales cyanobacterium CG2_30_44_21
TTATTGCTCCCAGTTTAACAGATTAGGAGCGCTTTTTTCTGATTATTTCCTGTCGTTCAACACTTCTGCTTTTTGACATCTGCCAAAGTAATAAAACCATCCTCCTGCAAAGCAATTTTTGCATCCGCAATATCTTCAGCATCTTCCATTTCTTCTAAAACTTGGTTTAGTATCATCTTAGAAGAAATGGAGCCTATGGCGGTATTTATCTGACTCTGACGAAACAGACGAACCAGCCTCAATAATTCTGGAATATACTCTTCGGGAGTTTGTTCAAGTTCTGATAATAGTTCAAGACGTGGGTTTACCATTAAATTCACCTTGTACAAATTTTGTAAAAATCAAGGTGAGCCATCTGTAGGCTCACCCTAACATTATATGCAAATCAATTAACTACTTTGCACCCACAGGTATACCCAAAATATCCTCAATGCGAGGCATATCCTCTAAAGCAATCACCCGACCTTGATCTTCAAAATTGCTAATCTGATCGAAGTTGAGATAGCGATAGAGGTCACTGGCAAAAGGATCGATCTTCTTGGTGACGATCGCTTGATATTCTTCCACCGTGGGAATCTTGCCTAGCAAGGCACAGACCGCCGCCAGTTCTGCCGAACCGAGATAGACTTGAGCGTCCTTACCCATGCGATTATTAAAGTTGCGGGTGGAAGTAGAAAATACCGTTGTGCCATCGCCGACACGGGCTTGATTACCCATGCAGAGAGAACAACCTGGAACTTCCGTTCTCGCTCCTGCGACACCAAAGGTGCTGTAGATTCCTTCCTCTTTGAGTTGGAACTCATCCATGCGGGTGGGTGGTGCGATCCAGAGACGCGCTTTGACTGCGGCTTCCTTTTCGAGAACCTTGGCGGCGGCGCGATAGTGACCGATGTTGGTCATGCAGGAACCGATAAAGACCTCATCGACGCGATCGCCTGCTACTTCGGAGAGCAACTTCACATTGTCAGGATCATTGGGGGCAGCGACGATTGGCTCCTTGATTTCATTGAGATTGATCTCGATGATTTCCGCATATTCCGCATCAGGATCAGCTTCCATAAGCACAGGATTAGCCAGCCATTCTTCCATTTTAGTGATACGGCGTAATAGAGTCTTGGCATCGCTATAGCCACGAGCGATCATGTTCTTCATTAGTGCGACATTTGATCGCAAGTATTCGGCAACGGTTTCCGTGCTGAGCTTAATCGTGCTACCAGAGCAGGAACGCTCGGCGGTGGCATCGGTGAGTTCAAAGGCTTGTTCCACTTTCAGATTGGGTAAACCTTCGATTTCCATAATCCGACCTGCGAAGACATTCTTTTTGTTCTTTTTCTCAACGGTGAGTAAGCCGCGTTGAATCGCAATATAGGGAATCGCATTGACGACATCGCGCAACGTCACACCCGCTTGCAATTCACCTGTGAAGCGAACTAATACTGATTCAGGCATATCCAAGGGCATAATTCCCAAGGCGGCGGCGAAGGCGACTAGTCCTGAACCTGCGGGGAAGGAAATACCCAAGGGGAAACGGGTATGGGAATCGCCGCCAGTGCCGACTGTATCGGGCATGAGCATTCTATTTAACCAAGAATGGATAATGCCATCGTTGGGGCGCAGGGCAACGCCGCCACGATTGGAGAAGAAGTCGGGAAGTTCCTTATGGGTTTTGATGTCCGTGGGTTTGGGATAGGCGGCGGTATGGCAGAAGCTCTGCATCACCAAGTCAGCGCTAAATCCTAAGCAAGCCAGTTCCTGTAACTCATCGCGAGTCATCGGGCCAGTTGTATCTTGAGAACCAACGGTGGTCATCAAGGGTTCACAGGAAGTGTAGGGACGCACACCAGCGACACCGCAAGCTTTGCCGACCATCTTTTGGGCAAGGGTGTAGCCTTTGCCTGTGTCGGCGGGAGTGGCGGGAAGGATGAACACATCACTGGCGGGAAGTCCCAAAGCCTGACGGGTTCTGGCGGTGAGGCTGCGACCAATTAAGAGAGGAATTCTACCACCAGCCCGAACTTCATCAGCGATCGTGTCGGGGGTGAGGCTGAAAGTGGAGAGAGTTTCGCCAGCCGCGTTAGTGATTTTGCCTAAGCGCGTGTGGATGGTAATTACATCGCCTGTTTCCAATTTGGTGACATCACACTGAATTGGTAATGCCCCCGCATCTTCGGCAGTATTAAAGAAGATGGGCGCGATCGTACTTCCTAAAATTACGCCACCCGATCGCTTGTTGGGAATAAAGGGAATATCGTTGCCGATGTGCCACAGTACCGAGTTAATCGCCGATTTGCGAGAAGAACCTGTACCAACCACATCACCGACAAAGGCGACAGGATGCCCTTTTTGCTTGAGTTCGGCAATGGTTTTCAAGCCATCGGGAATGCGCGACTCCAACATACAGAGTGCATGGAGGGGAATGTCAGGACGCGAGAAAGCTTGGGATGCAGGCGAGAAATCATCGGTATTAATTTCGCCTGTGACTTTAAATACAGTCACGGTCACAGTTTCAGGCAAGGCAGGGCGACTGGTAAACCATTCGGCATCTGCCCATGAGTCGATGACAGACTTCGCTCTGGCGTTGGTTTTCGATAATTCTAAAACTTGATTAAAGGCATCAAATACGAGCAGGGCTTTTTTGAGGGCTGTCGCCGCCAAATCTCCTAAATCATCATTGGTGAGCAAATCAATTAAGGTCTGCACGTTATAGCCACCGACCATCGTGCCGAGCAGTTCCACCGCATAGGCTGGAGATACCAGTGGCGAGGTGCTTTCACCCTTAGCGATCGCTGTTAGCCATCCCGCCTTCACATAGGCAGCTTGATCGACTCCAGGGGGAATGCGATCGCGTAGTAATGCTAGTAAAAATTCCTCTTCACCTGCGGGATGATTGTGCAATAGCTCACAAAGTGCCGAGGCTTGCGGAGCATTGAGGGGTAAGGGTGGAATCCCTTGAGCGGCGCGATCGGCAACATGGTCACGGTAGGCTGATAACATACTTCGTTATTTCTAATTCTTGAACGAGTTTTACGGTGGTGGGAATGATTTGCACGCTCACCATCATTTTGATATTACCGATCCTATTGAACTTTGGTACTCAAATTATGTTTGAGGTGATATATTTCGGGAGTTTGATGATCATTGGACATCTTGTGCAAGTAGGTTACGCCGCAAAGCGGCACTGGTCAGCTAATGTGGGATGGGTTCTGAAACGTCCATTTCATGCCGATAAAAAAGACGCAAATACGTCGATCACGATTTAGCTGACCAGTGCCCGCAAAGCGATCGCTCTTAGCTAACTGCAAACTTGCTAAAACTTCTTGTGGGCTTGCCATTTCAAAAATAGCGCGGATCGCTTCGACTAGATTCTTTTGGGCTTCTCCAACAGATTGTCCTTGACTAACGATATCAATTTGGGGACAAATTGAGACATATTTTGGTTTTTAATTCACAAAAGTGTAGTCACACTTTTGTGAATTAAAAACCTAGGAAGCTGTGCTGCCCGCGCAGTGGGCAGCACAGCTTCCTAGGTTTTTAGGTTACTTATGCCTAGCTACTTACTTGTTTGAGGGATGGGCATCCTAGCGTATGGAATTTAATGGCAGACATTAATTATTACTACAGACTCACAACAACGAGAAATTCTCGATATTAAAACCCAAAACCAAGAAGGTGGTTCCGCTCGCTACGCGAGCGGAACCACCTTCTTGGTTTTGGGTTAGCTCAAAGCACTGTAAACTGTTGCAAAATCCCTAATTCTATCTATGCTAAATTCCCTAAATGCAATTCAAGCTCTGTTAACAGAAACTTTTTTGAAAGATGCAGATATGGTGCAACTTGATATTCCCTTAACAGAACATCAAGCGATCGCGATCGCCATCAAATTAGAGGATAGCCTTGAGGCTTGGCAGTTACTCAAGAACTTACTGCCACAAACATTGAGATATCCCGTAGTTAGTACTTGCTGGGGAGCTAGCGGTGGCGGCTGGTCAAGGGCGGTAATAGAGGAAGACTTCTTTTCACGATTTTACTTTGCTGAGGAATATCCAGAAATAGACTTGTCACCCGAAGCAGTCATTGCTAGAGCCGATTTGTTCAGTGAGAAGGATCTAGCCAACTTTTTGAGTGAACGCGCTCAATTGGATACTGATGATCTGCAAGCACAGGTTATTACCGAATTAGAAAATACTAGAACGCAGTTTGGCTCGTCTCCTTCAGAAGCAGAAATAGCGGAACTGGTGAAGAGCGGTGAGATTTCTACAATTATTGATTTAGAACTTTATTTGTTTAATTGGGAATTGAAATATCAATCAGAACTTTTAATAGATTCACCTGAAGATTTAAGTTATCTTGAATGGTATCGTCCCATCGGTCAGACTGTGACCCTGCTGCTGTTACCGACTTCCCATAGTTGGGAAGCCCTCGCCTATCTACCTTGGTTTGGAGGCAGTAAAGCTGCCGTTCCTTTGCTCAAGAAATGGCAGCAAATCTATGGAGCCGAGCTAGTTTGTCACTCTGGGACGATGCTACAACTTCTAGTTTTGCAAAAGCCAACCAGCGATCGCCAAGCTTTTGATCTGGCAACTCAGCAAGTACTTCTCGCGCCTTGTACGACAATGCTGGCAGGGGTGTCGATTCGGGAACACGCGCGATCGCTCCTCAAGTTAGATCGCTGGTTTCTGCATGAAAGACCATAAATAATATCGTTGCTGCTTATTTGTTGAGCAAGGCTGTCCCAGCTTGCAACACAGCTTGCTGGACTAAAGTTAAAGGAATATTATGCGATCGCGCTAGTTTGGCGCAGTCTTCATATTCGGGTTGCACTGTCTCAAAACCCTGCCGTCTAGCAATCTTGACCCTTGCAGAACCATACTCAGTTATGACTTCATGTATTTCGCGATCAAGAATTTTCCGCTCTTGGAAACGGAATCTAATTCCTAAGGTTGTAGTTTCTTGAAAGAGAATTTGTTCGCAAAGGGACTGATGATCGCAATCGCAAATTACTGTAATTAGGGTTCCCGAACGAGATTTTTTCATAGTGATCGCCTGTGTATAGACATCCAGAGCGCCATTTTGCAATAGCTTTTCGGTGGTGTAGGCGATCGCTTGAGAGGTCATGTCATCGACTTGAGTTTCCAAGATAACGACTGTTTCTATTTTGTAAATGGAATCATTTTCTAAATCTAAAAATGGGCGACGCATCGCGCCGCCCATTTTTGGATTTAGTCTTTTTTTTTGCTTTTGCCAACCCAGAGGCGCAGAATATTAGGTGTTTCTAGATCCTGTGTCCCTGCTCCAAGTCCCACTTTTTTGATTTTCATCAATGGAGCTTCGCCAAACTTCTCGCTGAGGGTAACAGCGATCGCTGCGCCTGTGGGGGTAACTAGCTCTTTGCGGATACCATTGTCAAAGGTGATTACTTCGTGCATTTCCCATAACTTCAGCGTGGCTGGCGCTGGCACTGGCATTTTGCCATGATCGCAGTCCACGTAGCCACCGCCCGTTGGCAGTGCTGAGCAGTAAATTTTATCGATCTCTAACCAAGCTAAGCCCGCACAAGTACAAACAATATCCACGATCGCATCAATGGCTCCCACTTCATGAAAATGCACCGCTTCAGGCGCGATGCCATGCACGGCTCCTTCCGCGATCGCCAATTCTCTAAATATTGCCAAGCTGCGAGCTTCAATCTGTTTGGTTAGTCTTGCATTACCGATTAGCTTCTCAATGTCAGGCAAGTGACGATGTTTGATATTTCCATGACTATGAGAATGCTCGTGACTATGGGAATGCTCATGGGAGTGAGAATGTTCATGCTTGGGGGAAGATGGTTCTTCGCTAATGGGAGTGAGCAGTTCAACGTGTAATTTTGTGGCTTCGATACTGCCACGATGGACAAGTTCTGTCCATAGCTTGACTTCATGGTCTAGCCCTAATTGATGCAAGATATCTTGCAAATATAAGAGGGGTACACCTGCGCTGATTAAGGCGCCTAAACACATATCACCAGAGATTCCTGTGGGACAGTCTAAATATGCGATATTTGCCATAGTTTTTTATCTGTAAGTAGCTAGGCATAAATAACCTAAAAACCAAGAAGGTCGTTCCGCCCGCGTAGCGGGCGGAACGACCTCTGGTTTTTG
>MNZA01000041.1 GCA_001873375.1 Oscillatoriales cyanobacterium CG2_30_44_21
GCCCGCGTAGCGGGCGGAACGACCTTCTTGGTTTTTAGTTTACTTATGCCTAACTACTTACAGGGTTAAAGATTGAGGATTCGTTTCAATTAACTTGGCTAGATCCTGTAAGAACTGTGCCGCGTGAGCGCCATAGATGACACGGTGATCGGCGGTGAGATTAACTTGCATTTGGCTACTTACCTTGATTGCGCCATCCTTGGTTGCCACCACTTGAGGGCGGGAACCACCAATAGCTAAGATTGCACCAGTATTAGGAGGCAGAATTGCATCGAAGCGATCAACTCCAAACATACCCAAGTTAGAAATCGTAAATGTGCCAGAGTTGTATTCATCGGGCTGTAATTGCTTGGCGCGAGCGCGTTCGACTAGACCTTTCCAGTCGCGAGAGAGGGTATATAGATCAGTTTGATCAGCATTTTTCAATACAGGCGTAATCAAGCCACCGTCATCCATCGCTACCGCTACAGCCACATTAATATGGCTCTTATACTCTATGCCGCGATCGCTATAACTAGCATTAATCAAAGGGTGCTTTTGCAGAGTCACGGCTACGGCTTTAGCAAGCAGAGCGGTCATGGTGACACCCTTGGTTTTGACTTGCTTGTAGAGCGCATCCAAGGCATCAGTGGTAATGGTGTAACCAACACGGAAGACAGGCACAGATAGGCTCTGATTCATGTTGTTGATGACGGCTTTTTGCATGGTAGTTAGAGCTTGAGTACTACCTAGGGCGACGGTTGGCGCAGCTTTGGGAGCGGGAGGCGCGGCTGTAACTATGGGAGCATTGACGGGTGTTGCGGCTGTGGCAGGAGCGATCGCAGGTTTTAGAAAAGCTTCTATATCATCGGCAGTGACTCGACCGTTAGGACCAGTACCCGCAATTAAGGCGAGATCAATACTATTATCTTTGGCGATTCGTTTGGCCCGAGGCGATACGATCTGGCGGCTTGGTACGCTAGCCGATTTGCGAGGAGATGAGATTACAACATCAGGGATCGAGGCGGTGGAAGCGGCAGTGGGAGATGAGACTAATTTGGCGGGTGTTTCTTCGTCACTGTCTGCCTTGGCAGTCTCAGCAGTTTGACCTGATCCTTGTGCCGAGGCTTTTTGCTTGGCTTCTTCAATTTCTTCTTTGGTTTCGGCAACATAAGCGATCGCCGAACCGACAGGGGCAGATTCACCAGCAGGGGTGATAATTACGCCAAGGTAGCCTTCGTAAAAGCTTTCGACATCCATATCAGCTTTGTCAGACTCTACGATCACGACAGTTTCGCCTTTTTCCACCTTGTCACCTGGGGATTTCACCCAAGAGGTGATTTTACCTTCGGTCATGGTTGAGCTAAGCGCGGGCATGAAAATTTCGTAAATCATAGGAGTTTAAAAATATCTGAATATCAAGCGGTTATGGTGATCAAAACCAAGCAATGAGTGGCGGCGCTTTGCACCGCCACTCATTGCTTGGTTTTGTGCGATCCGCGATGCCATCATAGATTTTAACGTGTTTTGGCGATCGCAGAGACAAGAATTAGTGGCGCGGTGCTATGCCGCTAATTTTGTAAGTGTCGCTTCGCCACGCTTACAAAATTAGGCTTGGTTTGGTAAGTAGCTGGGCTTAATTAAAACCTAAAACCAGAGTTTGTTCCGCCCGCTACGCGGGCGGAACAAACTTTTTGGTTTTTAGTTTACTTATGCCTAGCTACTTATTACTCATTCATTTCGCGATAGATAGTTGCGGTGGAGGGAGATGCTTGGGTGAGGTATTGGAAAATCCAAAATTTGAATAGACCGTCAAGAAATACTGGCACGGTAGAAATAAATGACTGTGCCAAAATTCTATTTTCAGGCAGTCCGAAATGTTGAAAAATAACGGTTAAAAGCGCGTCCCAGCCTTCGCTTGAGTGAAATCCCACAAAGGTATCTGTGGAAATGATAATCAAAAAAGCTTTGGCATTGTCATTGAGACTGTAGAGAACTTCATCTAAAAATTCTTTAATCGTCATCAGTTCTTCTCGCCCTGAAATTAGAAATAGATAGAACACAAAGGCGGCGGCAATGTCTGCTAGGAGATTTTTGACTCCATTCAGGCTTTCTTGATTGTATTTCTTGAGGATTCTGATAGATTCTTCTTGAATTAACTTTTCGGCATCTTTTCTCTCTGATTCTGTTTCTGCTGATTTCTCAAGTACTTTCTCTTGCTCTACTTGATTTTTTTTCTGAAGAAATGACTCAACGGTGAATTTGAATTCAATCCTTTCCTTGGCGATTCGCAATTCTTCAAAGGCGCGTTCTTCGATCGCAGGACTAAACTTGACCGACATATTACTTGTGTCAGTTAAACTATTAATCAATGGACTAAAAATCAATATTTTTGATAGAAAGTGTACCGCAATCACCGCTACCACCAGAACTGCGATGTAGCGCGAAGCTTGCTTAATCCTTTCTCTGGACTGGCGCAGTTCCTCGACAATATCTTTTTCATAGTCGGTGTAGGAGCCACTGAGGTTCCGTTTAACCCGATCAAAGGCTTTAAAAAATGAACCAGGTAAGATGCTTTTTTCGATGGAAGTTGATAACTGGGCATCCCTGCGAAACCCTTTGGGGCGATCGCTTCTAAAAAGTTGAAACTTTTCTTCTGTGAGCGGTTCAGGCTCTTCATCTCGATATGCACTGTTATTGTCACTGGGCGGCTTTGCGGGTACGTCAATGGTGCGACTGCGAGGGTTATATCGGTCGAGGGTGTAGTCAATAAACGCTAGTTTTTGATAGATCGAAAACTTTTTGGCATTTCCCCGCAATTGATTTGCCGATAGCTGTCCGTTACCGACAGGATCATTATCGAGGTCATTAATTGCATATTTGGCGTTCGGATTATTAAGGGACTGCTCGGCGTTTTGCGGCTGCAAATAAGGAAGAGAGGCGCTAGCTTTGTAAAAGTTTAGTCGAGTCTTGATATTGCTAATGTTTTTTTGAAGCTGAATCTCAAATACGCTAAATACATTTTCACTAATGCCACCATTGTTGTAAATTTTATTGTTATTAAAACTTTCTTCTTCAATCTTTTTGATATTGACTGCTGCTTCAAAAGCTCTGTCAATTGACCTTTCAGGGGTGTTTTTAACCCATGCAAAAATATTTTGAAGTGGTGAAGAATTCTGGGGCGATGATTTCATTATTTAACGCTTTAAGCTGAGCTTTTATGAAAATAATTTTGGGCTTTACAGCAGTTACCGAGTAAGCCAATTCAGAATAATAATGAAAGCGTTGCGAAGCAACGCTTTCATTATTATTCTGGGTTCGGGTTTGAACGCAAAGCGCTGTACTCTGGCGGGCTAATCGGAATCTCAATTCTAAACTCCGTACCTTCTCCAATTTTGGATAGACATTCCAATTTACCTTGGTGCTTTTCTACAACAATTTGATAGCTAATCGATAGTCCCAAACCAGTGCCTTTGCCGACGGGCTTAGTGGTAAAAAATGGATCAAATAATTGACCAAGTATCTGCTCAGGAATACCATGACCATTGTCGGCAATGCTAATGATCACGGTCTCTGCGCCAGTCGAGGATGATTGGATTTCTGTGGTCACAGTAATCTCTCCATTAATAGGATTTCCATCTGGTAACTGGTCGGTTAGCTGCTCATTGATCGCCTCGATCGCATTACTAATAATGTTCATAAATACTTGATTAAGCTGTCCTGCATAAGCATTTACAAGGGGAATATTGCCGTAACGTTTGGTGAGGGTAATGGCAGGGCGATCGCCAAATGCTTTGAGTCGATTTTGCAGAATTAATAAAGTGCTATCTAAGCCCTCATGAATATTAAAAGGTTTGCGACCTTCTTGATCGGTGCGCGAAAAGTTACGCAAAGATAGAACAATTTGCCTGATTCTTTCTGCGCCAATTTTCATTGAAGCTAGCATTTTGGGAAGATCTTGCTTGAGAAAATCTAAATCAATCTCGTCTAAAAATTTAGCAATTTCAGGGAGCGGTTGGGGATAATTTTTTTGATAGATGGCGATCGCCTCTAGTAAATTTTGGACAAAGCGACTGGCATGGTTGATATTGCCATAGATAAAGTTGACAGGATTATTAATTTCATGGGCGACACCTGCGACTAGCTGACCTAAACTGGACATCTTTTCAGTTTGAATCAATTGGCTCTGGGTTTTTTGGAGGTCAGCCATTGCCTGAGCCAGTTGCATGGCTTGAGCATTGGCGGCGGCGGCGCTGGCTTGTGCCGAGTCAAATAGTTCCGCTTGGTCGATCGCGATCGCCAATTGGTTTGCCACTGCTTGCAACAACTCCACTTCATCGGCACTCCAAGGACGACTGCCTTGGCAATGCGCCGCCACAATTACGCCCAATTTTTGCGATCGCGTCTTGATCGGCACAAGTAACTGGGACGTGAAACCCTTCTCACTCAAAAGATCTTGGCTTGCCTCATCAAGCCCAGTATTTGTGAAAATTGTTTGAATTTGCAGGATTTCTTGGTTGAGTAGGCGCTTTCCTAACTGGGGCAACTGCGATAGAGGATAGGTTGGCTCTGCCGCCAGTAAATTTTTGCTAGTCGCAAAATGGACTAGTTGAAATTCTGGGGGATCAGTTTCAGAAATGTACCAAAAGAAATTACACAAATCGATCAATAGCAAGTCTTGGACTTCATTTACAGCGGTTGCTAAGATTGTATGGAGATCTAAAGAGTTGCGAATTTGGCTAGTCAACCGCCGATTTAGCATTTCCTCCCGCCTGACTAGCTCCTTATAGCTTTGTCGCGATCGCTCCAGTTCGCGTTCGGCGCGTTGACGCTCTGACTGGTCTATCTTGCGATCGCTAATGTCATTGGCAATAATTACGATATTCTGCACATTTCCCTGCTCGTCACGCATCACATAGCCCGCCGACTGCAAAACGCGCCAGCTACCATCTTTGTGCCGCATTCGGTATTCCAAGTCCTTGCCAAAGCCAGTCTTTAGCGTCTCTTCCGCCGCCGCCAGTACTTGAGCTTGATCATTGGGATGGATCTTGTCGTAAGCCCAAGTTCCCACTAACTCTGTGGGTAGATAGCCCAAAACCTTTTGGTACGAAGGGCTATTGTAAATACGATAGCCATTGGCATCAACAACCGCGATCAGATCTGCCACATTTTCCATAATTGCCCCAAACAGGCGATCGCGCTGCAATACGGGCATACCCGAAAACAAATTTGATCTGTCGAATGTATCCGCCTCTTCAGTTTCGTTAATCGAGTCCCTATCCACTAAATTTTTGCTTAGATCGGTCATGATGATTTTTTAGTGAGAGGAGGGCATGAAATCAGCATGAGTTTGCCTAACTGTGTAACCAAATGCAATAGCATCTTAAATGGCTAGTTTAGTTTTTGATGCAATGTTAAACCTTAATTTAGATCGTACAGAACCCAGTCTTCCTATTTTCAATTATGCTAACCGAGTTTTACCTAAATCTTGGGTTAAGAACATAGTGATTACTGCGGTTTTGATAATAGTGTCCGTTTATATGACCATTGGTTTGGCGATCGCCCCGAGTATGGCAGCCCTACCCACCAAGAGCGCGATCAAAGATGCCCGTATCATCCTGCGAAATGCCTTGCCGATTGATAATGAAATAATCAGAGATGTGCAACTCACTCTAGAGCAAATGCCGCGTCAAGCCAACCTCAAGCGCTGGGGCAGTCTCAAAAAAGACATCGAAACCATCAATCAAGAACTAACTAGCAACCAAACTCAATTAATTGCTGGTGTTAATGCTGATCTCAAAGAATCCGTAACCGAGCATTTGAGCAGCCTCAATAAAGCGTTAGTGCCACTGCAAGAGGCAATTTTGAGCAAGGATCGCAACAGCGTTAAGGCATTGTCTGAAAAAGCCCTCGACTATGTGGGCTTAGTCGAAGCCGACTATATCAAAGAGTTTCCCTTTGAAGTGCCTGCCGAATATGCCAACCTCCCCCAACTCAAGGGTCGCGCCCTCGTGGAACTAACCACCGAAAAAGGCAGCGCCATGATCACCCTCGATGGTTACAATGCCCCAGTTAACGCAGGACAGTTTTTAGACCTAGTGCAGAAAGGCTTTTATGACGGTCTCACCTTCACCCGTGCCGATGAAAACTACTATCTGCAAACTGGCGATCCCGAAGGCGACATTGATGGATACATCGATCCCGCCACTGGTAAGTATCGCACTGTTCCCATTGAAGTTCGGATTCCCTTTCAAAAAGCTCCCACCTATGGCAAAACCTATGAAGAAATGGGACTGTCAGGCACTCTTCCTGTATTGCCTTTCGCCGCTTTTGGCACAGTAGCGATGGTGCATCCTAACGATGAACCAAATGCGGGATCATCGCAATTTTTTATCTACCTCTTTGAATCTGACCTCACCCCTGCGGGTTTGAATTTGCTAGACGGCAACTACACCGTTTTTGGATATGTCACCGAAGGCAAAGAAACTTTGGATAAACTAAGACTAGGCGACAAAATTTTGTCGGCTCGAGTGATCAGTGGCGCAGAAAATTTGCTCAAGCCGTAACTATATGAGTAGGCGGCGCTTCGCGCCGCCTACTCACGATTTTGAATATGCAGCCCTGACGCGAAAATAAACTTATTAGGATCTTTAACTGCATGGGTACTCCCCGCGAACCATATATTTTTAGCTTGCCTAACCCTAGTAGTGCGATCTGTCTAGCAGGCGATCGCGAAGAAAATATTAAGTTACTTGCAGAAGAAACTGATGTAAAACTAGTTTTGCGTGGTCTCGATCTGATAATCGATGGCAGCCCTAGCCAGACCAGATTATGTGAGCAAGTCATCAAAGCTCTAAAGCCGATGTGGTCGCAAGATCGGGCGATCGCCGCAGTCGATATTCGCGCTGCTAAACAAGCGATCGTTGAGAAAAGAGCCGATGAATGGAGCGATCGCAGCACCATTTCGCGTAATCGCCGAGGCGACTCGATCCAGCCCCGCACCTATCGCCAACAGCAGTATGTCAAAGCGATGGAGAGCAATGACCTCATCTTTGGCGTGGGTCCCGCAGGTACGGGCAAAACTTACCTAGCAGCAGTAGCGGCGGTAAGCGCTTTACAAAGCCAAAAGTTTGAGCGAATTATTCTCACCCGTCCCGCCGTTGAGGCTGGCGAGAGTCTTGGCTTTTTGCCTGGGGACTTGCAGCAAAAGATTGATCCTTATCTGCGTCCTCTCTATGACGCGATGCACGAAATGATCGGTGCCGAGAAAGTACCGCAACTCATGGAGCGGGGGATCATTGAAGTGGCTCCCCTTGCCTATATGCGCGGTCGGACTCTCAGCAACTCCTTCATCATTGTCGATGAGGCTCAGAATACAACGGCGGCGCAAATGAAGATGGTGTTAACGCGACTAGGATTCAAATCGCGGATGGTCGTTACAGGCGACATTACCCAGATCGACTTACCGCGCCATCAAAAGTCTGGATTGATTATTGCCATGAATATTTTGCAGGGTGTGCAGGGAGTTTCATTTAATATATTTGATAAAAATGACGTAGTACGTCATCCCCTAGTGCATCACATCATCGCCGCCTATGAAGAGGCTGAAGCTGAATAGAGAAATGGCGGCGCGATGCGCCGCCATTTCTAAGACCAAAAAACTATGAATCAAACTATCCAAGTCACGGTCAAGCTTTTTGCTATTTTTCAGGAAACCTTAGCAAAAGACCAAATTCAGATAGATATGCCGTCAGGCGCTTCTGTATTAGAAGTCTTTGAGTACTTAGCTGATCGCCATCCTAGCCTCGAAAAATGGCGATCGCTAACTCGTTATGCAATTAATTTAAGCTTTGTAGAACCACAGACCACGCTGCAAAGCGGTGATGAAGTGGCGTTGATACCGCCCGTAAGTGGTGGTTAGTAACTAGTGTCCAGACGCGCTTGCCCCGACCAGTCTAGTAAGCCACTAAACTGCTGCAAGTCAATAAAACTAAGCTGCAATAGGATCATCAGCAAAGGTCCTTCTTGGCGCTCTTGCCATCGCTTAGCAACAGCCAATTGTTCACGATCTACAACAGATAGATCGAGCAGATATCTTTCTAAATCTTCTTGGCGACTAGCGATCGCGTATGTCTGGGAGTGATAACTCATTGAAGTCAAACAACTAATTACTTAGGCAATTTGGAATAATAGCGTAGCGCACATTACCATATCTATCAACGTCCGTCAAAATTATTTTTTAGCGCCGCAAAAAAGCTCATCTATTTATAGCTGTAGCCAGTCTTGTTAGGATACAAAACCCAAGAGACGAGTGGCGGCGCAAAGCGCCGCCACTCGTCTGTAATTCACAAGGTTGTATGACGAAGCCTTATAGCCTATTGGAAGTAACGGAAATTTTGGGAGGCGGCGCGCCCCGCCTCCCAAAATTTCTCGTGGGTTTGATTAAGCGCAAAGCGCTGTAATTGCAGAAAAACAGTCAAGGAAAAGCGCTATCCTGATTGTATTCAAGCTAAACATTTCGCAATATATTACAACGTCAAATGCACGAGACTGACTTACTTAGCAGCCCTCAGACGGGAGGCGATCACCGTAGACTAAAAACGATCATTGCCTTAGCAATTGTCTACTCCGCGACAATTGGTATGCACTTCGCACCTTGGACTCGCTGGCTGCTGTTGGGGTTATTTAGTGTGCAAGCTTTAAGATTAATATTTGCGCCACCCTTGCCCGCGATCGCCGCCACAAATACAGCCGAAGCTACAGATTTACCTTTCTTTTCCTTATTAGCCTCTGCCAAAAACGAAGAAACTGTAATTGGTAATTTGGTCAAAAATCTTTGCCAGATTGACTATCCGAGCGATCGCTTTGAGGTGTGGATTGTCGATGACAATAGTAGCGATCGCACTTCTGAAGTTCTGGAATTACTCAAAGCTAAGTACCCTCATCTGAAGACTTTGAGGCGCGGCGAAAATGCTCAAGGGGGGAAATCGGGAGCTTTAAATCAGGTTTTGGCTTTGACTAAGGGCGACATCATTGGTGTTTTTGATGCCGATGCCATTGTTACTAATGATGTGTTGAAATTACTGGTTCCTGTGTTTCAGCAACCGAAAATAGGCGCAGTCCAATTACGCAAATCCATTACCAATGCCACCAAAAATTGGTGGACTTCGGGGCAGTCGGCGGAAATGGCTCTGGATCTATGCTTGCAAGATTTACGCATCAGAGTTGGTGGTACGGGGGAATTGCGCGGTAATGGTCAATTTGTGAGACGTACCGCTTTAGATGACTGTGGTGGCTGGAACGAACAAACGATTACCGATGACCTTGACCTGACGATTCGATTGCATTTACACAATTGGAATATTGCTTGTTTGTATTTTCCTGCGGTGCAAGAAGAAGGAGTTCTGACGGTCAAGCAACTTTGGAATCAACGTAATCGCTGGGCTGAGGGAGGGTTTCAGCGCTATCTCGACTATTGGGATTTGCTGTTGAGTGGAAAGATGGGATTCTTGAAAACCTGTGACGCTTCCTTGTTTTACATCAATCAATATTTGCTAACGGTTGCCTTTATTCCTGACACGATCGCCTCTCTTGTCTTGGGTGATAGTCCCATGCTACCTGCGATCGCCAGCTTCTCTCTATTTCTAAGCTCGATCACGATGGCATTTGGACTCAGACGCTCCTATCAAGTATCTTGGCGAAGGGCAATTCTGCAAACGGTTTCAGGCATGATCTATATGCTGCACTGGATTCCTGTAATTGGTAGTGTGACACTGCGGATGTGTGTTTTGCCTAAGCGCTTAAAATGGGTGAAGACAGAACATCAAGGCAATGGATTGGATATATTAGAAACTATAGAATTGCAAGAGATCGAAAGTAATGCCTGATTGGATTGTAATTGGCGGCGGCATCACAGGAATATCCCTTGGCTATGAACTGCAAAAGGCTGGATTCTCAGTTTTATTAATTGAGCAAAATCAGCAGTTGCAAGGCGGTAGCAGCCTTGGCTATGGCGGCATTTCCTATTGGGCAGGAACTACACCGATGACGCAGCAACTCGCCCAAGAGGGAATTGCGCTGCAAAGGTCACTATCTGATGAGTTGGGAAGTAGTACGGAATTTCGGGAGCTAGATTTATTACTCACTCTCGAACCTGATGCTAATCGCGATGAAGTTCTCAAACAATATACCAAATGCGCGATCACCCCAACATTTCTCACTGCTCAGGAATCCTTTGAAAGAGAACCATTACTTGATCGCGACAACATCGGCGGAGCCTTGCTACTGCCCCACGCCCACATTAATCTAGATCGCTTTGTCGCCGCCCATAGTCAAGCTTTTCAGCAGTTGGGTGGTGAGATTATTTATACTCAAGTGCATAAGTTGCTAGTTACAGGCGATCGCGTGACTGCGATTAGAACCGAGCAGGGTGATTTCACTAGCGAAAAAGTAGCTATTTGTGCGGGGGGGCTGTCCCGCTTTTTGCTCAAGGAGTCGGCAATTGAAGCGAAGGTTTACTTTACCCATGCCGAAGCGATCGACATTGAACCTGTGGATTTTGAACTGCGCTCAATGGTGATGCCTGCGGACACCAAGCGCTATGCCCTCGAAGCTGAAACCAGTAATCCTAAAAATGAAACCCTCTGGAATGTGGATGGGAATGAACTTTTGCCACCTTCCGTTGATGCAGGTGCGATTCAATTTAGCGATCGCCGTATTAGGATCGGACAGCTCAGCCGTGTCCTAACCGATCCCCGTGCGGCGATCAATCCTGTGCGAAGTGAGGCAGATATCCGCACAGCAGTGACTAGCATATTGCCAAAAATCGCTAATTTGCGCGGCAAGTGGCGCAACTGCCTAGTTGCTTTTAGCGGTGACAATTTGCCCTTGGTGGGAGCTTTGCGAGGTTACGCTAACCTGAATCTATTCACAGGCTTTACTAACCCCACCCTCTATGTACCACCACTATCGCGGCGGTTTGCCAAATATGCCAAGGGTGAACCCGATCCAATTATTGATGATCTCTCTCCACAAAGGTTCGCGATAACTTGAAGCACCTCGCTCTCAAACCTGAACCAAGAATAAATTTAAAAGCATTGCGAAGCAACGCTTTTAAATTTATTCTTGGTTCGGCTACGCCGTAAAATAAAGCTTGTCTTACAGCGCTTCCCAAAATTTCTCTAAGCCTCAATAAGCTGTAAAGTCTGAAGAGTGTATGTATGTTGACAAATATTAGAATTTTGCTTGCTGCTTGCCAGTCTTTATCCGTTGAGCATGAGATTTTACATCCTAATCAAAACCTAGTTAGGGTTAGGCTCAATAATTATGATTATTACTTTACAAACTACTCAACTCCCTTAATACCACAAGCGATCGCGGAAATATTCAAGGACAAACAATACTTTTATCAGGTCTTTCAAGATGTGGTAAAAATGCCATTAACACATTCATTCATCTCTCCCTACTGCGATCAAAAATACCGTGAATATTTAAAATTTACGACGATCGCGGAAATTGTTGCCGAAATTGTCAGATGTTTTGAAATGCCAATTATTGTTAAAAGAAATCGCGGCTCTGCGGGTAGTAATGTTTTTAAATGTGAGGATTTATCAGCAACAAATCTTGCCTTAGAAACAATATTTAATGTCAATCTTAAAAGCTATGACTACGTTGCCCTCGCCCAAGAATCAATCAATATCGCCAAGGAATATCGCTGCATATATCTCAACCATGAGCTAGTTATTTTGTATGAAAAAGATACCTCACAGGCGATGTTTGTAGGCAATCTGAGTCCACTTCATTGGGAAGGCGCGATCGCCAGACAAGTGAGCGATCAGCAAATCATTAGTCAAATCAATGGGTTCACTAGACCGATCTTTCAAAAAATGCGAATTACCTATGTCGGATTAGATGTGGCGATCGATCATCAAGGTAACTATTGGCTAATCGAGGCTAACTCTCATCCTAATTTCGATATTTTTATTAGAGATAATGGCGAGTCCGCGGTTGTGGCAATGTTTGAACAAATCCTCAAGTATCTTTATAAGATTTCATCTAGCAGCGACAGATAAATGTTGAGAAGCGGCGCGGAGCAACGCTTCTCAACATTTTTAAATAGAGGTTTGGCGCATTATCAAAACATAAGGGTCGCGCTGCACCCTTGTGTTTTGATTTTAATTTCCGAGTTGGCGGCGAAAATCTCTGGGACTAAGGCGCAAAGGATTTTGGGTATCCCAAATACCTAGCTCTTGCAACCTAGCCCTCGACTGCGATTGGCTGATTCTCGCGTCATACTTAGTGTTGGGCGAATAGGAATCGGCGATCGCCAAACCCTCTGACACTAAGTACTGGTTCACTAATAAATTATCTTTCCAGATATAGGCAAGTAAGCGATCTGAGTTATCTTTCTTCTCGATATCAAATTCAAGGGTCACTTTTTGATCTTTAATCAAATCTGATAAACGCTGACGGGCGCGATCGCCCCAAGGAGATTGTTCTTTAAGCGGAGCGCTGACACCGAGTAAGCGCACTCGCTGGATCGGCATATTTGGATTGCTGGCGATCGCCGCTTCTACGGTTTGACCACTAACGACTCGATTAATTACCCACACTTCTCCATCGATCTGTTCCTTGGGCTGCGTAGCCGCAATTACTAAATTGGCGATCACCAAGAAGCCAACTAAAAGCAGCACCAAAGTTATCGTTCTTGATGGCGATCTCCTCGTAGATTGGGCGGTAGATCTTTTGTCGGTTCTAGTGTTCATTTATTCAGCTTTGCACTCAAACTCGGAATAATTTTAAAAGCGTTGCTTCGCAACGCTTTTAAAATTATTTTTGTGGAAAGTGTTGTAAAGATTTTTAGCCTTTAAAACCCAAAAGAGAGTTGCATTGCAACTCTCTTTTGGGTTTGTGATTAATCATGATCTACAGGAATACCAAACTGGAACCAGTAGCGTTTACGTTTTGCAAAAAATTGACCAAACTGTAATTGGTAAACTTCATCTTCATCTTGAGTTTCCAAATCTAAGTCTGACATCGCATAGCCTGAACAAATTAGGGCATAGCCCTCTTGCTGTAGTGATTTAGATAAACCAATCACTTCATGCTGATCGATTTTGCCAGAGTTTACACGCATTGCACAGGCAGTGCAAGCTCCATTGCGACAGGCAAAGGGTAGATCGATGCCCAATTCTTCTAATGATTCAAGGATATAGCGATCGCCTTTGATATCAGCTTCGTAGACTTGATTGGTTTGGCGATCGCGAATGCGGACATGGTAAGACATAAAAAATTTAACTTTAAACGCGAGTAGGAATCATGCCCGTTTGCCGCGCATAGTCAAATAAGCCGCCAGCATCGATCACAGGACGGACATCGCCCAAGGACTTGAGGCTAAAAGTTTTGCCAGTAGTTTCGTTGATTAGCAAATCATTGTCAAAATCAATGGTGGCTTCTTCGCCAGTTTGGAAATGTTCTACAAGGCGATCGCCCGATTCCCAAGGATATAACTCACCCGTGGCGGTACAGTTACGGAAGAAAATTCGCGCATAGGACTGGGCGACTACAGCATCTAACCCTGATGCACCAAGGGCGATCGGGGCGTGTTCACGGGAAGAGCCGCAGCCAAAATTTTCACCCGCAATGATGATTGAATAAATAGTCTTATTTTCGCCTTCAGCAATAAAGCGATCATAGCGATCGGGCAAGCCAATCATGGCGTAGCTACCTAACTTTTCGTATTCGTCAGGCTTTGAGGGGACAAGGGTGAGATATTCGGCAGGGATAATTTGATCGGTGTCGATGTTGTCATCTAACACAAATACTTTGCCCTTAATAGTTTTACTCATGGATTTAACTTGCTAAATGATAAAAATGTCATACAAACCAGAAGATAAGTGGTGGCGCGATGCGCCGCCACTTATCTTCTAAGTTAGTCAAAATAAAACAATGTGACAACCTTGCGTTGCTCTTCGGCATCTTGACAAGTCTGTAACAAAGTTGTACTGCCATGAAAGGCAAAGCAAATCAGTTGTTGGCACTTAGAAATAATCTCTTGATTGCACAAAGTACTTGCCTCAGCTAAGGGCAGAGAATCATTTTCGCCATGTTCAATCAAGTGAATCACATTTTCTAGCTGTTCACGAGACTCATAGGGCTGTCTGTCTAGGCTCTGGGGCAGAATCACCGTGAGCAAATTGGGGTCAGCGCGTAACGCTCCCCGAATTGCGGCAAAATTGGTGCCTGTTGCCCCCGAAGTGATAATACTATTGCCAGATAAAGCCAAGGCGTAGCTGAGCAATTCGATCAGCAGTTGGTGAGTTAATGGCACATGGCGGGAGCCTAAAAACGCGATCCGCTTCGAGCCTT
Organism: Oscillatoriales cyanobacterium CG2_30_44_21; assembly: GCA_001873375.1. Taxonomy (GTDB): domain Bacteria; phylum Cyanobacteriota; class Cyanobacteriia; order Pseudanabaenales; family Pseudanabaenaceae; genus Pseudanabaena. The sequence goes on from MNZA01000041.1 coordinate 14,347, forward strand.
GCTGCTGAATCGTTGCAAGCTCTTGCAAAAAGTCGTCTAGCTTGGGCAAATTAATTGACTGAGTCAAACAAATCCCTCTCGATTACTACTTACTGAACGAACACTTACACAATATCACCTAACCCTAGAGAATTTCAAACTAGGAAATTAGATCCGCAGTTTTGAGATTTTCTGCGCTACGGCGCAGAAAATCTCAAAACTGCGGTTAGCGCTTTACATTGACAAAGTGGCGGCACTTTGCGCTGCCACTAAATTTACAGTCCGTTGCCGATGATGATAAATGGTGACCAACAATAAGAATGGCTAAAATCTTTAGCTTTGGAAGAGGCAATCATGGCTCTTTGCGACAAAATTGAGAGTTTGAACATGGCATTAAATTTTGTCGATACTTACGCGATCGTCAAATACAAAACATTCACCTTCCCAAATGCTTTCTTCTTTGGGAACTTCTTCAATATATTTAAGAATGCCACCTTTGAGATGGTATACCTCACTGAAGCCTTGAGCGAGCATATAGGCGCTAGCTTTTTCGCAGCGAATTCCTCCTGTGCAGAACATGGCAATTTTCTGATGGGTTTGGGGATTGAGATTTTCCTTTACATAGTTAGGGAACTCACCAAATACTTCCAAATCTGGATTGATGGCTCCTTTAAAGGTTCCATACTCCACTTCATAATTGTTTCTAGTATCGATTAAAACTATGTCTGGATCATTAATTAGCTGGTTCCAATCGCGGGGTTCCACATAGGTTCCCACTTGCACATTGGGGTTCACATCGGGGACTCCGAGGGTCACAATTTCTTTTTTTAACCGTACTTTCATCCGTTGAAATGGCATTCCTTGACAAAATGATTCCTTATGCTCTAGTTCGCAAAGCCTATGATCGTTACGCAAATAGGCTAACAAAGCATCGATCGCCTCCCGACTACCCGCGATTGTAGAGTTGATGCCTTCCTTGGCGAGGAGAATTGTGCCTTTGAGCTGATGGCGATCGCAAAATTCTTTTAAAGGAGTTTGCCATGAGGCGTAATCTGGCAGATCGGTAAAATGATAAAAAGCGGCTACGACCGTGAGATTTTCTGAAAGATCCTTTGATTGATCAACTTGATCAATTTGCGCTTGTAATCTTTGGTGCTGTTTGGCTCTGCTCATGATTGCCTTGGCGATCGCTAAATTTACAGTCTATAAATGCGTTGCAACGCATCCTACAAATAATTAAGCCTTGTTTTTTAAATATAACCTCTGCACAGTCTAAAAATTTGAAAGTGGCGGGAAGCACCATTTTCAAATTTTTCTGGGTTTTATAGCCACAGTCACTTGAATAACGAGTGGCGGCGCGAAGCGCCGCCACTCGTTGCTTGGGTTTTGTGTCCTCACAATACTGGTTAAAGCTATAAATTGGCGCAAAGTGTTGAAAACCACAAAATTGGTTTTATAACGCACCCCAAAAGTTATAATAACCGCTTATGACTTGTTTACCAAAATAGATAAAATCACAGACTTAATATGGCAGAGGTTACTTTTTTTAACGCCCTCAGAGCGGCGATTGATGAGGAAATGGAGCGCGATCCAGCCGTTTATGTTTTGGGCGAAGATGTGGGGCATTATGGCGGCTCCTACAAAGTAACCAAAGACCTTTATAAGAAATATGGAGATTTGCGTCTGCTTGATACGCCGATCGCCGAAAACAGCTTTACAGGGATGGCGATCGGCTCAGCCATGACAGGCTTGCGCCCGATCATCGAAGGCATGAACATGGGCTTTTTGTTGCTAGCGTTTAATCAAATTTCCAATAATGCAGGAATGCTGCGCTACACCTCAGGCGGCAACTTTAAAATCCCCCTTGTTATTCGTGGACCTGGTGGCGTTGGTCGTAACCTCGGAGCCGAACATTCTCAACGTTTAGAAACATACTTCCAAGCTGTTCCTGGGATTAAAATGGTGGCTTGTTCCACTCCTTACAATGCTAAGGGCTTATTAAAGTCAGCAATTCGGAACGATAATCCGATTATCTTTTTTGAACACGTTTTGCTTTATAACCTCAAGGAAGACATTCCTGATGAAGAATATCTATTACCTCTTGACAAGGCTGAGATTGTTCGCGAAGGTAATGATGTCACGATTTTGACCTATTCCCGAATGCGCTATCACGTTCTGAAAGCGGTGGAGACTTTAGTTGAAAAGGGTTACGATCCTGAAATAATCGATTTGATTTCCCTGAAGCCCCTTGATATGGAAACGATCGCGGCTTCGCTAAAGAAAACCCATCGATTGGTGATTGTGGAAGAGGGGATGCGCTGCGCCAGTATTGGCTCTGAGATTATCGCTTCGATTAATGACAATTACTTCGATGAACTGGATGCGCCTGTGGTGAAGTTGGCGGCTTTGGATGTGCCAACTCCATACAACGGTGGTCTGGAAAATCTCACAATTCCGCAACCAGAGGATATTGTGCGAGCAGTTGAGAAGTTGTTGGCATAAGCTTTGTTATTACTAAAAAGTTAAAAGCGCGGCTGAGCTGCGCTTTTAACTTTTTGGGGTTTTAAAAAATATGGGATAAGGCAAATAATGAACGGATTATTAAAGTATTTTGGCGAAATTAAACTCGCTAAATCAATTTTATGGTGTTATCTAATTTGGTACATTGTCATCGTTATTTTTTATTTTGATCCTGCGCCCAAAATATGGATTAACTCAGTAGGTATTAGCGCTATAATTGGCACAGGACTTATGTTAAGTGTTTCTTCTAGTAATATCAGACGGGAATATTGGCAAATATTTCGACTTTACTTAATGCCCTTTTGTGTGTCTAGCTTTGCGGCTTTAATCAAAGATCAAGGATTCATTGTATTTATATCGCCCAAGTTAATTGAAAATACGATCGCCTTATCCGCCTGTGTGATATTTCTAGCAGCGATCGCCTTAATCAAATTCTTAATTAAGAAATAATAAAGTGTCGCGCAGAGCGCGACACTTTATTAGCTTAGAAATCATCCTGACTTTGAATTAAAGTAACTTTCTGTTCAGCTTTTTCTAAATAATCACGACAAAACTGCGATCGATTCATCCCTTCTTCATAGAGATTCAACATCTCATCCAGAGCCGCCTCCCCATCATCGAGAATCTCTACAATTTCTTCGAGACGTTGCAATTGTTCTTCAAAAGTTAGTTCTGGCTTGGCTTCTGCTAACTTACTAGATTTGGTCATATTGTTTTGGGGTTACTTTCTCAATCTTGACTTGGGCAATTTCCGAATGCCGCACGATGTCCACTTTAGCAAATGTGTTGTGAAATTCGGCGAGGGATTCTTGATTGCTGATTAAGCGATCGCCTGATTTTAAGAGAGCAAAACCACGTTGTAAGGGTGAAAGTGGGTGCAGCGATCGCAAATGTGCGGTAATACTTCCTAACTTGGTTGCCGATTGACGTAGATGACGGGTTAAGGACTTTTGCATATCCCGTTCCGCTTCATCCAATTGCTGAGCGCGATCGCGCAGGCGATCGCTAAAATTTTGCAAAGCATAGCTATTAGTCAAAGTGGTTAGTCTTTGGCGATATCCATGCATTTGGCGCTGGACGGTTTGATGGAAGCGATTTTCCCAGAGATTAATTTGTTGTAAAAGGGTATCGCGATCGTACTGCGAAACAAGCTCAGCGGCGGCGGTGGGTGTGGCAGCACGTAAATCAGCGACAAAATCGGCGATCGTAAAATCCGTTTCATGCCCAACTGCCGAAATAATCGGAATCCGTGACTTAAATATGGCTTCGGCAACCTCACCTGTATTAAAAGCCCACAGGTCTTCGATGGAGCCGCCGCCCCGTCCCACGATCAGCACATCCGCATCCGTATTTTGTAAAGCCATGATCGCCGCCGCAATTTCGGCAGAGGCAGACTCACCCTGCACCGTGGCGGGAGCCAAATATACTTGGCAGTGGGGCGATCGCCGCTGGAGGGTACTGAGAATATCTTGAATTACTGCCCCAGTCGGTGACGTGACCACGCCAATTTTGAGCGGCAAGGCGGGAATATGGCGTTTGCGTTCTGGATCAAAATATCCTCGTTCCGCTAATTCTTCTTTGAGAGCAGCAAAGGCTAGATAGAGATCGCCCTGTCCTGCTGCGGTCATGCGATCGCAATCAATTTGATAGCGCCCCCGATTGGCATAGACCGCCAATTTCCCTTGGACAACTACCTGTATTCCATTTTTTGGGCGAAAGTTTAAAGTGCGGCTTGCCCACATCACGCAGTCAATCTGCGCTGCCTCATCCTTGAGTGTGAAATAGCGATGTCCAGAGGCGGCAGTGGTAAAGCTAGATATTTCGCCCGTCACGCGCACTGTGCCGATTTCTTCGCGCAACAAAAGCGCGATCGCTTGCGTCAATGCGGCTACGGTGATCGCATCTTTAGAAATACCCATAAATCTCACTTTATAGTTAAGGATGGGCGGCGTTTAGCGCCGCCCATCCTTAACTATTTAGCACTAAAAGAACCAATTTTCGATGGCGCGGCGAATCCGCGCCATCGAAAATGATCCCTTCCTACTTAAAACTATGTGGCTACTCACTTTACCAGCATTATTTGTGATCTTATTTGTAGATGCGACCTCTGCCCAAAATGCTCCGCAAATCGATTTGGGGCGGCGCGGTGAAGCCGCGCCATCACAAATTGGTTCTTACGGCGCGACCCTGATTGCTCAGGATGCAGAGTTTGACTATTACCGCAATGAAACCGAAATAAAAGCTAATAGAAAATCGCGATATGGAACAGGGTCGCTTTGGCGAGTAAAGGTTGATCAATTAAACTGTCGTCAAGAGCCAAGCTTAGACAGCCCTATCAAACAAACTTATGCAAATAATACGGTTCTAGAAGTGCAAATTTATCGAGGTGGTTCCGATGAAGTGCTAGAAAATCTCCGAGATCGCCTTGGTAAACCTTGGATGCCTGTTCGCGATCGCGATTCGTCACAATCTCAATGTTATGTCAGAGCCAATAGCCGATACATTCAGCCCGTTACAGCGACTTCTAAAAGCTAATTCGCTAGCGAATTAGCCAAATAAAGAAATGGCGTAGCCATTTCTTTATTTGGGTGATAAATCCGTAATTTACAGTGCGATACCGTAGTATTATTAAGTATTATCTTCAAACTAAAACTACGGTTAGTTGTGGAACTTTCTTTAAAAAGTGAATATGCAATTTTAGCGATGGTTGAGCTAGCCAATCATTTCGCAATTGATCAACCACTGCAAATTCGCCAAATTTCGGCTCAACAAAATATCCCCGATCGCTACTTAGAACAACTACTTGCCACCCTCAAGCGCCAAGGTTTAGTCAAAAGTCAGCGTGGCTCCAAAGGCGGATACATTCTTGCCCGTGAGCCTTGGGAAATTAGTTTATTAGAAATCATTCAAAGCATAGAAGGCTACGACTTGGTTAACGACAAATACAAATCTGACCAAGACAATACTTCGCTGTTAGTAATTAGGGAAGCATGGGAAACCGCCCAAACAGCCGCCACTGAAGTACTGGATAGCTGCACGCTCAAAGATCTATGCGATCGCCAAAAACAGCGACAAGTCGCCACAACCATGTATTACATCTAATTATTTCGATACTGCGGACATTTTTACAAAAGGCTATTCGTTGGATGAGGCGCAAATGTTGAAACAAAGTGCCAAATTCATAGGAGCATCGACATACAGCGCTTTGCGCTGACTTAAAAAAACAGAGAAAATTTTGAAAGCGGCACTTAGCGCCGCTTTCAAAATTTTCTCTAGGTTTGGTTTTCAATTTTCAAAAGTGTAATTACACTTTTGAAAATTGGTGTTATGCGTTTACTTCGACTGGCTTAACCTGAGCTAGTAAACCAGTCAGATAATCGCCCTCAATCACTTCTGTTTCCAAAAGTTTTTCAGAGATCGACTCTAGCAATTCGCGATTATTGTTGAGGATCGCTAGAGCTTTAGTATGGGCATTTTCCACAATAGACTTGATCTCTTTGTCGATCGCTTCCGAAGTCGCAGGACTGACATTACGCGCCATTTCCATACCGCCGAGAAATTGATTTTGTTGTTTCTGGTAGGCAAGAGGTCCTAAAACTGCGCTCATACCGTAACTAGTAACCATTTTGTCGGCGAGTTCTGTGGCACGTTGGAGGTCGTTAGATGCGCCTGTGGTGATGCTGCCGAAGATGATTTCTTCAGCTGATCGCCCACCGAGGAGAGTAGCAATTTGCGCTTCGATTTCTTCTTTGCTTAGCAAGAAGCGATCTTCTGTGGGCAGTTGCAATGTGTAACCGAGAGCCGCCATACCGCGAGGTACAATCGAGATTTTTTCAACCTTGCCGCTGCTAGAATTAAGCGCTCCGACTAGAGCGTGACCAACTTCGTGGTAAGCAACAATGCGCTTCTCATTCTCATTGAGAACACGGCTTTTCTTTTCTAGTCCTGCGACTACACGTTCTACAGCTTCCGCAAAGTCTTCTAACAAAACAGTTTCACGTCCCGCACGAGCCGCAAGTAAGGCGGCTTCATTGACGAGGTTGGCAAGGTCAGCCCCTGCAAAACCTGATGTGCGAGTGGCGATCGTTTCGAGGTCAACACTCTTGTCGAGAGTGACTTTGGCGGCGTGGATTTTGAGAATTTCTAAGCGTCCGCTCTTGTCAGGGCGATCAACTAAGACTTGGCGATCAAATCTGCCTGGACGTAATAGAGCTTGGTCAAGAGTTTCAGGACGGTTAGTTGCCGCAAGCACGATAACGGTAGTTCCATCAACGCCAAAGCCATCCATTTCGGTCAGCAATTGGTTGAGAGTTTGTTCGCGCTCATCGTTACCGCCGTACATCCCTCCGCTAGACCGAGCTTTACCGATTGCATCAAGTTCATCAATAAAGATAATGCAAGGCGATTGTTTTTTGGCTTGCTCAAACAAATCGCGCACTCGTGAAGAACCAACACCGACAAAGAGTTCCACAAACTCAGAGCCAGAAATACTGAAGAAGGGAACGCCAGCTTCACCAGCAACGGCTTTGGCTAGTAAGGTTTTACCAGTTCCAGGAGGTCCCACTAGCAATACGCCTTTAGGAATCTTGGCACCGATCTTGGTGTACTTTTCAGGAGTCTTGAGAAACTGAACAATTTCTTGCAATTCTTGCTTGGCTTCATCAACACCTGCGACATCGCCAAACAAGGTTTTGGTAGCTTCGCCTTCGACATAGACCTTGGCTTTGCTCTTCCCAATTTGCAAGCCACCAGGAGCGCCGCCGCCATTACGACTAAATAGTTGAAAGATGCCGACAAAAATTAATGGTGGAATTACCCAGCTAAGTAATGTGCCGAACCAGCCTGTTTTTTGGACTGGGGCAGCCGCAAATTCGACGCCACTCTTTTCCAGTCGTTCAGGTAAGTTAAGGTCAAAAATTGGAGTAGTAGAAATGACATCCCCAGGAATTTCGGGGCTAACGCCTCTAAGTTGATAGGTAATTTGATCTTGTCCGATATATACCCTCGCGACATGACCTTCTTCGATTTCATGGACGAAGAGACTATAAGGAACCCTAGCCATCGGCGGCGCGAATAGGTTTGGCAAAAATATATTAATCGCCAATAAGCCTGCCCCAATTAACAGCAAGACGTTACCAATCAGTCTTGCCTGCGATCGCTTTGGGTCTTCTTTTTTTACAGCCATTTGTTTAAGCCCTGTGTATTTATTGAATTCATTATAGAAATGTTGGCTAATCAGCGCCACACTCCAAACGTAGGGATAGCCGCCTGTATCAATAGGAAGATTAAAAGCATTGGTAAAAAAACAGAACCAAAAAAGCTGATGCGCCCGCGAAGCGGGCGCATCAGCTTTTTTGGTTTTTTAAAAAGAAATGGCGGAGCCATTTTTTATTTAGTATTACAAGGTAAGTACAGCGCTTTGCGCTGACTTAAAACCCAGAGAAGCCCCAATAGGCTGTAGCTCAACATAATTAAAAACCAAGAACTACGCGGGCGAAACAACGTCTGGTTTTGGGCATTAATTATGTTGAGATTGCTTCGGGCTACCAATCTCCATACAATTAATCCAATGACCAGTGCTATTCTCTATTCTTTTCGGCGTTGTCCTTATGCTATTCGGGCAAGGATGGCGATCGCCTATGCTCATATCGATCATGAACTTCGAGAAGTTTCCCTCAGAAACAAACCGCAAGCAATGTTAGACATTTCGCCTAAGGGAACAACGCCTGTGATGCAGGTTTTTAATGGCAAAGATTACATGGTTTTAGAAGAAAGCCTAGATATCATGAATTGGGCGTTACAGCAGCGAGATCCCTCAGGATGGCTAGATTTGGATGATTCTCAAAAGGCGATCGCGCAGCAATTAATCGATACTAATGATTCGACCTTCAAAAAATCCCTTGATCAATATAAATATCCCAATCGCTTTCCCGATTATCCTCAAGAGTTCTATCGCCAACAGGGAGAAGCATTTTTATGGGTTCTCGAATCTCAGCTAAGGAAGAATCATCATTTTTTGATCTGCGATCGCCAAACCCTAGCCGATGTTGCAATTTTCCCTTTTATCAGGCAGTTTGCCTATGTCGATATGGACTGGTTTCAGAGCAGTGTCTATGAGCATTTGCGGAAGTGGTTGCAATGGCATGAAGCAAGCCATCTTTTTGAAATAGTAATGCAAAAATTTCCTGAATGGAGTCCTTCTCCTTAATAAAGCAGGACTTACGCAAAGCAAAGTATTGTATTAGGACAAACTAAAACCCAAGAAGTGAGTGGTGGCGCTTCGCGCCACCACTCACTTCTTGGGTTTTATGTTCTAACAAGACTGACTGTAGCTATACAATGTAATACCCAGTGACAAAAGTGTGGTCACGCTTTTGTCACTGGGTATTATCTCAGTTATGCTGAGTTACTTAGCAGTCCCAAATCATTCATAAGAAAAATGGATATTCACGCATTAAGAGAAGACTATAAAAAAGGAGAACTAAGGCGTAAGGATCTGCAAGATGATCCTTTTAAACAGTTTGAGACTTGGTTTCAACAAGCTTGTGAGGCTGAGTTGTTAGAGCCAAATGCGATGACTTTAACAACAGTCTCCGCCAAGGGAAAGCCCTATGCCCGCACTGTCTTACTGAAATATTTTGATCAAAAGGGATTGGTTTTCTTCACTAACTATGAAAGCCGCAAGTCCCAACAAATAGGAACGAATCCTCAAGTGTCGATTCTGTTTACATGGCTACCACTTCAACGTCAAGTCCATATCACAGGAAGCGCCGAAAGAGTCACCACCGCCGAATCTTGGGAATATTTTTCTTCGCGACCTCGCGGGAGTCAGTTGGGAGCTTGGACTTCTCAACAAAGTTCGATTATTTCTTCGCGACAATTACTGCTCGCTCAATTTGAGGAAATTAAGCGCAAGTTTCAAGATGGGGAGATCCCGTTACCTGACTTCTGGGGCGGTTATCGAGTTATTCCTGATAGTTTTGAATTTTGGCAAGGTTGCAGTAATCGCTTACACGATCGCTTTTTGTATAGTCAGCAAGATGCCGATCCAGCATGGAAGATTGAGAGACTTGCTCCTTAATATGATTTAAATCAAAATGATGACCTACAGCCTGATTTTTTTGATGACTTTACTCAGCGTGGGATATCCCACAACACTTTTAATTAGCCCTTTGGCAAGTGTTCAAGATTCCCATATCCAAGGCAATACCCCAAGCAATTTTGCTCAGGTTCTCAAACGCGACCTTCTCAAACATTTTCAAGCGCCAGACGATGGGAGTATCACTGTGGAGTATGAAATGTTGAGAGACATCGCCACTCAATCAGGGGTTGCTTTGCCCAAGTATTACATCTGGGTGAAAATGTATGGACAGGAGGGAATAGTTGCTGAAGGCGCGGTTAAGGTGGCGGCGATCGCCAAAAAGAAGTTTGAGGTGTTGGACTACTTATCTATCGCTGATTTAGCCAAGTCTCCTGAAAGAATCAATCAAGTATTTCCTATACCCATAGGCGACAAAATTCGAGCAAGACTATCTCGAACAGAGTAAC
>MNZA01000245.1 GCA_001873375.1 Oscillatoriales cyanobacterium CG2_30_44_21
CGGGTGGTGCTGCTACGAAGGCGATTACGAAGCAAATGGTTGCTGCCAATAAGCATGGAATCATGATTACGCCGAACCAGCCTACATATAGCCTGTTGTTGGTGCTGGTGATCCAGTTGCAAAACTGATCCCAGATTGATGCGCTTTCGCGTCTCTGTACTGCTGTGGTCATTTTTGTTTTTAACTTTAAGGTTTTGTTTTATAAGCTTTTGCTTATTGTATTAATGTATTTCAAATTGTTAAGAATTGTCAATATATCTTTATGAAGAGTGCAGGGTTTACCGATCTGTAGGCTTTGCATCAAATAAACAGCGGTGCGCGGCTAAGCCGCGCACCGCTGTTTATTTGAACAATCTAGATAGTCTGGTTTCAAAAGACTAGAGCCAATGGTCTGCGTTGGCTCTAGTCTTTTGAGTGTTCCTTAAAACACTTTTTACTTGAGGCTTATTCGTAGATCCAAGAAGATAGACTAGGAGCCCATTCGATTAGTTCTTCGGGACTGAACCAAAGAGCAATCTCGGTCTGTGCAGTTTCGATCGCATCAGAACCATGAATAATATTGCGACCAATATTTGCGCCGTAGTCGCCGCGAATTGTTCCAGGTTCAGCGGTAAGGGGATTGGTTGCACCGATAATCTTACGGGCTGAGGCAACTACGCCGTCGCCTTCCCACACCATCGCGATGACTGGTCCTGAAGTAATGAAGTCAACTAGACCCGCAAAGAAAGGTCTTTCTTTATGAACTGCGTAATGCTTTTCGGCTAATTCGCGAGTTGGTTGGACTAGCTTTAGTCCAACCAATTTGAAGCCTTTAACTTCGTAGCGGCGGATAATTTCTCCAACTAGGTGACGTTGTACGCCATCGGGCTTGACAGCCAAAAAAGTACGTTCCATGATTTCTGTGCTTATTGCTAAAAATGTTAAGCAATTATAAAAAGTTTACAAAGAGCATTATTTCATTTTAGAGAACGCAAATCTAGCAAACTCTGTAAGTGGCGTAGCAGCCTAAAAACCAAAGAGAGGGATGGTGGCGCAAAGCGCCACCATCCCTCTCTTTGGTTTTATGTCCTAAGCAATGCTTTCTTTAATCAGAAGGAGGGCTAACTTGTTCTTTAAAAGACTTGCCAGCAGAGAAAGCAGGAACTTTTGTCGCTGGAATTTCCATTTTTTCGCCAGTTTTAGGATTGCGTCCTTCTCTAGCTTTGCGATCGCGCGCTTCAAACGAACCAAAGCCAACCAAAGTTACTTTCTCGTCGCTGGCGACAGTATCGATGATTACTTCGAGGGTCGCGGAGAGAACTTCATCAACAGTCTTCTTGTTGACTGATACGCCTTTCTCGGATGCTTTCTTGGCGATCGCATCAACTAGTTCACCTTTGTTCATAGGTTTCCCCTTTGTATAAATATGAGTTGAGTATGAGTTAAATGGTTAAATTCAAAGTAAATATTGTGCGATCTCTTTTCACGAAACCCGCACTGAATATGAATTCTGATTGATCATTCTAATAGCAACTTGCCACTTGTGTACATACGCGATCGTTAATTTATATAGATTTGAGCAGTTTCTTTTAAATACTTATTACGACAATTCTTATTAAAATAGCTGAAACCCTTTCGGGGATTGGGTTTCAGGATTTAGATTTTAGTTGTAATTAGTGTAACCTATACAGGGTAAGCACTTCACAAAAGTTTAAAAATCTAGCAAAAGGCTTCATCTAATAAAGAGGCATTGAGTAGATCGGCTCAGGAAAAACCTAAGAAGCAAGTCGCGGCGCTTTGCGCCGCGACTTGCTTAGAATGCTTAAAAGCATTGCGAAGTGGCACTTTTAAGCATTCTTGTGTACTTCTCAAAACATTAATAGGCTGTAATCCTGATACTATTTTTGAATAGATCCGCAATCAAACTTTACAATTTCCAAGTCAAGTCTAAAATATGCAGCCATCATCTACCGTGCAGTCTGGGTTAACTCGCCAATCGCCTTTACTGATTGCGCCTTTTTTCCTTTGGGGAACAGCGATGGTAGTGATGAAGGCGGTCATGCCTCACACTAGCCCCATGTTTATGGCGGCGGTAAGGCTGATTCCTGCGGGATTACTGCTAACTATCGGTGGTATTTATTTCGGGAAACAGCAACCAAAAGGTTGGCTTGCGTGGTTGTGGATTAGCTTGTTTGCTCTCGTTGATGGCACGATGTTTCAAGGTTTCTTGGCTCAGGGGCTTGTACGCACAAACGCGGGACTTGGTTCGTTACTGATTGACTCACAACCCCTCGCTGTTGCTGTGTTAGCCACAGTTTTGTACAAAGAAAGAATTGGGATTGGCGCAACTTTAGGGCTGCTAATTGGGATATTGGGAATTGGCTTAATTGGCTTGCCCGAGGCTTTGCTGACAGCTTTGCTGAGTGGGGATTTTGCCACTGTCGTTAGTGCAGGAATATTTACGACAGGCGAGTGGTTTATGCTCGGAGCCTCACTTTCTATGGCGATCGGCACAATTTTAATTCGTCCTGTGGTGCGCTATGCCGACCCTGTGATGGCGACTGGCTGGCACATGATTATTGGTGGGCTTCCTTTACTGCTTTTTTCTAACCAAGTTGAGCAAAATCAGTGGCAAGGTCTTGGCGCTTGGGGTTGGCTGGGAATGTTATACATGGCAATTATGGGCAGCGCGATCGCCTATGGATTATTTTTCTTTTTCGCATCTTCAGGAAGCTTGACCACATTAAGCGCTTTGACCTTTTCAACTCCTGTATTTGCCCTCATGTTTAGCAGTTTGTTTTTAGGTGAAAATCTGACTTTGGTGCAGTGGCTAGGGGTGATTTTGACGCTCGGTAGTATTTATTTAGTGAGTGTGCGCGGACAAGATAATATTGAGCAGCAAAGTATATCTTTAGAAGTACCTAGTAGCCAAAATGTACTTTCCGCATCTGAGCAAGTTGCTATAAGTTCACCTCTGCCAGTTTTACAAAATCCCATAGATGAATCGCAAATGCGCGAATAGCTATCCAAGAAGCGCCGCCACTTGCTTCTTGAGTCAAAATCTACAATAGGCTTTAGTCTTCCCATGCCTACTCTATATACTGCCATTACCAATCATGGATTTGGTCACGCGACTCGGACAGCCTCTATACTCGCTGACCTACAAAAGCGATCGCCTGATATCAAATTGATTATTGCGACGACTGCTCCGCGATGGTTGTTAGAAGAATATATCGAAGGTGATTTTATCTATCATCCACGGGTGTTTGATGTGGGGGTAGTGCAGGTGGATAGCTTAGTCGTTGATCGCGAGGCGACCTTTGCGGCTTGGCAAAAAATTTTCAAGGAACAATTAGACATGATCGCGGCGGAAGTTAAGTTTTTACAAGAACATCAAGTTAATCTTATTTTTGGTGATATTCCGCCCATGATTGCGGTGATCGCTAAAAGTGCCAACATTCCTTGCTGGATGGCAAGTAACTTTGGTTGGGACTTTATATATAGAGATTGGGGTGGAAAATTTGCGGAATTAGCCGATCGCCTATCTGAGGCATACAATCATTGCGATCGCTTATTCCGACTGCCCTTCGCAGAACCAATGACAGCCTTTAAAAACATCGAAGATGTGGGGCTAACCGCGGCAAACCCTAAATATACGGCAGACTATTTGCGTCATAAGTTCAACCTTGAGTGCGATCGCCCGACTGCAATGCTTACTTTTGGTGGCTTGAGTTTGCAGTCCATACCTTACGACAATTTGGCTAAATTTGCGGATTGGCAATTTATTACTTTTGATCGCAATGCGCCAGAGCTACCGAATCTAGTTAAAGCCAATATTGATCGCCTTCGTCCAGTTGATCTGATGGTGATCTGCGATCGCATCGTTACGAAACCGGGGTATGGCACATTTGCTGAAGCTTTGAGGGCTAAGGTTCCTGTCGTTTGCCTTACTCGCGAAGGTTTTTTAGAGGCGGAAACTCTAATCGCTGGGGTCAAAAATTATGCTGAACATCTAATAATTTCACCTCAAGATTTTTATGAGGGGGATTGGTCATTTCTTAAAGACACCTTACACCAGCCATTATTGAGCAGTCCTGAAAGTTTAGCTCTGAATGGTGAAGAAACAATTAGCCAAGCAATTTTAGATTATTTTAAATAAATTAAGAGTGATGGCGGCGCAATGCGCCGCTGTCACTCTTGTGGGTTTGAACTCAAAAATCAATTTCAGGTTTTGATTGGTTGTTTTGATACACTTGGGATCAGTTGGCAGCGTAAACTGAAGATCTCCAGCGTTGTGGAATCGACAAAATATGGAAATTAATCAATGCTATAAACTTCTCGGTTTGACTTCTGGAGCAACATTGGAAGAAGTCAATAAGGCTTATAAGATGCTGGCTTTGCAGTGGCATCCTGATCGTATGCCCAGAGAAAATGTGCAGCAGCAATTAGAAGCTCAAGAGAAGCTAAAGACATTTAACCATGCGCGTGACAACTTACGTCAACACATCGAGCAGAAAGATTTAAACAGAAAATCTGCCTACCAACCCAACCCTCAAACTGTAAGCCATACCAATCAAAGTAACCATCAATATCACCAACATCAAACTAAATATCAGAGCTACTATCAGAGCGCATATCAAAATAAATCTAAGTCTCAACAAACTTCTGAGCGCCCTGCAAATCCCTATCAGTCCTATCAAACTCGCCAACCAACTCCCAAGCCCAGTCAGCAAAGCAGCTATCAAACTGAAGCGCGTCATCATGCTTACCAAACCCAATCTAGTCAGACGACCGCAAATCCTCAAAAGCCAGACCTGACTGGGGCGGATCTAAAGGGCGCGAATCTGCGGGAAAAATATCTCGAAGGGCGCAACTTGAGCTATGCCGATCTGAGTAATGCTGACCTGACCGATGCTTTTTTGCATCACATTAACTTACAAGGAGCGAGCTTGCGAGGGGCTAATTTGTTTAGAGCTAATCTTTTTCAAGCTAATTTACAAAATAGTGATCTGCGAGGCGCTAATTTAATCGGAGCTGATTTGAGTGGAGCTGATTTGAGCGGTGCTGACCTGAGTGGGGCAAAAGTCGGATTTGGAGACAAGGTGATGGTCAAACTTACCAACGTCAAGTTTGACGGCGCAACGATGCCCAATGGCTCCATTTACAGTCCCTCAAAGTAAAAAAGTAGCGGCACTACTTTCTTACTTCAATGAATAAAGAACTTAAAAGGCTGGCTACGCCAGCCTTTTAAGTTCTTTGCAAAGTCGCTGTGTTGGCAAAGAATCTAAATAGAAACAAACAAAAATAGCGGGCATCGCTTACTTTTAGTTAGCAATCCACGCTATAGAGGAATTATCCGAGACATTCCAGTACATTAGCGATAAAAAATTTGTGAAACATCGGCAAAATTGCTTGACTTAAAAAGCGATCGCTAAAACCTAAAAAAGAATGGCAACGTTTCAGGCTGCTTTTTTGTGGCTGAACATAGCCATACAAGGCGATCGCCTCTGGGGAGTGATATACAAAAACAGACAATATAGGACTTTTAAGGCTATTTACTTGTCTGAATTTCAAGAGATACAAATGAATATCAGCAAATAATCTTAAAAAAGTTAATCTTTTCTTAACAATCCTAGCTAGGTTAAATTATACGTCTCACTCAGTCACTCGGGAATAGGCTGCCATAAATTCTTAAATAAATAGCAGATATAGGCTTCAGGAAAATATTGACAGAACTACTTGAGTTTCAGTTTATTTTAATTCAACAAAAGATCAGCGAAACATCATCTTGATTATTGAAGTATGTTCATTATGAACAAATTTATCTCTTTCTCAAGGATGATTTATGATCCCCACTAATAACGTAGGTTAAACAGAGTTCACCATATTCAAACAAATTTGATTCTATTAGAACAGACAACCAAACTTTTTAAATAACTAGTCCAAGCTCTTAGTTATTTCTGTTCTTGCTTAATCTTATTGGCTCAATAGGTGTTTCGGGGAGGTAAAGAAAGGAGAGAGTCCAACAAAGCACTCAGCAGAGCTTTTCCCCTCCTCTTGGCATTATGAACAAACTCAAAGAAGCCCAAATACAAAGGTAACTTTTCTTGAGAAATACCACGATGAGGACGTAACCAAGAGCGCAAAAGCGACCAAAAGCCTTCCATGGTATTGACATGAACTTCACAGAAATCATCACCATCTTCATCTCTAGCATATTCTCCCGCACCATGACAAACAGTT
>MNZA01000120.1:0-4296 GCA_001873375.1 Oscillatoriales cyanobacterium CG2_30_44_21
AGGTGGTTCCGCCCGCTACGCGGGCGGAACCACCTTCTTGGTTTTTAGGTTAGTAAGGTGTTGCCACAATGTTTGTGAATTGAAAAGCAAACCCAGTATGATTTTTCAAACAAAAAATGGCTACGCCATTTTTTGTTTGATCCAAATTACCTAGCTATTTTTTACAAAATCATTTTCCATGAACTCAGCCCGCTACACCCTTAGTTGTTTGCTCTTGATCGCCTCCCTCTCCGCGATCGCCCTAGAATTAATTCCCCGATCCGCGATCGCCCAGCCCAGTCAAATTATGCCGATCCCTGCAAGGCAAAAACTTGTTCAGATCAATAGAATGGCAAACTTTGATGATGAATTGTTAAGACTGACTAATTTAGAAAGGAAAAAACTGGGGTTAGCACCGCTCAAACTCTCGGCTCAACTAAAGCAAGCCGCCCAGTTCCATGCCAAGGATATGGCAACTAATGGCTTTTTTAGTCACACAGGGCTAAATGGCTCAAACATAGGCGATCGCGCTAAATCGTCAGAGTACAGATATGCAGCAGTCGGCGAAAATCTTGCCGCAGGGCGAGCCACTCCCGAGGGAACGATCAGGCAATGGATGAACAGTGCAGGACATCGCGCTAATATTTTGAATAATAAATTTACGGAAATTGGCTTTGGCTATGCCAATGCTCCCAACTCTCGTTACCGACATTACTGGGTACAGGTTCTAGGAAGACCGCAATAATGAAGAATCGTTACATTATTTTTTACAAGCCCTACGGTGTCCTTTGTCAGTTTCGGGATCTCAGTGCCACCCCAAAAATTACCCTATCAGAATATATTGACATCCCCCATGTCTATTCCGTTGGCAGATTGGATTTTGATAGCGAAGGTCTGCTGCTGCTGACCGATGATGGACAACTCAAGCATCATTTAATTGATCCCCAGTTTGAACATCCGCGTACTTATTGGGTACAGGTAGAAAAAATTCCCACAGCCGAGGCTTTACAAAAATTGAGTGATGGCGTGATCATCCAAGGCTATCGCACTAAACCC
The DNA here is from genome assembly GCA_001873375.1 of Oscillatoriales cyanobacterium CG2_30_44_21. Classification (GTDB taxonomy): domain Bacteria; phylum Cyanobacteriota; class Cyanobacteriia; order Pseudanabaenales; family Pseudanabaenaceae; genus Pseudanabaena. The sequence continues at coordinate 1,036 of MNZA01000120.1, forward strand.
GCGATCGCCACATTACTCAGTGCCGAGCCAGACTTACCCGATCGCGATCCACCGATTCGATTTCGCGCCAATATTCCCACAGCATGGATCGAGCTAACCCTAACCGAAGGCAAAAATCGTCAAGTTCGCAAAATGACCGCCGCCGTTGGATTCCCCACTTTGCGCCTAGTACGAGTGGCGATCGCCAATTTGCGACTGCATGGGTTAGACGTAGGCGAATGGAGAGAATTGTCTGAACAAGAAATTAAAGAACTAAAACTGAAAGTACTGCCGCGCCGACAGCGATAGCACTTCAATGAGCTTAGCTCTTAACATTGACTCTGACAGATCGCCCTCCCATTGATAATCTGTCGATGCTCCTCGCATTTTCGTCAATATTCCTTGACAGCCAACTACAGGCACAGGGCTTTGAAATATTTCCGCCAGTAAAGGATAGTCTGGGGTGATCGCGATCGAGCCATGCTGCAATACTGAATTGCGCCGATAGACTTGAGCGCTACCGATCAGTTTTCGCCCATCAGCCACCACAAGATCGGCATTAGTTGCAGTCGAAAAACAACTGGGGTTATGAATATAGCCTTTGCCTGAAGTCCCATAACTTAACTTGATCCCCAATTGAGCAAAACCTTGGATCAAAAAACCACAGATATGCTCATACATTTCCCGATGCGATCGCGCCCTGCCGTCAATGCTCACATTTGTAATCACACTGTAAACAAGATCGCCTTTGTGTAACACCGCCCTGCCTCCCGTCGGACGACGCACTATATCCAGCCCATGAGTTTGGGCGATCGCGTCCCAAGCTTGAGGATATTGTTTTTGATGAAATCCTAAAGAGATGGCGGGAGATGTCCAGCTCTGAAACCGCACAATTGATGAGGTTTGCAAATTCTGACTATGGTCATCAAGCAGCAGGTTATCGAGATGCATTTGCTGCTCCCCCGACATCTGCCCATATCCCAACAATTGACAAGCCATAAGTACCTGGGCGCAATTTAATATAAAGCCCTAAATGGTTGATCCACTCGCTGCGCGAAGGGATCAACCATTTGAGGTTCTGTTTTTTGTTAACCCCGCCCACTTGGCAAATTCGATAAAAAAAAAAGGCGGCGCATTGCGCCGCCTTTTGTACTTGGGGTTGATTTAAAAACTAAGCAGCGAAATTTTCTTCTAAAAATTCATCATTATCATCAGCGATCGCTGCCACGATGGTAATGATTCTCGATATCTCGGCTGGAGACAGATCTTCAACAGAGCGCGAAGCTAAAACTAAAACCTGCTCATTTTGAATTGCATAGCGAGCTTCAAAAGTATCAGCAGCATTTTTTTCTAACAACCATCGGTTCATTCTTGCCTCATCCTTAAAAGGAGCCTCGAGAACCTTAGAAAAAACTGTAAAGGTATCACTAGGCTCAGTCCCAGTAATATTAACTACTACCTCTACAGTCCCGTACTGAAATTTCCAAGTATCTTCGGTCTGGTTTTCCAGCGCTGAATGATCAGCATCCATGCTTGCAATAACCGTCTGGATGGTCTGCACAACTTGGTTAGTAGGTAGTGCAAAACTAGATTGTGCTTCTACAGTCAATGTCGGCGATTCTGTTGTGAAGGTCATATTGAAATATCTAGTTACTATCTGCAAATAGTGTATAGCAAACATTAACAACTCTCACCCAAACCAAAATAAAGATTTTAAAAGCGTTGTTTTGCAACGCTTTTAAAATCTTTATTGGTTTGGGTGAAAGCGCAAAGCCCTTTAAGATTCATCCTAACGGCTATAGTTGTCATACCAATTAATTTAGCTAAAATCCTTGTGCTAAAGTTAGGTAGGTTTTTTAAATAAATTCTGAGGTCTAAAACCTCATTACTCATCACTTTTCAGGAAGTTGACATGGCAAAAGGCGGACTTGTACTTGGTACAACAGCAGCAATGGCTGCGGCTGTCGCGGTGATTGGTTTTCAGCTAGCAAATCCTAGCATTGCCGCATTTCGAGATAGCCCTAAGGAGATTGTTGACGAAGTTTGGCAACGCATAAATCTCGAATATGTTGATGGCTCCTTCAATAAAGTTGATTGGCGGCAAGTCAGACGGCAATATGTTGAGAATCGTGACTACTCATCTAAAGCTGAAGCTTACCGCTCTGTCCGCGAAATGCTCAAGCTCTTGAATGATCCTTACACCAGATTCATGGATCCTGAACAATTCAAGAGTATGCAGATTGATACTTCAGGGGAACTAACTGGGGTCGGTATTCAGCTAGGAATGGACGAAGAAACGAAGAAGTTGACGGTTGTTGCTCCCATCGAAGACTCACCTGCATTTCGCGCAGGCGTTTTGACCAAAGATGAGATCACGGCGATCGCTAACAAATCCACCGAAGGCATGGACATCAATCAAGCGGTCGCTTTGATTCGTGGTCCTGCTGGCACAAAGGTAAAATTGGGGATCAAGCGGGGCGACAAGCAATTTGACCTTGAACTAGAGCGTGCCAAAATCGAAATTCATCCAGTTAAGGCTGATTTGCGTGACACCAGCGCTGGCAAAGTCAGTTACATCAGATTGCGTCAGTTTAATGCCAACGCGGCGAGCGATATGCGTAAAACTATCCAAGATCACGTCAGCAAAGGCGCTGTGGGATTTGTGATGGACTTACGCTCCAACCCTGGTGGACTGCTATATTCCAGTGCTGAAATCGCTAGGATGTGGCTAGACAATGCTCCAATTGTCTCTACAATTGATCGCCAAGGCGAAAGTGAGCGCTTGACTGCTAATCGTCAAGCTTTGACTAATAAACCCCTTGTCGTTTTGGTAGATGGCGGCTCCGCAAGTGCGAGCGAAATTTTATCGGGAGCCTTGCAGGATAATAAACGAGCCTTAATCGTTGGTACTAAGACCTTTGGCAAGGGTTTAGTACAATCAGTTCATTCCTTGAGCGATGGCTCTGGAATGGCGGTAACGATCGCTAAGTATCTCACTCCCAGTGGACGCGATATCAATAAAACGGGTATTCAGCCTGATCGGATAGTTGAGCTAACCAAAGAAGATTTAGAAAAGCTCAACAAAAACTCGGATCTGGTGGGTACAAGTTCTGATCCGCAGTTTGCTAAAGCGATCGACATTTTGGCAAATGAATTGCGTAGCGCTAACGCTCGTTAATCCCAAATCACATTCAGTATGAATTTTCAAAAAAAGAGAGCCGATCGTGTCGGCTCTCTTTTTTTAGCTATTGCCCATTTGATTTGCAGAATCGAAATATTTTG
>MNZA01000120.1:4310-6054 GCA_001873375.1 Oscillatoriales cyanobacterium CG2_30_44_21
GCCACTTCAAAATATTTTGGTTTTTTATTAGTCTGTATGACGTGTCAAGATTACTTCCATCGTACTTTCCAGATTTTGCCCCGCAATGATGCCGCTAGCTAAAGAATATATATTATTATCCCGTCGGTACATGGTTTGAAAACCTGTTCGCATTTTTTTATCGCCAATTACCCAGTAACGCTGAATAATTGAGTCAGGACCAATGATTCCCTCGCCCTCAACCTTGCCCAACCCACTATGATCCAATACAAAAGTAAAGCGGCGCTCATCGGAATCGATCCTTCCTTTGTATGCCATCGTCAATTCATCGCGATCGCTATCGGGAAAAGTTAACTTTGTGACCATCGTGAACCAAAAGTTATCCCTTGACCAACCTACCAGAGTTTTACCCTTTACTGGGACGGACATTGAGTCTCGCTCTATCCAATTGCCTTCAAGAAACCATTTTCCAGGTTGCATTAAAAAGGTATGCGCCACAATGTTTTGCTTTTTAATCTACTATTTGAATTATTGCTTATTTTTGTACTTGCAAACAAATTAAAATTTCAAGAAATATAGTTTTTTTAATTTTTATTGCGGTGCTTCAAGGGTGGACTTGGGACAAAATCGCACCCAAGCGATCGTAGTCATCTTTGAGTAATAGACTGAGCTTGCGTCCCGCCTGAACTAACCAGTTGCGATCGCATTTACGAACTTGGTAGACATTTCGCAACACGGCGGCGATTAGCTCATCCACAGGTGCATTATTCATTTGGACTAAAGTTCTCAAAAAATTTAATTCTTCAGTGAAGTCAGCAATTTCATCTTCTTCGCAAGCAAAAACAGCTTGATGAATCTGGGGTGGCTGCGCTGGCAAATGTTGATAGACAGTACCAAGTGTCGAGAATCCTAACAAAACCACTTTTATTTCGGAACGTAACATTGCAAAAACCTGTGGCTGCTGCTCTCGAATCGCTTGGAGACTTAATCCTAAAGCCACAGCTCTATGAACAGAATCAATAGTCGATGTGGTGGCATGGTAAACTACTCCGTAGGCGATAATGCCGCTATTTTCAACTTGCTGAGACTTGACCCAACTGCCAAAGGCAGGCATAGCGGGAAAATCTAAGCTTTCTGGTTCTAGGCACTCCGCCAAGAACTCGGTGGTCGAGGTGGCGACAACTTCGGCTATGTGCTGCGGATGGCGATGAGGTCGTTGCATATATTCATAATGATCGAAATTAGGCACACATGAAATTTATCCTAAAATGTTCACCTTTCGGGGATTGTAAATTCAAATGTTTAAATACCACTATGAATGTGTGTAACGTCAAAGATATTAGTAAGCTTTGACTATTTAGTCGCGATCGCATTGAGACTTATCAAAGAACCCAATAGCTAAACCTAATAAGTAAGTAGTGCTGCAATCTTTAAATAATAAGCTATTCTTAGTTCATGGACATAATCACAATTAATAGTAGATAGAATACTCTCTGATAAAAAGTTACGGGATGACAACCATCTCAAAGATTTCATCAATACCGTACTGCAGAAGTGTTGAATCAGACATGAAGTTATCCTAAAAGCAGATACACTACTCCTCTAAAAAGCACGATTTCAGCTTAAAGTCACCATCTTCCTAAACCAATGTACACAACTGATATTCTCACTCATGAATGCTTGTAAATACCTCAGTTTATCTAACATCTTGCAGCCAAACTCTTTTGGTATCTCTACTAGCTCTAATAAAATATATGCTATCAAG
>MNZA01000118.1 GCA_001873375.1 Oscillatoriales cyanobacterium CG2_30_44_21
GAGGTCGTTCCGCCCGCATAGCGGGCGGAACGACCTCTGGGTTTTTAGGTTACTCATACCTAGATACTTACAGCTATATTTTTTGGTAATCATTTGTATAAGTCCAATGAATCTACCTTTAGCGGTATAGCCATCTCAGGACTATGAAGTAATATTAAGACAACAGAAACAAAAAATTTCTAAACATCAACTAAGTCTCGAGGAGATTATTGCAATGGAAAACGCTTCAGAACCTAAATTCGGTTTCAACAACTTCGCTGAAACTTGGAATGGTCGTCTTGCAATGCTTGGATTCGTTATCGGTTTGGCAACTGAGTTAATTACTGGACAAGGTATTCTTTCTCAAATTGGCTTGATGTAATATAGCGCCCACGCTCAATAAAATTTTAGAAAAGCCCTGTAAGATACTGCAAATCAGCATTTTACAGGGCTTTTAATTTTTAATTAATATTAACCTCAGAAATATTTAAAAAGCGGCGCTTTTTAAATACAGTCTATTGAGGCTTTGAGTAGTACAGAGAAATTTTTGAAAGCGCGGCGGAGCCGCGCTTTCAAAAATTTCTCTGGGTTTCAAGTAAGCGCAAAGTGCTGTATTTCTGCACTACAGTCTATTGAGGAATTAAGGGGTACGATAGCAGCATTTGGAAAGCCAGTTTGAGAAGAAAGATTTATCGATTAAAAGAAAGAATGTTCTCAAGACAATCTGCATGGCAAGTTTAGATAGTTAACTAGTACTGACTTTCAACAACTAATCGAAAACTCGATATGTTGCAAGGATATTGATTATGTGCTTAATTTAATCTGAATCATTATGTAGTTCGCATTGAACTTTAACTATGCTCTCTTGGCGATCGCTGTTACGCACTTTTCTAGGGCTTATCGTTGGTTTAGTTGCTACGATCGCCCTCCATGCTTGCCGATCCGAACCGACTGCAACTAATAGCAGTCCTAACCCTGCTCCGACTTCGGAAGCAAGTAAAGTTACAATCACTTCTAAGATTGAAGATCAGCCTAGAAAAGCAGTCGTATTGCCACCAGCGACTAAGGCGATCGTCGATAGCGTTCCCAATGGATTATATAATCCGCCACGCGGTGATATCAGATTGGCGGTAATCAGCGATTTGAATAGTGCCTATGGTTCGACTGATTACGAACCAGAGGTGGATAAAGGAATCGCCTTACTTCCATTTTGGCAGCCCGATCTGGTGGCTTGTAGTGGTGATATGGTGGCAGGGCAGTATCCATCACTGACGGAAGATCAGATGAAAGCGATGTGGGCTGCCTTTGACGATCGCGTGGCTGCGCCTTTACGGAAGGCAAAACTGCCCTATGGATTTACGATGGGCAATCATGACGCATCCAGTGCTAGAAGCGTTGCGGGTAAGTTTTTGTTCTCTCGTGAAAGAGATGTTGCTGCAAAGTATTGGAACGATCCTGCTCACGATTCTGGAGTGGAATTCGTTGATCGCTTTGAATTTCCCTTCTATTACACCTTCAAATACAAAGATGTCTTCTTTTTGACTTGGGATGGTTCATCTGATTTCATTCCCAAAGACAAATTGGCATGGGTGGAGAAAGCGCTGCAAAGTCCTGAAGCCAAGGCGGCGAAAATCAAGATTTTGCTAGGACATTTGCCTCTCTATGCGGTGACGGTGGGACGAGATAGTGCCGGGGAAGTGATGTCAAACACGGAAGAGTTACGCGCCATGCTAGAGCGCAACAATGTTCACACTTACATTAGCGGACACCATCACGGTTACTACCCCGCGCACAAGGGCAAGCTGCAACTGCTGCACATGGGCATTCTCGGTGCAGGTCCACGCCCCTATATCGATAGTCGGATGCCGCCGCGCAAATCGATGACGATTCTCGATATTAACTTTGCCTCTCCCGAACTGACGACTTATACCACTTATGACATGAGAACGATGCAGCCGATTAAATATGAGGAACTGCCACGTTCAATTAATGGGCATAACGGCATGGTATTGCGGCGGGATTTACAGATGAAAGATCTGAACGCTTCCGAGCGTTCTAATTGCGAGAAGCAACTGGGAGCGAGTCTCTGTAGTGCCTAAGATTTCTGGTGAACAGGTTCTTAGTCGTCCAAGATTCTCTCTCTGGCTGGATTCCATATTTCAGAGAACTACTCAAGGGCTGGCGATCGCGATCCTCTTGTTGGTTGCTGCGATTGTGATTGAACTGGCGATCGCGGCGATACCTGCGCTGAAGGAATTCGGCTTAGGCTTTCTTTGGACAATGGCATGGAATCCTGTTAAAAATATCTATGGGATTTTGCCACAGATTTATGGAACTCTGGTCAGTTCGCTAGTAGCGATCGCCTTGGCGATGCCCTTGGGCGTGGGCATTGCGATTTTTCTTAATGAAGACATCGCGCCCAAAGTAGTTCTTGTGCCGATTTCCTTGGCGATTGAATTGCTGGCGGCGATTCCCAGCGTTGTTTATGGGCTGTGGGGGATTTTTGTATTGATGCCAGCGCTGCGACCATTAATGCGCGGACTGCATCAAAATTTAGGATGGATTCCTTTTTTTAGTACTCTTCCTGCCAACCGATCGCTACTGCCCGCAATTTTGGTTTTGACATTAATGATTTTGCCGATTGTGGTGGCGCTGTCACGAGACGCGATCGCCTCAGTGCCGATGGAGTTGCGAATGGGAGCAGCAGCGATTGGCGCGAATCGGTGGGAATTTATTTTAGGCATAGCTATTCCTGCGAGTATGTCGGGAATTGTCGGCGCAGCAGTACTGGCTCTAGGAAGGGCGATCGGCGAGACAATGGCGGCAGTGATGCTGATTGGCAATGCCAATCAAATTAATTGGTCTTGGCTGGCTCCCAGTTCCACGATCGCTTCATTAGTCGCCAGTCAGTTTTCAGAAGCGAAAGAGCTTCAGTTATCGGCTTTGCTCTATGCGGCGTTGGTGTTGATGGCATTAACATTAATCGCAAATATTCTTGCCAACAGTTTTATTACTTCTTTCCATTCTTCGCATCACAAAGAAAATCTCGATTCCCTTGTAGCGCAAGTTACTACTGATCCCCCTCAATCCCCCTTAAAAAGGGGAAAGAAGAAAATTCTCCCCCCTTTTCAAGGGGGGGGGATCTACCCCTTAAAACTTAGTCAGCGAGACTTGTTTATACACGGCAGCTTGAAAACGGGGGAATTAGAAAACATTGCTAATGATCGTGCTGAAGATAAATGGAAGCCAAATCAAACAAGGCGAAAAATTGTATCTGGGCTATTGAATATAGGCATATTTTTGGGAACAGCGATCGCCGTTTTTGCCTTTAGCTCTATTCTGTTTAGTCTGATCGCCAAAGGATCGTCACGTTTTGATCTAGTCGCCTTTACCGAACTTCCACCACCACCATTGGAATCAGGCGGCGGCTTTGGCAATGCCATTACTGGCACGTTGTTAATGGTGGGAATTGGCACAGGACTGAGCGCTCCCATTGGGCTTGGGGCTGCTATTTATTTAGTCGAGTTTGGACAAAATAAACTTCTATCGCAATGGGTACGGTTTTTTAATGGCGTCTTGAGCGGAGTTCCCTCAATTATTTGTGGCTTGTTTGCCTATGGCTTAGTGGTTCTCACATCAGGAACCTTTTCGGCGATCGCGGGAGGTGTTGCCCTTGCGGTGGTGATGCTACCCACGATCGCCAGAACCTCGGAAGAAGCCTTGAAAGCGGTTTCTCCAGAACTACGCGAAGGCGCGATCGCGATCGGAGCGAGTCCCATTCAGGCAATTACTTTGATCATCATTCCTGCCGCCATGCCTGCGATCGTGACGGGGATTGTCCTAGCGATCGCCCGTGCGACTGGCGAAACTGCGCCTTTGTTGTTTACGGCTCTCTTCAGTCAATATGGATTGAATGGATTATGGAAACCCGTTGCTTCGATGTCGGTGCTAATTTACAACTTTGCTCTATCGCCCTATCCTAATGATCAGGCGCTAGCATGGACGGCTGCATTGGTAGTTGTCGCCCTGATTTTAAGCATCAGTATCGCCGCCAGATTTTTGACCCGCGATCGGCTAAACTGAGTTTCAATTAACCCAACCGTCCATAATGAGGTTATTTGTGTCGTTGAAATCTGTTGCATCCCGCCGTAAGTTTTTGCTGATGTCCGCCGTTCCCCTTGCGATCGCGCTCAAAGCCTGTCAAGGAAATTCCCCCGATCCCAAAGCACCACAGGCGACCGAAAGCACACTTCCTGCAACACCTAGCGCCAATGGCGATTCTGCTCAAGTTTCCCTGTATGGTGCGGGTGCGACCTTCCCATCTTTTCTCTATTTGCGGTGGTTTAAAGATTACAACACACAAAACCCTAACATCCAAATCAGCTATCAGCCGATTGGCAGTGCCGCAGGAATTCAGCAATTTCTATCGGGAACCGTGGATTTTGGCGCTAGTGAACTGGCGCTGACTGATCAGGAATTGGCTCAAGTTACTCGTGGCGCAGCGATGATTCCCACGGCGGCGGGGAGCGTGGCGGTGGTTTACAACATTGCAGGGGTGCAGTCGGGACTAAAACTATCGCGGAAAGTTCTACCTGAGATCTTTTTAGGGAAGATTAAGAAATGGAACGATCCCGCGATCGCTTCTCTTAATCCCAATGTTATCCTTCCCGATCTGCCAATTACGGTCATCCATCGCTCTGATGGAAGTGGCACAACCGCAGCATTTACGGCTCACTTGAGCGCCACTAGTCCCGAATGGAAGAACGAAGTGGGAACGGGGCTAAATGTGTCATGGAAGACTGGCACTGGCATCAAGGATAATGCGGGTATCAGCGCTCAAGTCCAGCAAGGGGAAGGTGTCATCGGCTATGTGGAATATGCGTTTGCTAAGCAGTTAAACCTTGCCACAGCCGCCCTAGAGAATAAATCAGGACAGTTCGCGCTACCGACTGAAGATGCGACAGCCAAGGCGATCGCCACAATTAAACTATCAGAAGATTTGCGTGGTTCCAATGCCGATCCTGATGCTACGGATGCTTATCCGATCGTTACTTACAGTTGGGTATTAGCCTATCAGCAATACAACGATCCGAAACAGGCTCAGGCGCTAAAAGATGTGCTGAAATGGGGTTTAACGCAGGGGCAAGCAATGGGCTTGGAGTTAGGTTACGTTCCGCTTCCAGAGGTGATCGTTAAAAAGGCGATCGCGGTTCTCGATAAAATCGGTAGTGGCAAGAAGTAAGCGATGAATCAGCTTAACTTGCGATCGCGAAAATTTTTAAATGAAAAACCACCTAAGTCCTCACAACCTATTTAGGCTTTGAGGGGGATAGAGAAAAGTTTGAAGGCGATCGCCTTCAAACTTTTTCTTGGTGAGAAGTTGGAGCGCAAAGCATTTTATACTCAATTTTGCAATCCCCAAAAATTCTTAGTAGCTCGGCTTAATTAAAACCTAAAACCAAAGGTTGTTGTTTCCGCTACGCGGGCGCAACAACCTTCTGGGTTTTAGGTTTACTTATGCCTAACTACTTACTTGCTCAAAATCCTTACAGATTTAAAACTATGGATAAATATCAAAGACTCCTAGAGTTAGGCACAAATGGTTGTAACTATGATGTTGAAACTGAAGATATTATTCAGAAACTTCAGGACTGGGATGCGAAATATGGCATAGAACTTTCTGAGGTAAGTTCTGATAGCGTGTTGTTAAACTTTAAAAGCCTGCCTGATGACGTGACTGAACTTGCCTCAGAAATTTACGAGTTTTGTCCAGATACGATAGAGCAAGGCTTTGGCTGTGCTGAAGATATGATTGAAATACTTATAGGACTTACGCAAGAACCATAGGAATAGAAGGATGATTAAGCTGGCTCCGTAAATAATCAGATAAAAGTCCGCATTTGAGTTGGTAGATAGTTTTACCAGATTGAAAAGCTAAACGTTTAAGATGATGCCAAACAAGCATGGCACAAGCAATGTGATTACGCTGAATTCTGGATTTACGGCACTGGCAAGCCTCAATCCCCGTCAATTGCTTAATTTCCCGATGAAATTCCTCAATAATCCACCTGATGGAGCAAATAGCTTGTACTTCAGGGGTGTAGTCTTGATTTAAGTCG
>MNZA01000065.1 GCA_001873375.1 Oscillatoriales cyanobacterium CG2_30_44_21
TTTGGTTTTTGATTAGGGGTAAGAGAGATTTTTGAGCATCGGCGCGAAGCGCTGGATTAACTATTCAGTGCTTAGGTTAAGTCCAACTCAAAACTAAAAGTACTGCCAACGCCAATCTCGCTGACAACCGTAATTTCACCGCCCATGTTTTTAACTAGGTCTTGACTGATTGCCAAGCCCAAGCCAGTGCCTAAAAATTGCGATTCTCTTGCGCCTACCTGCTCAAAGGGGAAGAATATTTTGTCGATGTCTGAGTCGGTAATACCCGCGCCTGTGTCGGTGATCGCAAATCGAATTAGTTCTCTAGTGCTTGCGCCGTCCACTGACTGGCTTTTTGAGGCTGAAAATGTAACATCGCCTGTGCAAGTAAACTTGATGGCATTGCTAAGCAAATTAAGCAGCACCTGTCGCAATCGCTTTTCGTCTACATAGATATTTTCGGGTAAATCGGTGGCGAACTGAGTTCTGAAGTTAAGGTTTTTAGCTGTAGCTTTGGCAGAAACCATATCTACTGTTAATTGTAAGAAACTTGCGAGAGATATTAGGCTTGGTTCAATTGCCACTCTTTCGGCTTCGATTCTAGCTATATCAAGTAGATCTTGAACTAGAAGTAGAAGATATTCGCCAGATTGATAAATATTGTCTAGATCTTCTTTGACCTGAGGATTGATATTATCCATAGTCCTGAGAATATCCGAAAATCCCATAATCGCATTTAAGGGTGTGCGGAACTCATGACTTATGTTTCCCAAAAATCTGCTCTTAGCCAGATTTGCAGCTTCAGAGGCAATCATGGCAGCGGCTAATTCTTGATTTTTGGCGATGATCAATTGATGCTGGGTTTTGCGTTCGGTGATGTCTTCAATCACAATCAAAATCATTTTGCCAACATTATCTCGATCAATTTCACAGGCATTGAGCAGCATCGTGCGCGTACCGAGGTGCGTAAAATCTTGGGTGATCTCATAATCGTAGATGGAAATATGATCAGTGAGAATGTCATTAAATAGCGATCGCAGTTGGGCAATATTCCAATCTCCTAGCCCAAAAATTGACCGTCCTTCGGTCTGACTGGGCAACATTTGGAAGGTTTGATAAAAGACGGGATTGGCGGTGATTACTTGCAAGTCTGCGTCGAGTACTAGCAGAGGTTGACGCAGAGTTTCCACGATCGCTTTGGAATAGTTGCGTGATAGTTCTAGTTCTAGAGAATTTTTTTTAATCAAATCGATATCAATCAAACTAATTACAACCCCATCAATGACATTTTCGAGGGTGCGATAGGGACGGATTCGCAAGCTGTACCAATGTTGCGATCGATCCTGCACTTCTTGCTCGAAGGGAATCAGCGTATTGATGGTCGAGATTGCTAATCCGAGTAAGTCTGCACCATCGATATTAGTTTGGATATCGCTAAAAGGTCGTCCCACATCAGTAGGAATCAGATTAAATACCTGCTCTGCCATAGGTGTAAATCGTCTAATCCGCAAATCGCCAGATAGCATCAAAATCGCGATACTGACGCTAGTCAGCAGGTTTTGCATATCATTATTGGACTGCTGGAGCTGGAGGTTGCGACTGCGTAATTCGTCATTGACAGTGGTGATCTCTTCATTGGTCGCTTGGACTTCTTCTTTGGCAGTTTCTAGTTCTTCATTGGCGCTCTGCAACTCTTCATTACTAGACAAGAATTCTTCACTAGCGACTTTTAGATCTTGATTAGTGGATTCTTGGGTTTCGATGATTGATCGCAAATATTTTTTTGTGCTTTCTAATTCGTGGGTGAGCCGCACTACCGCTAGTTCTGATTCGGTCTGCCGCACTTTACGGGACTTGACTGGAGGTATGGGGGCTAAAGTGTCCGATGTGGCTGGTTTAGGACGGCTCTCAAATAACACCAAAAAATAGCGATCGCTATTAATTTTTAAGGGAATCACATCGATTTTGACCAGAATCTCAGAAGACATTTCGATTCCATCTTTGGTAAATGGAACGTCATGTTGTTTGGCATTGTGAATTGCCGATCGCAGTTCTAGTCTTAATTCCGTTCGCGCCATTTTTAATAAATTGAGACTCGCCTTTCCTGGGGATGGATCCAAGTAGGCGCTGGTCTGCCCCCGAAACTGCAAAATTTCCATCTCTTCATCGATCATCACGCCCACAGGCGCATAGCGGCTCAACATCACTTGATCAGCGAGTTGTTCGAGATTGATTTCCGCCGCCGATTCACCTAGTTTAGAAGGATTTATGGGTGAGGTTTCATAGGTACTTTTAACAAAATTAAAATTCATCCGCGCAGGTGTAATTTTACGTTGATAGATGCGCTGTTTTTTGTCGGCGATCGCAAATAAATCCGTAGAACTACCAATTCCTTCGGAACTTCCCAACATCAAAAATCCCTCAGGATTGAGCGCATAATGGAAAACTGGCATAATCTTTTTTTGAAGCATCGGCTCCAGATAAATCAGCATATTTCGACAACTAATCAGATCTAGCCGCGAGAATGGCGGATCGCTAGTCAAGTTTTGCCGCGCAAATACACAGCACTCTCTCACCAAACGCCCAATCTGATAGCCACCTTTGGCGGGTGTAAAAAAGCGACTCAACCGTTCTGGAGAAACTTCTTTCAATAAACTCTCTTCGTAAAATCCTATCCTTGCCTTACTAATGACTATTTGACTAATATCGGTGGCAAAGATTTGAATCTGATGGCGAGTCGGATAATCGTCAAAAAACTCCAATAGACAGATCGCGATCGAGTAAACTTCCTCTCCTGTGGAGCAGCCCGCCACCCAGATCCGAATCGGCACATTGGACGGCTTGTTTTCGCAAATCACAGGAAATACCAACTCCTTGAGAGCGACAAAGGAATTTGGTTCCCGAAAAAAACTGGTCACATTAATCAGAATATCGTGGTATAAGTTCTCCACTTCGGCAGGATTGTCTTGTAAATATTTGCCATAGGCTTCTAACTGTTGCAGATTGAGCAATCCCATCCGCCTTGCGATCCTGCGCTTGATCGTGCCTTGTTTGTAATAACTAAAATCTATGCCCATAGCGTTGTGCAGCAGCGCAAAAATCATCGGCAAAGTTTCCAAATCCTCTGTAAATATGCGTGGAGACTCATCATCAGACTTTTCATCAACTTCTATATTGAGTTCAAAATTACTCTCGCGATTACCTTGACTAATGTTGACCAATTCCGCCGCAATCTCCTTTGGCGACAACACAGAATCGACATAGCCCGAAGCGATCGCAATCATCGGCATCGTGGGAAATTCGGCAGATACCAAGTCTTGAGCAAAGGTAATCCCACCCACTGACTTGATCGCTCCTAGCCCCGCGGTTCCATCTTCATTACTTCCCGACAACACGATCGCGATCGCCTGACTACCGCGATCGGCAGCTAAAGAATTAAAAAATCCATCAATCGCCATGTATTTACCTCTAACCCGATGGCGCGGAGCCAGTTTTAATACGCCCTGATCGAGGGTCATTAGAGTATTCGGCGGGATCACATAGACATTATTTGGGGCAATTTTCATGCCTTCCTGCGCTTGATGGACAGGTATTTGGGTTGCTTTTTGCAGGATTTCGCTTAGCTGACTATCATAATCGGGCGCTAGATGCTGGATCAGCACAAAGCCCATGCCAATATCAAGTGGTAAATTTTTTAATAATTGTGTAAAGGCTTCGAGTCCACCTGCGGATGCACCAATAGCGGCGATCGCAAAGCAGTCTTGAGAGTTTTGCGGCGATTCTTGCGATAAATCCGTATTTGTTGCCATATCCTGTTCGCGATCAGACATTAAAAACCTCTTTTATCCCTTAAAAAGATTATCTGGATACTGTCGTTAAATGATCAGCGTTTGTATTAAAACTTGTGTTGCCAATTCTTCTACATGATTCGCTAAGTAGCTAAACCAAAAGTTCCGCCCGCTACGCGGGCGGAACTTTACTCTCGTTATTCTTCGCCGCGTCCTAAGCCCTTTTCGTAAATTTTGCACACACCGCGGCGACTAGCCTTGATAAAATCACAAAAGAACTTAATGTCAGGATTATTTGCATAATCAGGGGTGGACTCTAACAGGGCGATCGCCTGAGAACGATTGAGATGGGATTTGTAGATAATTTTGTAAGCTTCCAAAATGGCGCGGCGGCGTTGGTGATTAAACCCATTGCGACGCAGTCCGAGGCTATTTAAACCCAACACCATATTTGTATCGACTGCCATGCAGTAAGGTGGGACATCCATGCCGAGGCGCGTCTGTCCGCGCACCATCGCATATGCGCCAACCCGCGTAAACTGATGGATCACCACATCACCACCCATAAAGGCATGGTTTTGGACTTCCACATAGCCTGCTAACAAGACATTGTTCACAATCGTGACGCGATCGCCGATTTGACAGTTATGGGCAATGTGAGCGCCCGTCAGCACTAAGTTATCATTGCCGATTTTCGTTTTTGAGCCTTCCGCCGTGCCGCGATTAATGGTGACATATTCGCGAAGTATATTGCGATCGCCGATTTCCACATAGCTGACTGCGCCTTTGTAGGAAGTATCTTGAGGCTCCGATCCTACGATTGCCCCATAGCCAACTTGATTATCGTTACCGATCTTGGTATGCCCTGTAACGATCGCCCTAGCCCGAATCTCGCAGCGATCGCCAATTTCCACAAATTCATCGACAATGGCATCCGCACCGATCACGGTGCCTAAGCCAATTTTGGCGTGGGGATGCACTATGGCGCGGGGATGGATAATGATTTGAGGTGCTGACTCGGTATGGTTAGCTTCAAGGTTTGAGATATTAATAGCGTTAGTGTTTGACATTTAGATGGCTATGGTCTGGGGCGCAGCAGAGAGGAGTAAGCGCTGTGTGCAAACATTTTACCGATATTTGCGCCGACAGTTATAGCTGTCGGCGCAAATAAAAAACCAGAGAAGCGAATGGCGGCGCGATGCGCCGCTACTCCCTTTTATTGGATTGCATCGTAAGGGCAATTCATGAATTGCCCTCACGATATGCCTAAGTCTTGGAGACGCTTGCCAATTTCGGCAAACAATTGGGGAGAACTAAAGTTACTCTTTTGGACAATCTTCTGGACGGAACCGCTTAGTCTCACTGTGTCGGCTTCGGTTAAGTCTTTAGCCGTAATGATGATGATCGGAATCGAAGTAATCCCTTGAGTTAGGCGTAATAAATGGATAAATTCAAAACCATCAACATTGGGCATGGTCAAATCTAGCAAAATCAGCTGAGGTTGATTGTCGCTAATTACTTTGAGGGCTTCGTATCCATCGGCAGCTTCCGAAACCAGACAGTTCTCTTTCTCAAGCATCCGCCGCAGCATCGATCGCACATTCCAGTCATCTTCAATTACTAAAACTGAAAAGTCTGAGTCGCCAGAGCGATACTTCTCAATCTTGCTAATCAGGCGATCGCGATCAATGGGTTTAAATAGATAATCATTCGCCCCGATTTCATAGCGTTCCGTATTTTCATCATCGGTGGTTAATAAGATGATCGGAATACCTGATGTTAAGGACTGTAACTTTAAGGATTTAAGCACTTCCCATCCAGACATAGAGGGCATTTGCACATCCAAAATAATTACTTTGGGCAGAATTTGATCCGCCAACTCTATACCTTCTTGACCATTAAAAGCCGAATAGATCGATACATTCAGATAGGACAGTTGATTCTTGATTAATTGATGCACAGTTGGGTCATCATCAATAATCAAAATCGCCGAATATTCCTTTGGCTTATTGGCAAGATTACTTAGGACTTACGCAAGAACCATAGGAATAGAAGGATGATTAAGCTGGCTCCGTAAATAATCAGATAAAAGTCCGCATTTGAGTTGGTAGATAGTTTTACCAGATTGAAAAGCTAAACGTTTAAGATGATGCCAAACAAGCATGGCACAAGCAATGTGATTACGCTGAATTCTGGATTTACGGCACTGGCAAGCCTCAATCCCCGTCAATTGCTTAATTTCCCGATGAAATTCCTCAATAATCCACCTGATGGAGCAAATAGCTTGTACTTCAGGGGTGTAGTCTTGATTTAAGTCG
>MNZA01000029.1 GCA_001873375.1 Oscillatoriales cyanobacterium CG2_30_44_21
GGTGCGTGGCGAAGCCACGCACCGCCATTATTCACAAAGATGGGAATAGAAACTATGTGGGAACAAATCGCGATCGCCATTTCCCAATCAACAGGACAAAAATTTATCGGCGATCGCATTCAATCAAAATCAGGCGGTTGCATCAACCAGACAGCCAAAATATCTGATCGCAATCGCCATTATTTTGTCAAAACTAACCAAGCTCACCGCCTAGAAATGTTTATTGCCGAAGCGATCGCCCTTCAGCAAATCTGCGACACCCACACCATGCGATCGCCAAAACCCATTTGTTGGGGAACTACCGCAGACAGGGCTTATCTGGTCATGGAAAATCTGGAACTAAGCAATGGACAAAACTGGGAACGCATGGCGCAGAACCTCGCCGCCTTGCACAAATTCCATAGCGATCGCGGTTTTGGCTGGCAACGCAACAACACAATCGGCTCAACGCCACAAATTAACAATTGGACAAAAGATTGGCTTGAATTTTGGATTGACCATCGCCTCGGCTTTCAAATTAGCCTAGCCAAACGAAAGGGATGGAAGAGTCATGTTTCTGAAACAGAACTTTACGCGATCATTCCTAGCCTGTTTGATAATTATCAGCCCCAGCCCTCAATGGTACATGGCGATCTCTGGAGTGGTAATGTTGCTTTTGTCGATGATGAACCTGTAATTTTTGATCCTGCTCTTTATTTTGGCGATCGCGAAGTTGACCTAGTCATGACCGAACTATTTGGCGGATTTCCTGCTCAGTTCTATCGAGCTTACCAAACTGCCTATCCACTAGACCAAGGCTACCAAAAACGCAAAAACCTCTACAATCTTTACCACATTCTCAATCACTTCAATTTATTTGGCGGCAGTTACGGCTCTCAAGCCAATCGCATGATCATGGATATGCTAAGTAACCATTAAAACAAAAAAAGTAAAAGCGACACAAAGTGCCGCTTTTACTTCCTAAGTATTAATCGTTAGTAGCCTTCTTCTGAAGATTTTTCTTCCACAACCAAGCTGCACCCAACATCAACATTCCCCCACTTGCCTCAAACTCAAAAGGTACAGGAGCTGGTGCGGAAGCTATAAGCAATGTACCGATTTTAGGACTAGTATTTTCATTGCTTATGGCATTGTCTATACCCCCAACATCTTTTAGTTTGAGAACACCTTCAGTAGTCACAGAGAATGAATCAAGAGAAAAACCATTGAATTGTGAATTTTTATTACCAATATACAAGGCTTTCTCAACCTCCTCAATAACAGGATCATCAGTACCACTTTGCAAAATTGTGCCGCTACCAATGTCAAAATTAAAGACGAATGCCGGGTCACTAGTAATTTGCTCAAAGTCGTATGTGACGAGATTTACATCGGTATCTCTACTAAATGTAATGGCAAAATTAGTAACTTCGTCGTTACTTGTATCACCATCTTGGAAATCCTCAAATTTAGTGCGAATAAACCCGTCAGTGTTTATGTCTTCGGCAGTAAACGAGCCAGTTAAAAAATAATTTACACTTGCGTTTTCAGGGTTTGAACCTAGACCTTGCCAATTTAGGTTAAGGGTGAATGAAATTGCGTCAGCAGGGCTAGCTAGCGGCAGCAAAGCCACAAGACTTATCGCTGATGTAGATAGGAGTTTATGAAATTTGTTCATGACGTTATCGATTTAACCGTGGTGAAGTTACTTGAGAAATTTAAGAATCTGAAAGCTTTTCAACACTCCACACAAAAACATATTGAACAAGAGTGAATTAGTATTAGCTATCCGAATAGAGCGGAAAGCTAATACTAATTCAACTGATGATGTCGCACTTTTTCAAAGAGGGATGTAAGAATAACTAGGTCTTTGGTTTGGGCAAAGAAGCAGTTAAAAAACTCACCACACTGAAAATCACTAATATTAAGATTTATTTGCTTGCCCTAGGGCTAACACTAAACCTAATACAATTATTTCATTTTTTTCTGGCAAATTCACAACGAAGTCAGTAATTATCTAGAAATTGCAATAATTTGTATCGTCTGGGTCAAGGGCGTTAAGCTCTTTGAGCTGATTTAAAACCCATAAATGACTTTAAAAATGGCGCAGAGCGCCATTTTTAAAGTCATTTATGTACCATTAGGCTGCAAAAATGTAGACAGAAAGGGGCAATGCTGGGAGTTGGATGGAGCAAGCCCCAAAAAGATGACTTGCCCGCTTCGCGGGCAAGTCATCTTTTTGGGGCTGTGGTTTTAACCATCAACTATGTGCAGAAGTGAATTATTATTTAAGATAAATACTTTTACATTACACATTTAGAGGACAGCTATGGCAGGTACTACAGGAGAACGCCCATTTTCCGACATTATTACTAGCATTCGTTATTGGCTAATTCATAGCTTGACTATTCCTGCATTATTTTTGGCAGGTTGGCTATTTGTCAGCACTGGGCTAGCCTATGACGTATTTGGCACACCCCGCCCCAACGAGTACTACGGTGAAGATCGTCAAACTGCGCCTTTGGTGACCGATCGCTTTAATCCTGCTAAAGATATTCAGATGGCAAAATAGTCTTTACAGACTCAAGCCTGAAATTCAAGTTTTTAGCGCCCATAACCCAACCAAAGTTGAATTTTTTTAATCCACGCATTCCTCAATTGAACAAACATGGCAAGCAATAACCCTAACCAACCAATTCAATATCCTGTATTTACCTTCCGTTGGCTCGCAGTTCACGGATTGGGCGTACCCACTGTATTTTTTATCGGCGCGATCGCGGCGATGCAATTTATCAGTCGTTAGTTTTTGATCGGTTTCAAATTTTATTTTTTAGATATAAATCCTAACTAAATCCTATGGCTCCTAAGAATCCCAACAGCCAACCAGTAGAGTTAAACCGTACTTCTCTATACTTGGGTCTGCTCTTAATCTTTGTGACTGTGCTTCTATTCTCTAGCTATTTCTTCAACTAAGGGCTTCGCAAAACCTTGATGTTGCGACTTTGACTTGTTATCAAGGTTTTGTGAATAGTTAATTTGTTGCCAACTAAAAAGGGAGTTGCACAGCAACTCCCTTTTTAGAGATACAGTGAAAACCCAGAGAAATTTTTGGAAGTGTTGCTCTGCAACGCTTCCAAAAATTTCTCTACACCACTCGAAGCCTCCACAGGCTGTATTCTGTAAAAACTATTTTATAAGGAGGTTAAATTCATGTTTAAAAATGGACGTATTCCATTGTGGCTAGTTGCTACTGTTGCTGGCACTGGCGTATTGGTCGTTGTTGGTCTATTTTTCTATGGTTCATACGTTGGTCTTGGCTCAGCTAGCTAAGTAACAACAAAAAAGAGGGGACGCAGTGCGTCCCCTCTTTTTTGTTGTTATTTACAGCCTATTGAGGCTTTGAGGGGTACAGAGAGATTTTTGATCATCGGCGCTTTGCGCCGCCACTAAACTATTTAAGAAAGAACTTAACGACGCAGAGAAATGAGCGATCCTTTAACACAAGCGCTAAAGCAATATTTTGGCTATGACTCCTTTCGGGCGGGGCAGCGCGAGATTATTGAAGCATTTTTAGCAGGGCGTGACACATTGGCGATTATGCCCACAGGTGGCGGTAAGTCCATTTGTTTTCAGTTGCCAGCCTTGCTAAAAAAGGGTGTCACCATTGTGGTGTCACCCTTGATCGCGCTGATGCAGGATCAAGTAACGGCGCTCAAGGAGAATGGTATTGGCGCAACTTTTTTGAATAGTACTTTGTCAGGGCGGGAAAGTAATCAGCGATCGCAGGCAATTCTTAATGGTGCGACCAAATTAATTTATGTGGCTCCTGAACGCTTATTTAATGAGCAGTTTTTAGAATTTCTCAATATTGTCAAAAACCAAGTGGGCATCGCAGGATTTGCGATCGATGAGGCGCACTGCGTATCGGAATGGGGGCATGATTTTCGTCCTGAATATCGGCAATTGAGTCGGATTCGTAATTCCTTCGCGGATGTGCCGATGATTGGCTTGACGGCGACAGCCACCGAACGGGTGCGTGAAGATATCAGCCAACAGTTAGCGCTGCGACAGCCCTATATCCATGTTGCCAGCTTTGATCGCACCAATCTCTATTACGAAGTTATTCCCAAACAAGGCGGAGATCAATCCTATATCCATCTATATCAGCAGATTAAAAAAATTCAAGGTTCAGGAATTATCTATTGCCTCAGTCGCAAACGGGTTAATGAAATTGCCGAACGTTTAAGA
The DNA here is from genome assembly GCA_001873375.1 of Oscillatoriales cyanobacterium CG2_30_44_21. Classification (GTDB taxonomy): domain Bacteria; phylum Cyanobacteriota; class Cyanobacteriia; order Pseudanabaenales; family Pseudanabaenaceae; genus Pseudanabaena. The sequence continues at coordinate 4,228 of MNZA01000029.1, forward strand.
ACCGATGGCATCGAAGCAATTCCCTATCACGCAGGATTGAGCGCAAGGGAAAGGGACGAGAACCAAACGCGCTGGATTCGCGATGATGTGCAGGTGATGGTCGCCACGATCGCCTTCGGGATGGGCATCAACAAACCCGATGTGCGGTTTGTGATTCATTACGATTTGCCAAAAAATATTGAAGGTTATTACCAAGAATCAGGGCGAGCGGGGCGGGATGGCGAAGATTCCCATTGCACCTTATTTTTGGGATATCAAGATTTAGAAACGATTAAATATTTAATCGCCCAAAAAGTCGATCCTCATAGCAACGAGCCTCTGGAAGCAGAACAACGCATTGCCCATCAGCAACTGCGGCAAGTGGTGGATTATGCGGAAGGAATAACCTGTCGCCGTGCGATTCTGTTGCGCTATTTTGGCGAAAACTTTCATGGCAATTGCCGTAATTGTGATAATTGCCTTACGCCCAAACCAATGGAAGATTGGACAGTGGAAGCGCAAAAGTTTTTATCCTGTGTGGCAAGAACTAAGGAGCGTTTTGGGGCAGGGCATTTGATTGATGTGTTGCGTGGTTCCCGTAAGGAGAAGGTCTTGCAGCACCACCACGATCAACTCACGACCTATGGCATTGGCAAAGATCGCAGCCTCGATGAATGGCGGCAATTGTCGCGATCGCTAGTGCATCAAGGCTATCTCACACCCACCACCGATGGCTATGCGATTTTGAAATTGAACGATCGCAGTTGGGAAGTGATGCGTGGTCAGCGTCAGGTGCTACTGCCGATCGAGCGCGATGCCGAGCCTGTGGTTGCCGATAGTCGCGATCGCGGCGAGCGCCCCATTGATATCGAAATTCTCTTTGAAAGGTTGCGACTCCTTCGCAAAAATCTTGCCGATGAGCAGGAAGTACCGCCCTATGTGATCTTTAGCAATGCCACGCTCAACCAAATGGCAGAGCAGCAACCCACTACACGCCGCGACTTTGCCAAGCTCTCAGGCGTGGGACAAAAGAAATTAGAACAATATGCCGATGATTTTATTGGCATCATTCTGGAACATCACCAACAATATCCACCTCCAGAACCTAGCGAATTTACCGATTCTGCAAAGGTTAAAACAGAATCAATAACTTCCAAACCAAAATCTTCTAAACTAGCCACTAATCAGACAACCTTAGAAATGTATGAGAATGGTTTAGAAATTGAGGATATTGCCCGCGATCGCGGCTTAAAACCTGCGACAATTTGGACACATTTGGTGCAGCTAGTAGAAGCTGGCTACGCGATTAATATTGATCGTCTTGTAACTCCTGAACGCCAAACAGTAATTTATGAAGCCTTAGAAGCGATCAGCGGTGATTCTTTGCGAAATCTATTTGATCATTTGCGCGAAGCATATACTTATGATGAAATCAAAATCGTGAGAGCAATTTGGCAGAATGAGAAGGAACCACTTTGAGCACGATATCGTGTTAGTGACTTTGCCAAAGTCACTAATCTTTTCAGTGTGTTACCTCAAGCATCATTAGAGTTTCTGTCTATACAATTATTAACCCAAAAAAATTTACAATCAATTGCGATGCGATCGCTAAGATTTATATTCCGTTAACAAGTTACTCCCTTCCCAGTGAA
>MNZA01000028.1 GCA_001873375.1 Oscillatoriales cyanobacterium CG2_30_44_21
AACTGTTTGTCATGGTGCGGGAGAATATGCTAGAGATGAAGATGGTGATGATTTCTGTGAAGTTCATGTCAATACCATGGAAGGCTTTTGGTCGCTTTTGCGCTCTTGGTTACGTCCTCATCGTGGTATTTCTCAAGAAAAGTTACCTTTGTATTTGGGCTTCTTTGAGTTTGTTCATAATGCCAAGAGGAGGGGAAAAGCTCTGCTGAGTGCTTTGTTGGACTCTCTCCTTTCTTTACCTCCCCGAAACACCTATTGAGCCTTGAGTAAACGGTATCAAAACTAGTTCAAAGAGATACAGCCCGCCGAGTCTTTAAGTAGTGAAGGGGATTTTCAAAAAGGTTGATAACTAGCCTTTTTTAAAAACCTTCAGGTTTTAAGACGGCGCAAGGCGCTGAAATTGGCGATATGCACTTAGAAGGAAATTTAATCTTTCTGTATCAGAATTAACATAAGTTTAACAAAACCATCTAATCTAACCACCAAAAATAAATCTTAAAAAGTGTTGAAAATTAGACAATACAGGCTACACAAAGCTACTGCACCTATTATTTTGCTATGTTTGAGTTGATTAATTAAAAATGTTGCTAAACCTTAACAACTCCAAGCTTAGGGCTACCTGACAGTGCTTGGCACTGACTTAAAACCCCGAAAGATTTTGGGAAGCGGCGCTCTGCGCCGCTTCCCAAAATCTTTCGGTACCACTCAAGGACGATAAATTCCCATGATGTCAAAGTCTTACATTCGCACCCTCGTCAAAAACTGCATGGCACTAATCGCGATCGCCTTGATGTTTATAGCTCCTCAGAACGCGATCGCTGCCGAACGTCGCCCTGTGATCCCCGCCCATGGTCAGCCAATTTTGGTCGGAAATATGCATGGCTCCGACTGGCGAGTTGCCTCCAATGACTCGAAACAAGCCTATTGCCAAGAAGCTTTCGCCGCGTTTCGAGGCTCCGCCGCTCAGAGTTACATCATTAGCCACAATATTCAGAGCCTCAGCCCAGAGGGACTATGCGATCGCATGGATCAGTACTACAGCCTTGAGGAATACGCCGATGATCGCTTAGGTTCCGCCGCTGCGATCGCCCCAATTTTGTTTGCCGACACTCCTCTTGGCACTAAATATTAGGGAGTAGCGTTGTTCAGCGTTAGACCAAGTAAAGAAATGGCTACGCCATTTCTTTACTTGGTCTAACGCCAATTTTTGATAAGTTACGAAATGCAAGTCAAAAGCTGTAATGCAGATTAGGAATGGGTTATGGCTTTTGGGATTTTACATTCAACTGCGTCTAGCTGCTTGGATATGTTTAGTGATATACAAAAGTACACATCATTTAGGCTAAAATCTTCACCATAAATAATTTTGTGGTGTGATTTTTGCGTTTCAAAACGTTTTTAAAGGAAGTATGAGCAAACAAACTGAAGCCTCAATAGAATTTTCAAATCAAAATGTTTCGTCTCTAACTATGGCGACTAAAGAGCTAGCCGCTAAGAAGCTCTATTCAGAACAAGTACAGGCGGAGCTGGCGGAATTGCAGTCAGATATAGACATTCTATTTCAGAAATTGCAAAGCCTCAGTTGCCAAAGGTTGACCACAGCAGGGAGTATTCAGTAGTGGTTACCATCCAAAAATCGTCCCACACACTCACCTCAGAAACCTCTCTGCGAGACATCATTAAAACAATTCCATCCGAATATTTTGAAAAAAATCTTCTGAGAGCTTGGTTGAGCGTAGTTTTTTCAGTTGTTGCTGCGGCTTTGGGTTACGTCAGCATTGCTTTCTCTCCTTGGTATTTGTTGCCTTTTGCTTGGATCTTTACAGGGACAGCCTTGACAGGTTTTTTTGTAATTGGTCATGACTGTGGTCATCGTTCCTTTTCCAATAAGAATTGGATCAATGATTTAGTTGGACATATTGCATTTTTGCCATTGCTTTTTCCTTTTCACGGCTGGCGCTTCAAGCATGATCACCATCACCTACACACCAACAAGATGGGTGAAGATAATGCTTGGTATCCTTTCACAGTCGAAGAGTACGAACAGGGCAAGGGACTAGTTTCCAATGTGTATCGACTAATTCGCACTCGTTTTTGGTGGCTTGGTTCGGTTCTTCATTGGGCTAACTTACACTTTGATGCCAGCCTTTATCCTGAGCGTCAACGAAAACAAGTTAAGTTCTCCTATCGCCTTGTTATTGCTTTTGGTCTGATCGTGACGACTACTTTAATCTTGACTACAGGGATTACAGGATTTATTAGTTTCTTTGTGATGCCTTGGTTGGTCTATCACTTTTGGATGAGTACCTTCACGATTGTTCACCACACGATGCCCGATATCCAATTCAAGGAAAAGGATCAGTGGAGCGCTGGGACTGATCAACTAACAGGCACTGTCCACTGTGACTATCCTGCTTGGGTGGAGTGGCTATGTCATGACATTAATGTTCATATTCCTCACCATATTTCTACGGGTATTCCTTCCTACAATTTGCGTCTCGCACACAAGTCCTTGGAAGAAAACTGGGGTGAGTATATGTACCAAACTAAGTTTACTTGGGGCTTGATCAAAGATATTGGCGATCGCTGCCATATCTATGATGCGGAAAAGTGCTACAAGACTTTTGCCGAAGTCGATGCCGACCTTGCAAAATCATAATTAAAAAAAATGGGATGCTTCGCATCCCATTTTTTTGGATAAAGATAGAAATGGCGGCGCATAGTGCCGCCATTTCTATATGTAAACGCATCTACAGAGCGCCATGAAAGTCAACATCAAAAAGAAATTTAAAGCTTTATCAAGCCCTAAGTTTATTGGTTATGCCATTTTGGGTGCGATCGCCGCCCTAAGTGCCGTGATCACAGGATTAGAGCTTAATGAAGTCCAAAATCTGGAGCGGCAAACTCAATCGGCATTTTTTGGTTGGCGAGGGCAGATCGCGCCACCTAAGGATGTCGTGATTTTGGCGATCGATGATATTTCATTGCGACAGGGTGAATTTTATGATCCCAAAATCCGTCCTTTTTTGGAACCCTTTCGGACAAATACTTGGAAGCGCGTAGTCTATGCCCAAGTCCTTGAAAAGTTAGTTAAAGCAGGGGCAAAAGTAGTTGCTTTTGACATTTTATTTGTTACCCCAGGCGATCATGGCATTGCCGATGACGATAAGCTGCAAGCCGCGATCACTAAATATGGCGATCGCTCTGTATTTGCGGCAAGTTATGAGTTTACGCAAATTGGAGAGGCGAATATTATGCAACTTGCTTCTCCTGAAACTATTTTTCAGATTAATCCTAAAGCATTAGGGCTGATCAACTTTCAACCTGAAATCACAGGCAATATTCATCGGATGGGGGTGAAGCCGCCGCAGGAAAGTGGTTTACCAGTTCTGCCCACTTTTGCGGAAGCAATTTTAAAGGTGGCAAAGGTGAATTATCCTAAGCCCAAAGGTGATGGTATTTATTTTTTGGGTGGAGCCGATACATGGGCAAACGCTCAGCAACAAATTCCTTTTTATTATGTAATTGACCCTGAAAATTGGAGCAGCGATCAGCTTCAGGGCGGTAAGTTTTTTAAAGATAAAATTGTGTTAATTGGTGCAACTGCCGCGTCAAAGCAGGATATCCAAAACTCGGCGATGGGAAGAATGGCAGGAATTGAAATTCATGCCAATGCGATCGCCTCACTTATGCAAGAAAAAAGCATAGTAGATTTACTTGCTTATCCTTGGCAAAAATCGATTTTTGTTCTGCTTTTAGTGGGAGCTTCAGGTGCCTTGCTCTGCTTTTTTAAAAAGCCAAATATGCAGATCTTAATGTCGTTAGGAATTGCGGCTGGATGGTTCGGGATTGGCTATGTCAGCTTCATCTATGCAAGTACAATTTTACCTGTGGCAATTCCTGCGATCGCGATTAGTTTAAGTGGAATTACGCTATTAACTACGGGTTCCATTGCCGCCCAAATTGATAAGCTGCTGCTGCGGCGCACCCTAGAGCGCTATGTCGCCGCTCCCATTGTCGAAGAAATTGTCAATCAACCCGAAGGATTTCGCGATTTATTGGAAGGGCGCACGATTAAGGCTGCGGTTCTCTTTTCCGATATTCGGGGCTTCACAACCCTTTCTAGTCGCTTGCCCGCCAAGTTATTGATTCAGCAACTTAATACTTATTTGGGCGGTATGGTCGATGCGATTTTGGAATATCAAGGCACGATTGATAAGTTTATTGGGGACGCGATTATGGCGGAATTTGGTTCGCCTGTGTCGCGCGGAGAGAAGGCTGATGCCATGAATGCAATTCATGCGGCGCTAAATATGCGTAATGCTCTAATGGAACTTCGCCAGGTCTGGCAAGATGAGAATAAGATTCCTTTTTCTAATGGAATTGGTATTAATTATGGCGAAGTTACGGTTGGGAATATTGGCTCTGCGCGTCGCCTTGAATATGCGGTTATCGGCGATACAGTAAATGTCGCTAGTCGGGTTGAGGGAATGACAAAGGATCTGGGTACAGATATTGTGATTACGGGAGCGCTCTATGAAATTGTCAAAGATGAAATCGAGGTAGTTGATTGTGGCGATCATGCCCTAAAAGGAAGGGTAGGAAATGTGCGCCTCTATGGCGTGATTGGGCTTAAAGGCTGCGATCGCCAAATATACGATCAAGTGCAGCAAGATCTGAAGCGGCATACGGCAGTAATTGATATGCTAAAAAAAGGCAGTTTTCAATAGGTGAAGGTGCGGCTTTGCCATAACTAAGCTAACCAAAGGTTAATGGCGGCGCGATGCGCCGCCATTAACCTTTGGGGTTTAGATAAGCGCAAAGCGCTGTATGATTTACCTCATGAATCAATATTTTGCAACTGTGGCAAGAGGGCTAGAAACGCTTGCAGCACAGGAACTAGAACAATTTGGGGCTGGCTCTGTCGAGGCGGGATTTTGTGGGGTCAGCTTTAAGGGCGATCGCGAATTACTCTATCGAGTTAACCTTTGGGCGCGACTACCATTTCGGATTTTGATGCACCTCGATCAATTTGATTGCCTTGATACTGATGATCTCTATCAAGGGATCAAAGCCATTGATTGGTCAGAATTTTTAAATCCTGAAATGACCCTAGCTGTTAAAGCAACGGGTAAAAACGATCAACTTAACCATACCCACTTCACGGCTCTACAGGTTAAAAATGCGATCGTTGATCAGCAAATGGATCGATTTGGTGAGCGATCTGATGTCGATGTTCAAGAGGCAGATTTGAGAATTGGCGTACATATCGATGACAATGGCTGCACAGTCAGCATCGACAGCTCTGGCAATAGTCTGCACCGTCGCGGTTATCGTCCCGCCGTCGGCGCGGCTCCTCTCAAAGAATCTCTGGCGGCAGCTTTAATTCAAATGTCCGATTGGCAGCCAAATCAAATGTTTTATGATCCACTCTGTGGCTCTGGAACCTTACCCCTAGAAGCAGGTTTAAAAGCCCTTAATATTGCCCCTGGAATGTTTCGCGATCGCTTTGGTTTTGAGAGTTGGCTAGATTTTGATCAAGCCCTATGGGAACGCTTAATTCAAGAAGCTGATCATAATCGCTTAGATACTCTGCTTGCACCAATCTGGGGTAGCGATCGCAATCCTGAAGTGGTCGATCAAGCGGTGATTAATGCCAAAAACTGTGGCTTATCCAATCATATTTACTTCTCACCTCTCGATCTGGCGGAAGTAATCGCGCCTGCTGACAGTGGAGTGATTTTTTGTAATCCTCCCTACGGTGAGCGTTTGGGACGAGATAGCGATTTAGGAGCTTTCTATAAGCAATTGGGAAATGTCTTTAAACATCAATTTAAGGGATGGACAGCTTTTGTGCTGAGTGGCAATAAGGAACTCTCGCAAAACATCGGACTCAAATCCTCACAGCGCATCGCTGTATTAAATGGAACCTTGCCCTGTCAACTCATGAAGTACGAACTTTATTAGCAATACAACGCTTTGCGCTTGATTAAAATTCAGAGAAATGTTGGGAAGCGGCGCTC
>MNZA01000226.1 GCA_001873375.1 Oscillatoriales cyanobacterium CG2_30_44_21
AATATGGACGGGTACAAGGAATTACTGGGTATGTGGATATCCCGATTGGGAAGGAGCGAAATTCTGGTTGTCCGTACTTACGGAAATTCACAGCCAATCTCCAAGTCTTGGCGCAGTCATTGGGCAAACCTTATCCCCTTCTTTGCTTTGCCGCCTCAACAGATTTTCCCGACCGATGAGGCTGCTTTCAAGCTGGTCTATTTGGCGATGCGGAATATTTCTAAGAAATGGACTATGCCGATTCGTGATTGGAAGACTGCACTTAATCGCTTTGCTATCCTCTTCGAGGATCGTCTCCATATCTAGGTTCTAGTCTTTACACAATCTACTTGACAGTCTCCGCTATGCCCCTAAAGCAATTTCATGTATTGCAACCCCAATTTCAAGCCAAAATATCGATCTCAACGAAGATCAAACCCGTTAAATTATGGATCAAAAATTAAGCGATCAAAGTGGGGAAATCGATCCCTCTCCCAAAAAGAAAAAAAAACTCACCCCCAGCCACTTCGACAAGCTCAGTGCATCTCCCACTCCCAAGGAGGGAGAAGGGCGCAAGAGAACAGGTTGGCATCATGGCGTAATTGGCATTGTCGCTTCGCGGCTAGTGGAGCGTTACGGTGCGCCTGTATTTATTGGTAGTTACGAAGATGTCGATGATGATTCTGAAGATGTCGCGACTGTGCGCTTCTCAGTGCGGGGTATTCCTGAATTTCATGTCTTCCATTCTTTAGAATTTGAAGCCATCAAAAATATTCGCAATAAAGGCGGCGGACATAAGGCGGCGGGAGGTTTTACACTACCTGTGACGAATATGGAAAAACTGCGACAAGGACTACGGGAATTTGCCGATCGCGAGAATATTCTCCCCAGCCACATCATGCCCCTTATCAATATTGATGTGCGTGTTGACCTCAGTGATATCTCCATGTCCATGTTGCAAGCCTGCGATCGCTTGCAGCCATGCGGACTCGGCAATGCTGATCCTGTGTTCTATAGCGAAAATGTGCGCGTGATTTCACAGCAAGCGCGGGGCAAAGATAAAGTCAAACATTTGTCATTAGAGCTAGATACGGGCAATGGCAAGATTAAGGCGATCGCATGGCGATGGGGCGAATATTGTCCAGTGCCAAATTACATTGATATTGCTTACAAGTTACGCGCCAACCAATGGCAAGACACAACTTCAGTAGAATTAGAAGTAATTGGTATTCGCGAGGCAACAGATATGGACAATTCTCAGAATTCGCTTAAATCTTTGCAATTGCAATACAAAGCCGCGCCTCTGATTACCAAGTTTCCTCAGTGGCAAAAGCTTAGCGAGGCTCCGCGCCCTCTGCCGCGTCCATTGCTGCTCTATGGTTATGAGCGTCTCGCCGAGAAATTTAAGGGTGAAGTCGATTGCGATCGCCCTCAAAAACATAAAAATTACGCCGCGATCGTTTTCTGGACATTGCCGCCATCATTTACCCATCTGCAATGGCTAATAGCAATGGCAAAGCCCGACCATATCTACCTTAGCGATCATGTTCCACCCATTCCATCGATTGAGAATTTGCGTCAGCAAATTCTATCCCTTGATTTAAAAAATTCTCCTCTCAATCTATTGGAACTATCCCAACAATGGTGGGTTTCTCCTAGTGCGATCGTCTCGGCTCTGCGCGAGCTAGGCTATGGCTGCCAATTCCCAAACACCCTATCCCTTGAGGCAGAACTATTGAAGATGCAAAAGTGGTATGGCATCGATATCAATAAGCTAGCAAATATTCTTGAATGTGCATGAAATTGAAACCAGAAGGTAATTCCGCCCGCTGCGCGGGCGGAATTACCTTCTGGTTTTTAAATTAAAAAGAACTAAATTTTGATAGCGTAGCCATCGCAGCAATTTATTGATACTATCTCTACGCTGAGCGGCTATGGCGCGATCTTTCCTTTGGGTAGATATTTATGACCGCGCGATCCCATTGATTAAGGATCATGGTAAGTTAAGTTTAGTTAAGAAATTATTTTGAACATCAGGCTCTTTGCTATATGAAATCCTCTTGGAGAAACGCCTTGCTGTGGTTACTACCCATAGCGATTATTGGCTTTTTTGGATGGCAGACATTATCGTCTCGCCCTGTGCCTAGCCGTCCCACTGTAAATGCAGCAAACACCCGCATTGCCTATGGCAGATTCCTTGAATACCTCGATGAGCATCGGGTGCGCAAGGTAGATATTTTTGATGGTGGTCGCACAGCAGTAATCGTAGCAAGCGATCCTCAAATTGAAGGTAAAGAGCAACGCGCTCGGGTTGACTTGCCATTGTACGCGCCTGAGTTAATGGACAAGCTCAATGAAGGTGGTGTCGATCTCGCTATTTATCCCCCTAGCAATAATGGCGCAATCTGGGGATTCATCAGTAACTTGATCTTTCCAATTGCTTTAGTTGGCGGCTTATTCTTCTTGTTCCGTCGTTCTAATCAAATGGGCGGACCTGGACAAGCGATGGATTTTGGTAAGTCCAAAGCAAGATTTGCAATGGACGCTCAAACTGGCGTGAAGTTTGACGATGTTGCGGGTATTGAAGAAGCCAAGGAAGAGTTGCAAGAAGTTGTTACTTTCCTCAAGAAGCCCGAACGCTTCACAGCTGTGGGTGCGAAAATCCCTAAGGGTGTACTACTAATTGGACCTCCCGGAACTGGTAAGACCCTCCTAGCCAAGGCGATCGCTGGTGAAGCTGGCGTACCATTCTTCTCAGTCTCTGGTTCTGAGTTTGTGGAAATGTTTGTGGGTGTTGGTGCATCCCGTGTGCGTGACCTCTTTAAAAAAGCTAAGGAAAATGCTCCATGCATTATCTTTATCGATGAAATTGATGCTGTTGGTCGTCAGCGTGGCGCTGGCATCGGTGGTGGTAATGATGAGCGGGAACAGACCCTCAATCAAATACTTACAGAAATGGATGGGTTTGAAGGTAATTCTGGCGTAATTGTGATTGCGGCAACTAACCGTGCTGATGTCCTTGACTCGGCTCTATTACGTCCAGGTCGTTTTGATCGTCAAATTGGCGTTGATCCACCCGACATCAAAGGTCGCTTGCAGGTTCTCAATGTTCATGCTCGGGACAAAAAAATTAGTCCTGAAGTCTCTCTCGAGGCGATCGCCAGACGTACTCCTGGATTTGCAGGTGCAGACTTGGCAAACCTATTGAATGAAGCGGCAATTTTGACAGCCCGCCGCCGTAAAGAAGCGATGACCATCGCCGAGATTGACGATGCTGTGGATCGGATTATCGCTGGGCTGGAAGGCAAGGCACTTGTCGATAGTCGCAACAAGAGGTTAATTGCCTATCACGAAGTTGGTCATGCGATCGTGGGTACGTTGCTCAAAGAACATGATCCAGTTCAAAAAGTAACTCTCATTCCTCGTGGACAAGCTGCTGGCTTGACATGGTTTACCCCTGACGAAGAGCAAACTCTGGTTTCTCGCGGTCAAATCTTGGCGCGGATCACTGCCGCTCTCGGTGGACGCGCCGCCGAAGAAGCTGTATTTGGTTCTGCTGAAGTTACTACAGGGGCAGGCGGCGACTTGCAACAGGTAAGCGGCATGGCGCGGCAAATGGTAACTCGTTACGGTATGTCTAATATTGGGCAACTGGCGCTTGAAGGTCAGACTTCCGAAGTGTTTTTGGGTCGCAGCATGGGCGGTGGTTCTCAGTTCTCTGAAGATATTTCCGCTAAGATCGATCAACAAGTTCGGGAAATTGTCCAGAAGTGCTATCAAACGGCTTTGCAAATTGTGTATGAAAACCGCGCGGCAATTGATCGGGTAGTTGATTTACTCGTAGAGAATGAAACCCTGAATGGTGATGAGTTCCGTAGTATCATCGGCGAATACACTCCCGTTCCTGTAAAGGAACGTTTTGTCCCTCAAATTTAGACAAAAACTTGACACAAATAAATACGGCGCGATGTGCCGCTTTTATCCAAAACCCCAAAATAGAAATGGCGGCGCAATGCGCCGCCATTTCTATTTTGGGGTTTATTTTTGGGCAATACTTGTGCTGCTGCATGAGCATATCATAAACTTTAGTCTATGATATGCTCATAAATAATTTACTTGCATCAATGCATTTTGCCATGTAATGTTGACTTTATAGATACAAAAAAATTCAATTAATTCTTAAAAATAATCCTTTTCCCCTCAAGGCTCAGTGTTGCAGCGCTCTGTGCCACAACAATATAAAGAGCGTATTTGCCCATATCTAAGATAAATTCACAGAATCAATGGCAATAACTAATAAAATTCGTTTTGATAATTTGCGTGGCGATATGTTTGGGGGCTTAACCGCCGCGATCGTCTCTTTACCCCTAGCCCTTGCCTTCGGTGTTGCCTCTGGGGCAGGACCGATCGCTGGTTTGTATGGTGCTGTTTGTATTGGCTTCTTTGCGGCTTTGTTTGGTGGTACGCCTACACTTATTTCTGAACCAACGGGTCCGATGACTGTGGTTATGACCACCATTGTCGCCAGCTTAGTTGCTAAGAGTCCTGAGAACGGCTTGGCGATGGCTTTTACTGTGGTGATGATCGCAGGGCTATGCCAAATTGTATTTGGCTATTTCAAACTTGGCAAATACATCACCCTGATGCCTTATAGCGTTATTTCTGGCTTTATGTCAGGAATTGGCGTAATTTTAGTGATTTTACAAATTGCGCCGTTTGTCGGTCAGGCTCCTCCTAAAGGTGGTGTTTTAGGGACTTTTTTATCGATTCCCGATTTAATTTCCAAAGCTGCGTCTCCTGACAATCTGCCTGAAGTAATCCTGAGCGTAGTCACCCTCGCCATTATTTTCCTAACTCCCAAACAAATCAAGAAAATAGTTCCACCACAATTAATTGCCCTAGTTGTCGGTACGCTCATTTCCGTAACGGTGTTTAAGGATGTAGACGGTATTCGCCGAATTAGCGATGTTGGCCCAATTCCTGTGGGATTACCTCAGTTTCGTTTACCTGTATTTAGTGCTGGTGAAGTTACCACAATGCTAGTCGACGGCTTTATGTTAGGAATACTTGGCTGTATCGATACTTTGTTGACCGCCGTAGTTGCTGACAGCATCACTCGCACTGAGCATAAATCTGATAAGGAATTAATCGGTCAAGGGATTGCCAATATTGTCTCAGGTATTTGCGGCGGACTGCCTGGGGCGGGCGCAACCATGGGAACTGTCGTCAATATTCAAACGGGAGCCACTTCGGCGCTGTCTGGTTTGACCCGCGCCTTGGTGTTACTAGTTGTCGTATTAGGTGCGGCAAAATATACGGAGCCAATTCCGATGGCGGTTCTGGCGGGGATCGCGCTGAAGGTGGGCTTAGATATTCTCGATTGGAGCTTCTTAAAGCGATCGCACAAAATTTCGGTCAAAGGCTCTTTGATTATGTATGGCGTGTTATTGCTGACTGTATTTGTGGATTTAATTGTCGCTGTTGGTATTGGTGTATTTATTGCGAATATTCTCACGATTGAACGTTTGAGCGAATTGCAATCTAAGGAAGTAAAATTAATTTCCGATGCCGATGATGATGCGCGTTTGACCAGAGAACAAAAGGATCTACTGGACAAAGCAGGTGGTCGCGTATTGCTGTTTTATCTCAGTGGTTCGATGATTTTTGGACTATCGAAGGCGATCGCGCGGGAACATAACGCCATGCGCGAAGCCGATGTCTTAGTCATGGATCTTACCGATGTTCCATCCATGGGTGTGACCGCTTCCTTGGCGATCGAAAATGCAATTCGTGATGCCCACGATAAAGGCTTGGAGGTCTATGTGGCAGGTACAAGTGTCAAAGTATCAAAGCGATTGGAAAAGCTGGGTATTTTTGAATTAATTTCTATCAAGAATGTCAAAAGCGATCGCACAGAGGCTTTGCTTGATGCTGTTGATCTGGTAGCCACTCGCTAAATAACTAA
>MNZA01000250.1 GCA_001873375.1 Oscillatoriales cyanobacterium CG2_30_44_21
CGCGAAGCGCCGCCACTCGTTTCTTGGGTTTTGGTTTGTCCTAACTCAAGTCTTTTCAAAAGTGGCGCAAAGCGCCACTTTTGAAAAGACTTGAGTTAACGCCTAACACTACAACAAAAACCAAGTCTTATGTAACAAAATATTAAGATAAAGCTGTTACAACAGCTTTATGGCTTGACAGCTTTAATTTTCAAGAGTACCTTACTGACATACCCGGGTATTCATTGTTCATAACCACTATGCAAGACAAGCAAAAGGTAACTTTTCACCTCCCTCAACAACTGCATCAGCAGCTCAAGATCCGATCAGCTATTGACGGCGAGTCAATGTCTGACCTAGCAGAAAAAGCCATTGGCTTTTATCTCGCCCATGCTGACATAGTTGAAGCGTCTGGCATTGGTCACATCCATCAAACTTACAACTGTCCTAGTTGTTCTCAGACAGTAGTGGTTCGTGATGGGGAGTTGTTAGCGGTTGGGGGAAGCCGATTACACAGGACCCTATCTGTTCCTGTTAGCAAGGTTGATAGCCCAGATGAAGAACTGATCTCTATTGGCTAGTTTTTTCGTAATGTTCAAATTCTTAAAGATATTCCTGTAGACAAGGTGAGGACAGAGGCGAAAGCTTCAGTATTACAATATGCAAGAGCAACTTAGCATTTTAATTCAAGCCCAATATCCCTTGATCTACCTCAATACTCCAGAGGAAGAGAGGGCAGAGAGGGCGATCTCCATTATCTCTCAACTCAAGCCGACTCGTCGAATGTTCACTTGGACAGTCACTCATGGCATCGTTGAGTATGGTCAAACAACAGGAACTGCACAACACAACACGGAGTCTGCGGAAGCGGCTCTGAAGTGGATTACTCGTGCTGACCAGAAAGATCCTGCAATCTTTATATTTAAGGATATGCATCCTTTCTTGGATCATCCTGTCACCGTTCGTTGTCTACGAGATGCGATCGCCAACTTCAAAGGAACCCAAAAGACAATCATTCTGATGTCTCCCATACAGGTAATTCCTGTGGAGTTAGAGAAGGAAATTGTCGTTTTAGACTTTCCTTTGCCAGATATGAAGGCGATCGAAGAAGTTCTTGATCAACAACTAGTAAAAGTACACAACCGAAAGGTATCCCCTGAGACCCGTGAAAAACTTGTCAGAGCTACACTTGGACTAACCCAAGATGAAGCCGAGAAGGTCTATCGCAAAGCTCAGGTCACTAACGGGAAGTTGACCGAAGAGGAAGTTGATATTGTCCTTTCTGAAAAGCAGCAACTAATCCGCCGCAATGGCATCCTTGAGTACATTGAGGAAGAAGAGGATCTGGAAGCTGTCGGAGGGCTTGAAGAACTAAAACATTGGTTGCAGCAACGCTCTAATGCTTTTAGTCAGAGAGCGAGAAACTACGGCTTACCACAGCCAAAGGGAATGTTGATCCTTGGGGTTCCTGGTTGCGGCAAATCCCTAATTGCTAAAACCACGGCTCGTCTATGGTCTTTGCCATTGATTCGCCTTGACATGGGGCGTGTTTATGACGGATCAACTGTGGGCAAGTCTGAGGCTAACCTTCGCAATGCCCTCAAAGTTGCTGAATCAATTTCTCCAATGATTCTATTCATTGATGAAATTGACAAGGCTTTTGCAGGTGGCGCAGGGTCAGCAGACTCGGATGGTGGTACATCATCCAGAATCTTCGGAACATTCCTGACATGGATGCAAGAAAAGAAATCTCCTGTATTCGTAATGGCGACTGCCAATCGGATCGAGAAATTACCTGGAGAATTTCTGCGGAAGGGGCGTTTTGACGAACTATTCTTTGTGGATTTACCCAACGGAGAAGAACGCCGAGATATATTTAAAATTCACCTCTGCAAGCGTCGTCCTGACGTTGAGAAATTAGAAAGATTTGATTTTGAGCAGCTATCCAAGGTAAGTGATGGCTTCTCTGGGGCGGAAATCGAGCAAGCGGTAATTGCCGCTATGTATGAGGCTTTTGCCCAAGATAGGGAGTTTACACAGCTAGATATCATTTCGGCTGTTAAGTCCACTACTCCCTTGTCGCGCACGATGACTGAGCAGGTTGCTGCTTTGCGCGACTGGGCAAGAATGCGGGCAAGACCCGCCGCTACTTCAGTCGCTGAGTATCAGCGTATGGAGTTTTGAAAAGCTTATCCTGCTGTTTCGTAGTCAGCAGGTTTAAGGCTAGATTCTATAGAATGTCTTATCAAAACATTCTCGATCTAGCAGTTAACATGAGAGCGAAGACCAACATCACTCTTATGTCTCCCGTTTGAGTTAACAGTTGAGTTCACATTTATTAACAGGAGCGACACTATTATGTCTCATTTCAGCACACTTCGCACAAAAATTACTGACTCTGAAGTCCTCAAGTCTTCTTTGCGTGATCTTGGTATTAGCGTGAACACTGAAGCAGATGTTCGTGGCTATAACAGCCAACGCATCCGCGCTGACATTGTAGCAACCCTTGAAGGTGACTATGATCTTGGTTGGTCTCGTAATGCCGATGGTTCCTTTGATTTGATCGCTGACCTCTGGGGTGTTGCTAAGAAGCACAATCAGACTGAGCTAATCAATTCGATCAATCAGAAGTATGCTGTTAACAAGGCTCTCGCCGAAGTTAAGCGTCCTGGTCTAAGCAATGCAAATGTCAAACTGGTTCTCCAGTAAGAGGCATAACTCTTACGAGTTAACTATGCAAATTAATAGGCTAGCCTGATCTTTGGCTAGCCTATTTTTTATGTATAGCTGTCGCCAAAGCCCAAGAATTAGCTAGCGGCGCTCCGCGCCACTAGCTAATATTATTTAAAAACCCATACTGGGTTTGGTTTTCAATTCACAAAAGTGTAGTCACACTTTTGTGAATTGGTATGATTCTTGGGTTTTGATTTTAGACAGGGTGGCGCAAAGCGCCGCCCTGTCTGGTTAAAGCAATAATCTTTGAATTGTGGCGGTTAGCTCCCGCAACTTGACGGGTTTACTGAGATAACTGGTCGCACCTGTGGCAAGGCAAAGATCGACATCATTGGGCATTGCCAGAGCTGTGAGGGCAATGATTGGGGTATTTGCGAGGGCGGGGATTTGGCGAATTCTTTGGGTGGCTTCTAATCCATCCATGATTGGCATTTGAATATCCATCAGAATCAAATCAGGTTGAAGCGATCGCAAAATATCGAGGGCTTCTAGTCCGTTGTGGGCAAGGATAATTTCGTAGTTTTTGGCAATTAGATAACTGGAAATAGTGATGATATTTGCTTCATTGTCTTCCACTAGGAGGATTGTGCAAGTGCGGGAATTTTGGGTGCTAATCTGACTAGAGGAGTTGTCCTTACTTTGATGGGACTGATCAAAGTAAGGACAAGCGGTGATGTAGGGGATATCAATCATAAAACAACTGCCAACTCCTAGTTCGCTGGTCACGCTAACTTTGCCGCCGTGCATTTCCACGATACTTTTGACGAGGGGCAGCCCTAGCCCTGTGCCTTGATTTTGACGATTGAGAGCGCTATCAATTTGGAAGAATGGTTGGAATAGTTTGCTGATGTTTTCCGCCGCGATACCGATGCCTGTGTCACATACGGCAATGCGAAGGTAGCCTTGAATATCAGATTTATCAGGATTTTGATGTATGTCAAGGGGCGGTAAGGTTGCTTCTAAGCTAATGGTGCCTTCCTCTGGTGTAAACTTTACGGCGTTGCTGAGGAGGTTGATCAGAACTTGGCGAAGGCGGCGCTCATCGATGTTTAACTCATGCAGGTTGGGCGGGAATTTGGTATGGAGTTGAATCCGCTTTTTGAGGGCTTGTTGCCTGATAAAGATAAGGCTAGATTGGAAGAGGGATTCAATCGTAACGTTGCTGTATTCTAGTTCGATTTGTCCTGATTCAATTTTGGCGACATCAAGAATGTCGTTGATTAGCTCTAGTAGATGAGTTCCACTGCGTTCGATGGTTTGTAATGCTTTTGTTTGGGAATTGGTAACTATGCCAAAGACTTCTTCTTGCAGCCCTTCGGTCATGCCAAGGATGGCATTGAGGGGGGTACGCAATTCATGGCTCATATTTGCCAAAAACTCATCTTTGAGGTGGGTGGCGCGGGCGAGTTCGGCATTGGAGATGGCGAGTTGCTGGTTGCGTTCGGTGAGTTGTTGTTGGGCTTGTTGCCGATCGCCTAATTCTTGTTGTAACTGCTGAAAAATATTGACCTGTTGAATGGCGATCGCCAGTTGGTTGGCAATTTGTTGCAATAGTTGGGCTTCTGTATCCAGCCACACCCGTTTTTCTGTGCAGGCGTGGATGACTAAGACGCCCCAAAGCTTATCACCGACATAGGGAGAAACCCAGCGATGACTTTCATTGGGTCTAATTTCTTGCAAAATGGGAGCAACAATTTTGGATTGAATTTTTCCTCCTGTAGAGTATTCCATTAGGCATTCTGTCCAGTGATCATTCATAACATCTGGCACAATCCGCGGTTTTCCTTGCCAGTAGAGGTCTAGGACTTCTGGAGACCAAGACTCATCGTTCCAATGCAAGTTTTTTAGTTGGGGTAGTCCCTCGGATACGGCTTCTTCTTCAATCCGACTATTGCCATTGGGAAATAGCCTAAAGACAATTACCCGATCGCCATGAAGAACTTCTTTGACTTGGTGGGCAACGGTTTTGAGAGTATGTTCTAGGTCAAGAGATTGCTGAAGAATCTGTTGGGTAATGTTTGCCATTGCCTCTTGTCGCCGCAGTTGCAACGCAATCTCAGCTTCTATTTGCTTTCGCTCTAGCAATTCATTTTTTACCTGCTTATAGAGACTTGCTTGTTGAATGGCGATCGCTAGTTGAATGGCGATTTGCTGCATGAGATTGATCTCAAATTCTTGCCATTGTCGAGGGCGATCGCATTGATGCACACATAGCAACCCCCATAATTTGTCACCATTTAGCAAGGGAATAATCAGGCTGGCACGGATCTGAAGCTGTTCTAAAACCTCGATACGGTCGGGATTTAGCCCATGATTGTAAATATCTTCTATGGCGGCAAATCTACCATCTTGAAGTAAGGTAAAGTAATTTTTGCCAAAGCAATGATCGTAAATAGGTAGTCCTAATATTGATCTCAAGCCTGTAATCGCAGCTTCGGCGACAAATTTGCCGTCATTACAGTTGGAGTATGTATCAAACTTGAAAATACCGACACGGTCTGTTTTGATTAGGTGGCGAATCTCTTGACAAGCCGTATCAAAAATAGTTTGCAGATTGAGAGACGTGCGGATGCGTTGAGTAATTTCCCGCAGTAATGTATCTTGCTGCGCCTGTTGGGTAATGAGTTTCTCAGCCTGTTTGCGATCGCTAATATCACGGCAAACACAGATTAATAGCCCATCACTGGTCAAGGTTAGGGATAAGCCTTGATCAAAAGTAGAACCATCTTTGCGGGTAGCGATCGATTCACCTGACCATGCGCGATCTCTTAGCAGCTTTGGAAAAAGTTCTTTGTCAAATCTCGCTAGCTCCGATGGCGAATATAAAATATGCCAACTTCCGCCCAACAGTTCATTGACATTGGCATAGCCAAACATTTCCACATGGGCGCGATTCATATAAATATATTTTTCGTTTTCCAACACCGCAATGCCATCAATCGCAACCTCGATCGCGGTTAGTTTTTGTTGGAGATCTTTTTCGGTGCGCTTGAGGTCTCTTATATCAACAACTACGCAGACGCATTCTTCTTCTGATATCCTTGCCAGACTGTTTAATACATAGACTGAATACCCGTCTTTGTGATAGTAAAATTTTTCCCAAGGCTCAATCACTCCATGCAATTTGACATGGGCGATCGCGTGCATATCGGTCAGCAAATATTCGGGAGCAGTTATCTTTTCCCAGTCAAGTTGCCCACTGTGAAGGTCATCGCGGCTATAACCAATCAGATCTAAAAAACAATCATTTACATCGGTGATTGTGCCTTGCCGATTGATAAATAGCATTCCCACCACATTGGCATCAAATATGCCTCGAAATCTGGCTTCACTGGCTTTTAGAGCTGCCTCAGTCTGCTTTTGATTGGTTTGATCGCGGACGATAATCATCGCCTCATCACCGTTAATTGGAACTGTCCGCACTTCTTCAAAAATCAGGCGATCGTACTTGTCATGCAACTGATGCTCATAGAATTGTAAACTTCCTGTGGTCAGGGCTTGATCAATTACCTTTAGTTGACGCTTTAAGGAATCGGGCGGTAAAACTTCCGAAATATTGTGCTGAACAGGTTCAAATTTATCACGAGACGCACCTGTGTTGATACATTCTAGGCAGTCGCCATCCCGATTTACTCGCAACAACAAATCAGGCAGCGCATCGATCATGGCGCGGATTTGGGCATTGCTGCTCATCAACGCTTCAGTGCGTTCTGTCACTTTCGCTTCGAGCGATTGGGTGAGTTCAAGCAGTGCTAGTTCTGATTTTCGTCTTTCCTGTAGTTCTTCTTGAAGTTGTTGATAAATTTCGATTTTTTGCCTCTCTAGTTCTTTGTTGCGATTTTCAAGGAGGGCAATTTTTTCAGCTTCTAGACGTAATACTTTTTGTTCTAGCACTGTGGCTAAATTGTAAATCTCAATCGGGTTAAGCACTTGAAGTAAACTTTTTTGGGTAACTATACCTATAACTTGGTTATGGCTATCGGTCACCGCTAAGCGACTAATGAAATGTTGTTCCATTAATTGATGAACCACCAACAGTGAATCCGATGGTTTTACTGTAACAATAGGACTGCTCATTATCTCAGCCGCCTTGCTGTGTTCGAGGCTTAAACCCAAGGCTTGAAACTGAACAATATCTCCCTCGGTGACAATTCCTAACGGTAATTGAGAGGATGGTTGAGCAGAATCAGGAGCAGTAATAATCACCGAACTAACGTGATGGGTTGCCATCAGTTGGACGATCGCTAACATTGGCTGGTCTAGTTGAGCGCAAATCACTTCACAAGTCATCACCTCCGAAACCGTTCGCAAACGCAGCAAGTCAATCGGGCGCGAGGTTTGGCGCAAGCTCTCGTGGGTGACAATGCCTACTAGTCGATCTTGAGCGTCAACGATAGGCAGATGGCGGATACGTTGTTGCAAAATCAGATCCACCGTCGCAAAGAAGTCTGTAAAAGCTGACTCCTGCAGGGTCAAAACTGGATGCGTCATCACATCGCGGACTGGCAATACATCTAGTGATCGCTGCGCGGCACTAATCCGCACTACATCACGCTCGGTTATGATTCCTAGAACACGATCATCTTCCACAACTAATACACAGCTTGAAAGCACATCTATGTGCAGTTGCGATCGCTTGGTGGATTGGTCGGGTTGCATTTGACATTGCGATCGCAGCTCGCTCATCATCCCGATTGCAGTCAGCACGGTAGTTTCGGGCGACACAACTATGGGATTGCGAATAATTGACGCATTTAGATCTGATTTCGTAATTGCGTGGGATGGCATTGGCATAGATTTAAGAAAATTTTAGTAAATTTAGACCAGCTCTACAGCAATTGCAAATCAGACGAATTAACAATAAGCTTGAAAGATTTGCTTTGCAAATCCTTCAAGCTTATTGTTAATTCGGGTTTGAGCGCGAAGCGCTGTGAGTCTCGGCTGACATATTGAAAATCGGCAATGTAATATTTATTGTGGTCTGCTCATGACAAACGCTGGCGATCGAGAACTGCCCCCTTGCTAGTTCCACGATTTTTTTGACAATTTTTAAACCCAATCCAACCCCTTGCTGCTCGTAAGTTTTGCGCTCAAATTGCACAAAAGCACCAATGAGATTAATTTGTTCAGCAGTCATGCCCCGCCCAAAATCCTGTACTGACAAATGAAATACATGATTAATAACTTGACTGCTGACTTTTATTATCGATCCTGATGGCGAAAATTTCACAGCATTATCAAATAATTCTTGCAAAATCGTCATAAGATAATCCTCCGATATGCCGATTTCCGCATCTTCTAGATATACAACCAAATCGCGATCGCGCTGCAATTGATTAGCCCTTGTTCGCAGTTTTGACTCAATTAAGGCTTTTTTAAATTTTGTATGCTCTAATTTAAAAGTCTTATGGTTAGCGGCAAATGCTTCCAACTCTAAGTAAGTCAAAAACTTTTTGGTCAATCCCTCCAGACGACGCGCCGATTCATCCGCCCAACCCAAAATTTCCCGAACTTCTTCAATCCCCATATTTTCAAAATCGTCTTTTAGCATATCGATTGTGCCGATAATGCCATTGAGAGGTGTATTTAGCTCATGGGACATCTTGGAGGCAAGATTGCCCCGCAGTTCATTAAGATTACCTTCGAGAAGGTTAATCGTGTTAGCTTGAACATGGAAAAGAGATTGAATACTGTAGTATTGCTGTCGGATACGGAGCATGGAGTTAACCCTTGCCCGCAGTTCTATACTATTGATTGGCTTGCTCAAAAAATCATCAGCCCCCGCATTCAAGCAATTTGCCAAATCTGATTTGGCATTGAGAGCAGTCACCATAATGATTGGTACTGTCTGCCATTTGGAGTTTGCCTTGATCAGTTTACAAACCTCGATGCCATCTAGCTCTGGCATCATCACATCCAACAAAATTAAATCTGGCTGAAAGACATCAAGACTAGCGATCGCATCTTTACCATTATTGGCATAATGCAGTCGATAGCCCTGATTGTCCAAGAAAGTTTCGATCACATCAAAGTTATCGGGTTCATCATCAACAACCAAAATAGAAAACGTACTTGCCATTACCTTATTGCGGTTTCCTATCTTTATTACTCTTATTGATCCTATACGGCAATCGTATTTTAAAGCTCAACAAGGGAGTGGCGGCGCATCGCGCCGCCACTCCCTTGTTTTTTTTTTTGCCATAGGAATTTTAAGCGTCATTCATCAATAAACGCATCGCGATAATTGCAAAAAGACCCGCCGCGATCGCTTTTAGTAATCTAGTTGGTAAAAAGATAGAAATGCTATCACCCAGAAATACACCCAGCGCACTTGCCATCATCAGCGCCGATGCTGAACCGATGAATACATATTTCGGTGCAGAGGAGTTACCGCTCAGGCTCATAGTCGCCAATTGACTCTTATCTCCCAATTCCGATAAAAATATGGTGCTAAAGCTTAAAAATAATAATTGCCAATCCATTTTGTAATTCCTTTTTAACTAAATCAATGATCTTGAGTGGAAGTTCCTCAGACCCTCACCCCTAGCCCCTCTCCCTTTTTGGGAGAGGGGGCTGGAGGGTGAGGGTTCCACGCTGCCATTCATATCTACATAACCGCTTCCCACAGAAGGCTAATTGATAGAATTAAAAAACTTAATCCCGCAAGGGTATTGAGCAAACTGAGAGAAAAAGTCTTGGCTAGCCACTTACCCGCCAGCACTCCCAATAAGCTGGTTGAAACTAGAGCGATCGCTGCGCCCGTAAATACAATCCAAGGCTGGTGCGATTGGGCGGCGATGACTAGAGTCGTTAGCTGAGTCTTATCACCAATCTCAGCTACAAATACAGTTATAAAAGTGGTGATCGTGATCTGCCAATACTCGGATTTACGGTTTGGATTAGTAAGCACTTGCGGTTCAGGAGAATGAGGCTCTGCGGTCATTTACTTTGAATATAACTAGAAATTTACAAGATGCGTGAAAGTCTTTTCATAATCGTTTCATTTTAGCGCTGGCGGAGTCGATATGGCAACCTCTGGTTATGAGCGCAATTGTTATAATTAATTTGTGTAATGTTTTGCACTTAGTTAAAACTTAGATATTTATCTATATAAATTAAAAAAAGAATAATAGGAGACTAGTCGTGATTGTTGTCACCAAGATTGGTACACCTACGCCTGAGATCGAGCGGATTTGTGAAGAGTTATCTAGTTGGGGATTATCTCCCGAAAAAATTGTGGGTAAGCATAAGGTTGTGTTGGGACTAGTTGGCGAAACTGCCACTCTTGATTTGCATCGAATTGAAGAGTTAAGTCCTTGGGTAGAAACCGTTTTGCGAGTAGAGCGACCTTTTAAGCGTGCAAGTCGCGAATATCGCCAAAATGAGTCGAGTGTGGTGATCGTGCCAACCCCTAACGGTGATGTGGCGATCGGCGAAAATCAGGCGATGGCGATCGCGGCGGGACCCTGCTCTGTCGAAAATGAAGAGATGATTATTGAAACAGCCCTGCGAGTGAAGGCGGCAGGCGCACAGTTCTTGCGAGGTGGCGCTTATAAACCTCGGACATCGCCCTATGCCTTTCAGGGACATGGTGAGAGCGCTCTATCTCTTTTGGCGGCGGCGCGTGCAGCAAGTGGACTAGGAATTATCACTGAGGTGATGGATACGGCGGACATTGAGAAGATTGCCGAAGTTGCTGATGTTTTGCAAATTGGTGCGAGAAATATGCAGAACTTCTCTTTGCTAAAACAGGTGGGTAAACAGAACAAGCCAATTTTGCTGAAGCGAGGACTAGCTGCCACAATTGACGATTGGCTGATGGCTGCGGAATATATTCTTGCGGAAGGAAATCCCAATGTAATTCTTTGTGAGCGAGGAATTAGAACCTTTGATCGAGAATATACTCGCAATACGCTTGACCTAGCGGCAATTCCTGTACTGCGAAAGTTAACACATTTGCCAATTATGGTAGATCCCAGTCATGGTACGGGCTGGTCAGACTATGTGCCATCGATGAGCTTGGCGGCGATCGCGGCGGGTACAGATTCTCTGATGATCGAAGTGCATCCCAATCCCAAAAGAGCTTTGTCCGATGGACCTCAATCACTGACATTTGATAGGTTTGAGCAACTTATGGTCAAGGTAAACCACATGGCGCAAGTAATGGGTAGACCTTGATGGGTTGCGCTTTGCGCTTAATTAAAACCCAGATAAATTTTGGGAAGCAGCGCGGAGCGCTGCTTCCCAAAATTTATCTGTACTGGTCAATGCCTCAATAGGCTGTATGAAAAATTTTATTTACGATCGCACTATTCATTTTCGAGATACTGATGCGGCGGGCGTTGTTTACTTTGCTAATGTCTTGGCGATCTGCCATGAAGCTTATGAGACATCGCTTGTAGCTTCAGGAATCGATTTGAAATCTTTTTTTACTGGCAATGTGGCTGTACCAATCACTAGCGCCAAGATTGATTTTTTTAAGCCGATGTTTTGTGGCGATCACCTTAAAGTTTTGCTGGATTCAAATTTAATCAGTGCTGATTCTTTTGAGATTAAATATCAAATATTTTTTGATGGAGAATCGCAAAGGGCGATCGCGATCGCTGAAACAAAACATACTTGTATTGATAGCATTATCCGCAAGCGCATTTCTTTATCACCGCAACTTTTACAATGGATAAAATTTAATCAATGACCACAATTTTGCGCGATTGGAGTTATCGTTACCAATGGTTTTACGATACGGTGTCAGCTTTAGCGGCGCTGAGTGTGGGCGGAGAAAAGCGATTTCGCCAGCTTTTTTTAAAGGACTTAGCCATTAATCCTGAGGCAAAGGTGCTTGATCTTTGTTGTGGCGCGGGACAGGCGACCCAAGAATTAGTTAAATATTTTCAAGATGTCACGGGCTTAGATGCTTCGCCGATCGCGATCAAGCGGGCTAAACAAAATGTACCGCAAGCCAAGTATGTAGAATCCTTTGCGGAAAAGATGCCCTTTAGCGATCGCAGTTTTGACTTGGTGATCACCAATACAGCGATGCATGAAATGAATAATGAGCAGTTACAGCAAATCTTTCAAGAAGTCAGTCGCATTTTGACTCCCTCTGGACAGTTCATCATTGTGGACTTCCATCGCCCTGTTAATCCTCTGTTTTGGTTGCCGATCGCGGCTTTTTTATGGCTATTTGAGACCGAAACTGCTTGGGAACTCATCAAAACCGATCTTGCTCAACTTCTCAACAAATACGGCTTACAAGTGGAGTCACATCAACTTTATGCGGGTGGTAGTTTGCAGATTTTGCGATCGCGCCTTGTGCCGTGATTTTCTGCGCCAAAGAGACGGAAAATCATAAAATCGCTTACACTATTAACAAATCTTTACGATTAATTTGCGCGAATGCCAGACCATACCCATATCCATGTCAGAGGTGCTAAGCAGCACAATCTCAAGAATGTTGATCTCACCATTCCTAGAGATCAATTGATCGTGTTTACAGGTGTATCTGGCTCTGGCAAATCATCCCTTGCTTTTGACACCATTTTTGCTGAAGGTCAGCGCCGCTATGTTGAGTCTCTGAGTGCCTATGCACGACAATTTTTGGGACAGGTCGATAAACCTGATGTGGACTATATCGAGGGCTTGAGTCCTGCTATTTCTATTGATCAAAAATCAACTTCCCACAACCCTCGCTCCACCGTTGGCACGGTCACCGAGATTTACGATTATTTGCGCCTGTTATTTGGTCGTGCTGGTGAGCCACACTGCCCAATCTGCGATCGCAATATTGCACCGCAGACGATTGATCGCATGGTGGACTCGATCATGGAATTAGGCGATCGCACTAGATTTCAATTATTAGCACCCGTAGTGCGTGGCAAAAAGGGAACTCATAAGAAATTACTGACAAGCCTTGCCTCAGAGGGATTTGCAAGGGTGCGAATCAATGGCGAAGTGCGGGAATTAAGCGACAACATTGAGCTTGAGAAAAACAAAACCCACGATATCGAAATTGTAATTGATCGCCTAGTTTGCAAAGGCGATATTCAGGAACGCTTGACTGACTCTCTAGCGACTTGTCTCAAGCGATCAGAAGGAATCGCGATGGTGGAGGTTATGGCTTCCACTGCTGAAAGTGAGAATAGTAAAAATCATATTTTGACTTTCTCGGAAAACTTTGCCTGTCCTGAGCATGGCGCAGTTATGGAAGAACTATCACCAAGGATGTTCTCCTTTAACTCGCCCTATGGTGCTTGCCCTGCCTGTCATGGATTGGGCAGCATCAAGACATTCAATCCAGAACTATTAGTTCCTGATCCGTCATTGCCAGTATATGCCGCGATCGCGCCTTGGGCGGACAAGAGCCACACCTATTACATTTCGTTGTTGTCCAGTGTGGGCGAATATGCAGGTTTTGAGATTACGACACCTTGGCAACAACTTTCCCAATCTCAGATCGATATCATTCTGCATGGTACAACAGAGAAGATTTTAATTAAGCCTGACTCTCTTTATCGCGATCGCAGCGAAGGTTATTACAAGCGCTATGAAGGTGTCCTCACGATTTTAGAACAACAGTATGCAGAAGCAGGAGAATCGCAAAAGCAGAAGTTGGAAAATTATCTAATTGAACAACCCTGTTCAGTTTGCGAAGGAACTAGACTAAAGCCCGAATCTTTAGCAGTTCGGATTGGTGGCTATAACATTATTGAATTTGTTTCCGTTCCCATTGGCACTTGTTTAGAGCGCTTAAAGAATCTTGATCTCGATCATCGCACTAGACAAATAGGCGATCGCGTTTTGCAAGAGATTGAAGCCAGACTACAATTTTTGCTCGATGTTGGACTGGATTACCTCACCCTTGATCGCTACACGATGTCCCTTTCTGGCGGCGAAGCACAGCGGATTCGTCTTGCTACCCAAATCGGTTCAGGACTGACAGGAGTTCTCTATGTTCTCGATGAACCGAGCATCGGACTACATCAACGAGACAACTCGCGATTATTGGGAACTCTGACTAAATTGCGGGATCTTGGCAATACGCTGATCGTAGTGGAACATGACGAAGAAACGATTCGGGCGGCTGACTATCTGGTAGATATTGGCCCAGGGGCGGGCGTACATGGTGGCAGAATTGTCGCTCAAGGGAAAGTAGAAGACATTGAACAACATCCTGAATCTCTGACAGGAGCATATCTATCCAAACAAAAACAAATTTTCACGCCTAGCGATCGCCGTGAAGGCAATGGCAAACATCTTGAAATCTGTAACGCTTATCTCAATAACCTCAAGCATATTAGTGTAAAGATTCCTTTAGGGATGCTCGTCTGTATCACGGGTGTATCTGGCTCAGGCAAATCTACTCTGATTAATGATTTATTACATCATTCTCTGGAACATCACTTTTCGCGCCGAGTCCCTGCACCCAAAGGGCTGGACGAAATCAAGGGACTGCAAGCGCTAGATAAATTTATCATCATCGATCAGTCTCCAATTGGACGGACTCCGCGTTCCAATCCCGCCACTTATACAGGTTTATTTGATGTGATTCGTGAGACTTTTGCTCTCACGACTGCGGCGAAGACGAGAGGCTACAAAGCGGGACAGTTTTCTTTTAATGTCAAGGGTGGTCGTTGTGAAGCCTGTTCTGGTCAGGGTGTGAATGTGATCTCGATGAACTTCCTGCCTGATGTCTATGTGCAGTGCGATGTTTGTAAAGGAGCAAGGTATAACCGCGAAACTCTGCAAGTTAAGTATAAAGATAAAAAGATCGCCGATGTACTGGACATGACTATCGAAGAAGCGATGCACTTCTTTGAAAATATTCCCTCGGCTCATGCCAAATTGGGAATGTTAGTCGATGTTGGTTTAGGCTATGTGCGGCTGGGTCAGTCTGCGCCCACCCTCTCTGGTGGTGAAGCCCAACGGGTAAAGTTGGCAACTGAGTTATCTAAACGCGCTACAGGAAAGACCCTCTATCTAATCGATGAGCCGACTACAGGCTTGAGTTTTTATGATGTGCATAAGCTGCTAGATGTAATGCAGCGCTTAGTTGATAAGGGCAACAGCATTATTACAATTGAACATAATCTTGATGTCATTCGCTGTGCTGATTGGATTATTGATCTGGGCCCTGAAGGTGGCGATCGCGGCGGTGAAGTGGTTGCCGAAGGCACACCAGAACAAGTCGCTAAAGTCAAAAAATCCTACACAGGCAAATATCTCAAGCAAGTTTTAGCTGAATATCCCCGCACCTAAAAAGTAATAGCGGCGCTTTGCGCCGCTATTACTTTTTATAATTTAAAAGCGTTGCTTCGCAACGCTTTTAAATTGTTTCTGGGTTTTCAAATAAAAAAATGGCGTAGCCCATTTTTTTATTTGGTATTATTGAATGTAATAATCCCTCGTTCCCTTCGCTTCGATCGCTTCACTTAGTCGCGATAGCGCATGAACATAAGCCGCAGTTCGCATAGAAATTTGTTTCTCGTTAGCGATTTCCCAGATTCTCAAGGTTTCCGCAACCATGCTCTGTTTTAGGCGATCGTTCACTTCCGATAAAGTCCAATAAAAGCCACTTCGATTCTGTACCCATTCAAAATAGCTGACGGTCACCCCGCCTGCATTGATCAGAATATCTGGGAAAACCATAATTCCCTTTTTTTCTAGAATCGCATCCGCCGCAGGCGTGACAGGACCATTGGCAACTTCAAAAATATACTTAGCACGAATCAGATCAGCATTAACTTCCGTGATTTGATTTTCCAACGCCGCAGGAATTAAGATATCTACATCTAATTGCAACAATTCCGCATTGCTAATCGTTTTATGTTCCACAATATTGCAAACGGAATCTTGGCAATATACGGCTTGAAACTTGCGGGCTGACTGCTTGTAATTGATAATGCTTGGTACATCTAAACCTTTTTCCGAATAGATGCCACCTTTAGAGTCGCTTACTGCCACAACTTTATAGCCCGCTTTGCTCATCAGATCCGCGATCGCTGCACCGACATTCCCAAAGCCTTGAACCGCTACGGTTGTCTGCTCGCGTTCCATTTTTAGCAAAGGCATCAGAGTCTCGATCGCAAAAAAAGCTCCCAACCCTGTAGCTGTCTCGCGCCCAATGCTGCCACCCATCGCTAGCGGCTTGCCCGTAATCGCCGCAGGGCAAAGTTTGCGCTGAATAGTACTGTACTGATCAACCATCCAACCCATAATTGTTGGGTTTGTCTGCACATCGGGCGCAGGAATGTCCACATCTGCTCCCATAAAATCGGCGATCGCATCGATATAACCGCGACTGAGACGTTCTAGCTCAAACTTAGATAATTGCTTGGGATCAACCGCTACGCCGCCTTTAGCGCCACCAAAGGGCAAATTAACAGCCGCACATTTAAAGGTCATCCAAAAAGCTAAAGACTTGACTTCATCCATATTCACACTCGGATGAAAACGAATTCCGCCTTTAGTGGGTCCCCGCAAATCGTTGTAACGGACTCGATATCCTTGAAAGACTTTTAAGGTTCCATCATCCATTCTCACAGGAATGGAAACTTGCAAACTTGCTTTTGGTGATTTCAGTCGCTCGATCGCATCCTCAGAAATAGGCACATGGGCGATCGCTTGCGCTAACCTCTCGCTAGCTTGATCAAATAAAGACTCTGACACAATTTTTCCCGCGTTGGTCGCGTAAATTTTTACCAAGATTGATCTTAGGGCTTCGCTGTAACATAAGGAACCAGATTTTTAATGGCGCGGCTTCGCCCTCACCCCTAGCCCCTCTCCCGCAGGAGAGGGGAACAAGAAATTTAATATTTCTCCCCTTCTCCCGCGGGAGAAGGGGCTGGGGGATGAGGGGTGTGTCAAGTATGTTAACGCCTTGGTTTTGTGGCATATTGTCAAAAGTCTAACTTTTGTTGTAATATGATTTGCTGTAAATCTATTTGGGCTAGTAGCTCAGTTGTATAGAGCAATCGCCTTCTAAGCGATCGGTCGTGGGTTAGAGTCCCCCCTAGCCTGTTTTAAGAAACATTGAAAGCGCTGCAAGGCAACGCTTTCAATGTTTCTACTGAAATTTCTTTGACAATTGCATCCTTACACATATAAACCCAAGGATTAGTTTTGCGGCGCTTCGCGCCGCAAAACTAATCCTTGGGTGAAAATCTTTATGGCGAAGCCCTAAGCAGTATGATTATTTTTGTAACTTGTGGATCAACCTGCTAAACAAACGTGAACCCTGCTCGAACAATTTGTCTTGGCTTCCTTGCAGTCATCCTTGTGGGCGCATTTTTATTAATGCTACCTTTGTCGTCTAGTAGTGGTGTCTGGTCAAATCCGATCACTGCATTATTTACGTCTACCTCTGCTGTGTGCGTTACTGGACTATCCGTGGTTGATGTGGGTAAGTTTTATTCGATCTGGGGACA
Organism: Oscillatoriales cyanobacterium CG2_30_44_21; assembly: GCA_001873375.1. GTDB lineage: Bacteria > Cyanobacteriota > Cyanobacteriia > Pseudanabaenales > Pseudanabaenaceae > Pseudanabaena. The sequence continues at coordinate 17,136 of MNZA01000250.1, forward strand.
AATATTTTTGATGCTCTTGTTTCAGATTGGTGGTTTGGGATATATGACAGCCACATCTGTTTTATTGATATTGATTGGGCGCAAATTTAGCTTGCGCGACAAGATTACTTTGCAGCAGTCCTTAGATACTAGAGGGATACGCGGCGGATTGCAGCTAGTAAAGTCGATTTTTGCGGTGACTTTGTTGCTGGAGCTAACGGGGGCGATCGCCCTAATTCCCACTTTTCAGCAGAAAATGAGCTTTCCAGAAAGTGTGTGGCAAGCCCTTTTTCATAGCGTCAGTGCTTTTAATAATGCAGGGTTTAGTTTGTTTTCGGACAATCTGATGAGCTATGCAACTAACCCTGCGGTGAGCATTACTATTGGCTTATTGATTATCTTTGGTGGCATCGGCTATCAGGTTATTTTTGAGGGCTATCTCTGGTTGAGGACTAAGTTTTCCCGCAACCGCGAATATATTTCCTTCAGCTTAACTTTCTGTGTCGTCACCACCACCACGATCGCTTTAATTGTGTGTGGCACTCTTCTATTCTGGTTTACGGAATTTAGGAACCAAGATACTTTGGGGTCAATGTCCTTCTTTGATCAAATCTTGGCGGCTTGGTTTCAGTCTGTCACCACCCGCACCGCAGGGTTCAACTCTATTGACATTGGCAAAATGTCGATTACAGGCATTTTTATTACGATCGCCTTGATGTTTATTGGCGCTAGTCCTGGTGGTACAGGCGGCGGCATCAAAACTACAACCGCAAGGATTTTAGCCAGTTGTACAGGTACGGCGTTGCGAGGGCATGATGAGGTGACTTTGTATGAGTTACAAGTACCGCAAGGCTTGATTATTAAGGCAGTTGGTGTGGCGGTTGGTTCTCTGTTTACGGTAATTCTTGCCACAGGGATTTTGTCTTTAACCGAGCCTAAAATTAGCTTTATCAATATTCTATTTGAAGTGACTTCCGCCTTTGCGACCGTGGGCTTATCCACGGGAATCACCGCATCTCTAACCGCAACAGGGCAGTTGATAATTATTGCGACTATGTATATCGGGCGCGTTGGTGTGTTGTTACTAATGTCGGCTATTTTTACAGATACTCGTACGAGCTTGATTAAATACCCTCAAGAATCGATGCTGGTGGGATAGCAATTGGCGGCGCGAAGCGCCGCCAGTAAGCCAGAGGTTGTTCCGCCCGCTTAGCGGGCGGTAGGGTTTTAATCATGCTGAGTCAATCTATTTTGGATAAAAATCTAGGAAAATATATGGATATATCTTCTTTGAGTTTCTTTCGGAGTCTGCGTAATGATAATAAGCAGTTTGCCGTGATCGGTTTGGGAAGGTTTGGACGTTCGGTATGTTCAACTCTTGATCGCTTAGGGCATGAGGTTTTGGCTGCTGATAAAGAAGAAGATAGTGTTAGCTATGTCCGCGCTCATAACATGGCGGCGCACTGTATTCAGTTAGACTCAACCAATCCTCTTGCTTTAAAAGATTCGGGCATTTTAGAGATTGACACAGTGATTGTGGCGATCGGTAACTTTTTAGAAGAGAGCATTATTACCACCCTCAATGTTAAGGAGGCTGGTGTAAAGCACGTTATCGCGAAGGCATCATCAGAAGTACATGGCACTTTGCTCAAAAAAGTGGGAGCCGATCTAGTGGTTTATCCTGAAGCAGAAATGGGTCGAGCCTTGGCGCGATCGCTAACTCAGCGCGGGATTTTAGAGCGGTTTGAGCTTGATCCCGACAATAGTATTGTCGAAGTGATGGTTCCTGAAGAGTTTGATGGTAAGACTATTTTGGACTTAAAACTTCGCGCCAATTATGGTGTGAGTGTGATTGCGGTCAGTCATGATCAAAAATTTGAGATTAATCCTGAACCTACTCAAAAGTTGTTCAAGGGAGCGGCGATCGTGGTTATTGGCAGCAATAAAAACATCAGTCGGTTGCCGATTTCCTGCGATTTGTTTAATACTGATGGCAGTGCAGTGACGACACAGCTACCATTTCACCAATCATCGGAAGTAAAGCTGAAATGATGACGACCTTTGCTAAAAAGTTGGACGAAAACTTCTGGAGTGAATACAACATTCGCTTAGAGCCTTGGAATATCGGCTATGACGCGCCTGTCAGTATCAATCCCGAAGAGATTCCCACCAGCGATAAAGTAAATACGGAATTTGAATTTAGTAATTCAGAATGGCAGCCAATTCGCAGGGCGATCGCCCCTGAGTTACCCAGCCAAATTTTATTTATTGATGGCAGATTGCGAATCGATGCCAACTTTTTAGGTCGCCGCAATGATGAAATTTTGTATGGAGCCTTTGCCACCATTTCGGTCGGCGCAGTCTTAGTTGATCGCGCCATTAACAGAGCCAAATGTGTCGCCACCGAAGTGACGCGAATTATCGCCCTCGGCGGCAATCTCACCCCGCCCGTAACTGAGATCCCTTGCCCTGTCAGTGGTCGCGGCGATCTCAGATACGATCGCTGCCTGACCGCTAGTACCAATCAACCCGACACGCCTTCGCAAATCGTGCAGTCAGCGATGCTTGATGAAGAATTACGGATTGCCAATGCCCTTTCTCTAAATAAAGAGATTGTTACGAGCCATGCCCTGATTGTGCGGGATGGTCCTTTGCTGTATCGGGTTTATCAAACTCCTTACGAGACAATTGGCTATGTCAAAACAATGGGTAAGGCTTATCTCAAGGGGGACAATGCCAAGGTATTGCGATCGCTAAAAGTGGGAGAACGTACTCCAATTTTTAGAATTTCCAATACCAACGGCTCTAATCTCAGTTGGTATTTGCGATCGGGTAGTCAAGATCTGAACTATAAAAAGCTGGGCTACCACGATTTACATGGAATCATTCGCATTGATCTCGATGGTGGTCTAGACCTTGTTCGGGCCAAAGAGATTGCCGATCAAAGCACATACTTGATCCCCCAGTATGCATCCCACCCCACCCGCGACCCTCGCGCCCCCCAAAACCTCACCCCCGTGGGAGCTTTAGAAAAAGAACTAGGTCGCAGAATGGGTAGCCGCGAATTAATTGCCCGCCGATTGCGTAACTTTTTAGCCATTTCATAAATTGAGCCACCCGCACAGCGGGTGGCTCAATTTATGAGCGCACAGCGCCAAGCGCTGTAAATTTGATGAAAGCCTAACATTTGAAACTCAACATTTGAGCAAGGGGGCGGCGCAAAACTGTAATATTAAGTCGCACAGCTTTACTTAATCAGAAAAGGACTAGCTCAAAGTGACTAAAGGCACAGAAATAATTGCGATCGCAGCACGGGAAATCCTTGACTCACGGGGCAAGCCCACCGTTGAGGCGGAAGTCAAATTGGCAAATGGTGCAATTGGTCTTGCTCAAGTTCCCAGTGGCGCATCTACAGGTAGTTTTGAAGCCCACGAATTGCGTGATGGCGACAAAAGTCGCTATGGCGGCAAAGGAGTTTTAATTGCGGTTCGCAACATCACCGAAAAACTCTTGCCAGAACTAAAAGGGATCGATGCTCTCAACCAAGAATTAGTCGATCGCACCATGATCAAGCGCGATGGCTCCCCCAATAAGTCCGAAATCGGCGCTAATGCAATCTTGGCCGTTTCTCTGGCAACAGCCAAAGCCGCCGCCGCCGCGATCGGTCAGCCCCTCTATCGCTATTTGGGAACTCCTCTTTCCAATGTGTTGCCAGTTCCTTTGATGAACGTTCTCAATGGCGGCGCTCATGCCGACAATAATGTCGATATTCAAGAGTTTATGATCGTGCCTGTGGGCGCACCCACCTTTAAAGAAGCCCTGCGATGGGGAGCAGAAGTGTTTGCTGCCCTTAGCTCTGTCCTTCATGACAAGGGTTTATCCACATCTGTTGGCGATGAAGGTGGCTTTGCGCCTAACCTTGAGTCCAATCAAGCAGCCTTAGAACTGTTAATTGATGCAATTACCAAGGCAGGTTACAAACCTGGGGAACAAGTTGCTTTGGCTCTGGATGTAGCTGCCAATGAGCTTTTCAAGGATGGTAAGTACGGTATTGATGGTAAGTCGCTCACGCCTCAAGAGTTTGTAAATTACTATGAAGGCTTGATTGCCAAATATCCGATTGTGTCCATCGAAGACGGACTAGAGGAAGATCAATGGGCAAGCTGGAAAGCGATGACCGATCAACTGACTAGCACGCAATTAGTCGGTGATGATCTCTTTGTAACTAACAAGTCTCGCCTAGAGAGAGGCATCCGCGAAGGTTGTGCCAGTGCGATTTTGATTAAGCTTAATCAAATTGGTAGCTTGACGGAAACTTTGGAGGCGATCGCCACTGCCGACAAGAATGGTTATCGCTCTGTGATCAGCCATCGCTCTGGCGAAACTGAAGACACCACCATTGCTGACCTAGCCGTAGCAACACGCGCAGGGCAAATCAAAACTGGTTCTCTCTGTCGCAGTGAGCGAGTCGCTAAGTATAACCGCCTGTTGCGAATTGAGGCAGAACTTGGCAGTCAAGCTGTATATGCTGGCGCGGCGGGGCTTGGTCCTTCACGCTAATTACAGCGCTTTGCGCTGTATTAAAAAAGGCGGCGCTTCGCGCCGCTTATACAAAAGCATCGTAAGGGCAATTCATGAATTGCCCTTACGATGCTTTTGCATAAGTATTTTTTTGATTTTCTTGAGAAATTTACGCTGGGCGATCGCAATGGGAAGCAATACTTTCACCATCGGTGAACTAACTTGTAAACTCGCCTCATCCCAAGAGTTACGATGCACACTGAAACCCTCACGGAGCGAGACTGAATAAGACAAAATATCTCTCACTCGAAAAGGCATTGCCCAATAGAAGTGATAAAGCTCATTGGGATCATCAAAAAATGGACAGTCGGTAAAAGCTTGCGATTCTTGGAGAGTTGGTGAACTCGTAAATGCTAGGAAAAGTTGATCTAGGGCTTCGCGTAGTAGTTTGGGAGAGTAATTTAGGTTGAAGTCCTGTGACGAGTTAGTTACTAGTTGATTTACAAAAGCAATTACTGTGGTCTGAAAATATTTGAGTCCCCAATCTAGGGCTGGCTGATTGTGAATATGCTTGAGAACAGGCTTCACCGAACCATCAGACTGCGTAGCATAGTCCAGAGTCGTACCTTCACACCCTGCACAAAAGACTTCCATCGCCGACACATAGCGATAATCAATTTGATTTCGCAGTCCCGTGGAATTATTCAAATTAAAGAAGAAGGCAAGCACTTCCCCTTGATGCTTCAGTCCACCCGATGGCTTTTCGAGGGCAAAGTAAAACCCCACAGGATTTCGAGTGCCGAAGCGTTCAAAAGCACTTTCCAGAGAAAGCTGCAAACTGCCCTTCCAACCTACATCAACTAGCCCAAAGGCTTGACCATCCAGCATCTTTTCTTGAGTTAGATAAGCTTTGAGAACTTCACGTTTCCGAGCCGCAACTTCTAAAATCTTTTCTTGTAAAAGACCGTGATTCTCCAATTTTGATCTTAATTCTTTTCTCTCTTTTGCAGAAAGATTTTGTTGCCAGCGATCGCGGGGATATCCCAAGGGTTCAAATATTGGCTGAGCATCACTAAACTCAAAACACATCCGCGCCAACAAACTCTCAACTGTAAAAATATCTGTATCATCAAACATCCATTCCCAAAAGGCTTGACTAATCTTGGTTAATCCTGGCATTCTCAAGGCTTGCCGACTAACATAGATATAGCGAAGTTCTACTTCTGGATAAATCTTTGGTGCAAGTTCTTTGGCAATTTGCAATAATATTTCGCCATCCCTTGCCAGAAAGTAGATCCTGACTAATTGTCTAACCTTGGCTTGTTGCAAAACCCAAGTTACATAAGCGCTCAGGATCGGAGCCGCCACACAGGCGGCGATATTCCCAATCATTAATTTCTGAAGGGTTTGAGATGGCGGTGATAGTCTGGTATAACGAGAGACTCCCGCCCAAAAAGAAGAAATTCCTGCCGTAGTACATCCATATTTTTGGTTAATTTGTTCGTAACGATTGGGATTAGCTTCATCAAAATAAATTGCGGAAATCCCTAAAGACTTTGGCTTTGCCACATCTGCAAGCTCATTATTGCCTGTATGAACTAAACCTTGGGGGTGCAATTTGAAATCTGCCAATACTTGCAAAAACAAATCTCCCTGCCCCTTCGATTTGCGGTATTGACAGGAAACATAGAGGCGATCGCCATCTTTCCAAAATCCATGCTGCTTTAATCTTTCTATTAAAAAAGTCTCAGGTAAATACATATCTGATAGAAATACTACCCTAGCCAAATCAGAAGATTTTCGCGCCTTCTCAATCATTGGATAGGCTCTAGGTACAGCCACTAGATATTCAATTTCAACTTCTAGTTCAAGTTGTTGGAGTTTATCAATTACATCCTTCTCAACTTCTAAGGTATTGCCAACCTCGCGGTAGATCTCATCCAGATTTGCTTCACCACCTTCACAAAATAAACGCGATCGCTTTTCTGCATTAATTCTCATTTCTCTGTAAGTTGCCGCAGAGCAATTAATCCAGCCATATCGCCAAGCGCGATCGCCACAAATTTCAAAAATATCAGTCGGCTCAATCACTAATCTGGTCAGTAGCGTATCGAAAATATCGAAACTAAATAATTGAGTCATACTGATTAAGTAGTAAGGCTTAAAGGTGCGGTTTTAGATGACGCGG
>MNZA01000251.1:0-6349 GCA_001873375.1 Oscillatoriales cyanobacterium CG2_30_44_21
CTTCGCGCCGCCGCTCGCTTTCTGGGCTTTAAGTGAAAAGCCAACAAAAAACCCGCAGGAGGCAATCTTGCGGGAAAATTTATGTAGATACGTCGCTAGTAAAACTAGTATCAAACTTTCATCAGTGTTTCGCAGTGACGCAACTCACTACTACTGCAAGATCATTAAGTAAGATTCCAGTGACTCTGATCACATGGTTAGTCTTTTTCAAAAATTGCTTTTACTCTTACAGCGCTTTGCGCTGACTTAAAAATCTCTCTGTACCCCTCAAAACCCAAATCAAGAAAAATGCTTAGAAGCTTTTCTTGATTTGGGTTTGAGTCCAAAGCGCTGTAAAACCACAAAACTATTGCTGTGTACTATTCGACACTTTTGTAAATGAATATTAAAAGTATAAAAATCTATGGTTGTTCATGCCAACCAAGGGTTCCGCCAGTTGACAAGGAATTGATTTTTGATGACAAGGAAAAGCTACGTCATCAAAAACCAATCACTTGTTTTACAACGCGCCCCTAATCCACTTAGAGAGACATGAACGTCACCATGGCACAAGTAGTTAAAAAAATGTCAAAAAAAAAGAATCATCTTTTTCGTTTTCTCGCGATCGCCATCGGGGCAGCCATATTTGCAGCACTCACACCCTCAATAGTGCAGGCGATCGAACCGACCGCAGCCGTTACAACTTTAGAGTCTCTGGATAAAACCACAACTCAACTCAAATTATCAATCGACACGAGTTGGGTATTAATCACAGGCTTTTTAGTATTTTTCATGCAATGTGGATTTGCGATGCTAGAGGCAGGACTAGTCAGACAAACGGGGGTTGTTAATACATTAACGGAAAACTTCATTGATGCGGCGGTGACACTCCTTGCTTGGTGGCTGACTGGTTTTGCGATCGCCTTTGGAACCACAGGCAACGGTTTTTGGGGAACTGATGGCTTTTTGCTAAATAATGCCTTGACGATCAGTGACGGCGTAATTAGTTACACAATGGGCGCAGGTGGAGCCGATGTCCAACTAAATACCTTCACTTTGTTTTTCTTTCAGTTTGCTTTCTCGGCAACCGCCAGTACGATTACTACGGGGGCGATGGCGGAGCGCACAGATTTTAAGGGGGACTTAATTTACGCCTTCATCATGGGAGCAGTCATGTATCCCATCGTTGTGCATTGGGTCTGGAATAGCGGCGGCTGGTTAAACAAGTTGAGTTTTCACGATTTTGCGGGCAGCGCTGTAGTCCATTCGGTTGGCGGCTGGACATCTTTAATTGGTGCTTATTTACTGGGGCCGCGCCCCGATCGCCAGTGGGGACAGATTCCCCCCGCCCATAATCTGGGCTATGCCACCATCGGCACAATGATTCTGTGGTTTGGGTGGTATGGATTCAGTGCTGGCTCCGCCCTATCTTTGCAAGATACAGGCTTGGTTGGATTGGTGGTTGTCAATACATCTTTAGCCGCCGCAACGGGAGCTTTAGCCGCCATACTCTATATTTACTTTCGCTTTCGGCAGTGGCACTTATTTTGTGGACTGAATGGCTCCTTAGCGGGGCTGGTGGCAGTTACGGCTGGTTGTGCTTACATCATGCCTTGGGCGGCGGCTTTGATTGGCTTGGTGGCGGGAGTGCTGGTACTTGTGGTAGTCGATATTATTGAGTGGTTTGAAATCGATGACCCTGTTGGCGCGTTTGCTGTTCATGGTTCTTGCGGCATGATGGGGGCGATCGCGGTCGGATTTTTCGCTCACCCAGCTTTGTCCATCAATAAAAAAGCTGGTCTATTTTTAGGTGGCGGCTTTGACTTGTTGGGCGTTCAACTTGGAGGAGTCGCCGCTATCTCAGCCTTTACAGTCGTCTTTGCATTTTTAATGTTCGGTACGCTCAAGGCTTTGGGAATGTTGCGCGTCAATGAAGAAGCCGATCGCATTGGCATTGATGTGTATGAGCATGGAGCTTCGGCTTGGCCAGATGTTTACCCCATCGACAATTTGCAGTTTGACGATGATGACTCTGACTATCACGAAGACTTAAATCCAGAAATTGGGTAATCCTCAAAGACTACAGTGCTTTGAGCTAACTTAAAACCCAAAGAAAATTTTGAAAGCGGCGCTTTGCGCCGCAACATTAGTCTTTGGCTTTAAAAGCTGTAAAATTGCTGCAAAGTAGCAATTTTACAGCTTTTATTAGTTGGGACTTGAGCGCAAAAAATAAGCTTGGGGTATTCAGCAACTTTGGCGCTGAATACCCCAAGCTTATTTTAATTATTAGAATTGCTGTAGATTTGTAGCCTTAGTATTTTCTAAGGTGATTTTGCTAGTATTATTCGAGTAGCTTGTTTGATTAAAGCGACTTTCATAGTTTCGTTTTTCAATCCGTGCAGGCGACTAACAAGATATTGGCGACATCCATGACTTCTGATTTAGGTTGGCAACCAGAAACATCTGAAGATTTATCACCGTTAGATCATCAGTTGTCCAATAAGCAATTGAACTACTATCAGCAATTACTTGATGATTTAATTGATTTATCCGTATCTTCTTCAGTCAATCGTGATTTAAGAGAATTTTTGGAGTTAGCCCTAACCCTAACTCGCAAGATGACAGCGAGTGATGCAGGCAGTATTTATTTAATTGATCGCTCCACTCCTATACATACGGTTTGCTTTGAAGTCTCACAAAATGATTCGCAACCCGATCGCTCTCTGGTAAATTTTGCAGTCCCACTTAATGGAGACAGCATCGTTGGCTATGTTGCCCTGACAGGTGAAACTTTAAATCTGTCAGATGCTCATGATCTGCCTGAAGACTCGGGATTTCGTCATCATCAAACCTTTGACTACGATATTGAATATCGCACTAGATCCGTCTTAGCAGTCCCCTTACTCGATGCCCAAGCAAGTACTCTTGGCGTATTCCAGTTAATAAATCGTAAGGTTCAAGATACTTCCATTACTTTAGATAATGTGCAAGAAGTGACCCTTGCTTACTCTGCCCTAGACACAAAGCTAGTACAGGCGATCGCGGCGCAAATTTCTCTATATATTCAGCGATCGCAACTTTTAAGTCAGTCGATAGTATAGATTGCTCCTGCACATCATAGAAATCGCCAATTAAACACATGATCAGCAAAATATGCAAGCGTGGCTTAGCCACGCTTGCATATTTTGCTGATTTGAAATTTCAGCGCTGTGCGCTTAACTAAAATTCTTATGTACTACTCAAAGCCTAAATAGACTGTAATATTGAGAAGGTTGAAAGATGCTGTAAGCATAAATACTTAACCAATCAAAGGTCTAATCCTGAGTAATAGTAAGGAATTTACGTCTTTTCCTATAAGATTGAAAATAGGATAAATTCTTAGATATTTATACGGAGATTATTTATGCTCACTTTAAAAATAGTGGTTTATATCACTGTCATATTTTTCATCAGCTTGTTTGTATTTGGCTTCCTCAATAGCGATCCATCGCGTAACCCTGGTAATCGGGATCTCGAATAGTGATTAATACCTCTCCAGCTAGCCCCACCAAGAAACCATTGACAAATCCAGCCAAAATGAACGACTGGCGATTGATTTTAAGTCTTTTGCCCTATGCAAAGCAAAATTCTAAGAATTTGCTTTTATCGTTGCTTCTATTGATTCCCCTATCGATCGCCAGTGCCGTCCAACCAATTTTGGTGCAGCAAGGCATTGATGGACCGATCAAAAATGGAGACTTGATAGGTTTGCGGTGGATTTGTGTGATCATACTGCTCACGATCGCAGTGCGTCTCGCATTTCAAGCTTGGCAGGGCTACTTGGTGCAAGAGGTAGGACAAAAAATCACTGCGGATATTCGCCAAGCTTTGTTTCATCACGTTACATCACTATCAACCAGCTTTTTTGATCGCACTCCCGTAGGTAAGCTAATTACCCGTCTGACCAGTGATGTCGAGGCTTTGGGGGATGTATTTGCCACTGGCGCAGTCGGTGTATTGAGCGACCTTGCCGCGATCGCTACCATTGCCGTTTTTATGTTTTTTCTGCGTTGGGATTTGGCTCTATTGCTACTAGCGATGGTGTTTCCGATTACCGCCCTGATTGTATTTTTTCAGTACGAATATCGCAAAGCCAACTTCAAAGCACGCGATCGCCTTTCAGAACTAAATTCAATTCTTCAAGAAAATATTATTGGCGCAAATATAGTTCAGCTATTTCGCCGCGAAAAATTTAACTCGGCACAGCATCTCAAGGTCAATCAAGAATATGTCGCTGAAACCAATCGCACGGTTTTCCATGAGTCCGCCGTATCGGCAACCCTCGAATGGATTGCCCTAGTCGCGATCGCAGGAGTGCTATGGCTCGGCGGCGGACAAATTGTCCAAAAAAGTCTCACCTTTGGCGAGTTATCTGCCTTCATTCTTTATTCGCAGCGACTTTTTGACCCCATCCGTCAGCTTGCCGAAAAGTTCACCACCATCCAAGCAGGATTTACGGCGGTCGAGCGAATTAACGCGATCTTGCAAGAACCCATCGAAATTAGCGATCCAGAGTTCCCCAAAACTTTACCCCTCGATGGCAGTGGCGAAATTTGCTTTGATCATGTTTGGTTTGGCTACAAACCTGATGAGTATGTCCTCAAAGATATTAACTTCACGCTCAAAGCTGGCGAAAAGATTGCCCTTGTGGGTCCAACTGGAGCAGGTAAAAGTTCCATTATTCGACTGCTATCACGTTTATATGAGCCGAGCAAGGGCAGGATTTTAATCGATGGCGTAGATATTCGCGACATTGCCCAATCGGAACTACGGCGTTGTGTCGGCGTAATTTTACAAGATGCCTTTCTCTTTTCAGGCGACATTGAGGCAAATATTACTTTGGGTGAGGACTATGCGATCGAGCAGGTCATTGAAGCGGCGGAATTGATGAATGTCGATCGCTTCATTCAAGAACTTCCCGCCGCCTATGCCACTCAAGTGCGCGAGCGAGGCACAAATCTATCAGGCGGACAGAAGCAGTTACTAGCTTTTGCCAGAGCCGCGATTCGTGATCCGCGCATTTTGATTTTAGATGAAGCAACCGCCAGCCTTGATGTAAATACAGAATTTTTGATTCAGCAAGCTTTAGACCGTCTGTTGATTGATCGCACGACGATTATCATTGCCCATCGACTATCGACAATTCGTAATGTGGATCGCATCTTGGTACTCAAGCAAGGCGAAGTCGTGGAATCAGGAAGTCATGAGCAGCTAATTGGCAATCAGGGCTTATACTCTAGCCTGTACGAATTAGAGATGATGGAAAAATAAATGGCGGCGCTTAGCGCCGCCATTTAAAGAAAGCAAGCGCAAAGCGCTGCAAGCAATCTATGTTTATATTTTTTTGTGCGTAATATCTCGTAAAGTAACCGTAAAGCCGTCCCCAAGCTTCACCGCGTTGATCTGATACCAAATTTCTTGACCCGAGTTATGGTAAACCTCCTCTTCTAGATCTTCCCCCTCATCGACAAGATTGACGAACTTTGCAAATAGATCAGGCTGAACCCGATTTAAAAACCGTCTAACTACTAACTGTCCAATTAGGTCTTCGCGATTGCGTGAAAACATTTTGGCAATCACAGGATTAACCACCAGACATCGAAAATCGGTAATTTCTCCTGTCTCTGGTTTTCTAACTGACTGAACTGCCGCAATACCGTCAGACACACTATTCAAAACACTAGTTATCAAAGCTCGCGATTGATAGAGCATTTCTTCAGTTTCCTTGCGGCGAGTGACTTCATCTTGTAGCGATCGCTTTTGCCGTTGGATAGTGAGTTGGTTCTCTAAACGAACCACCACTTCTTCACTGTGAAATGGCTTGTTAATAAAATCAACGCCCCCAGACCAGAAAGCTTTGACCTTATCAAAAACATCATCTAAAGCACTGACAAAAATAATCGGAATATCACGCAATTCTTCATCAGCTTTAAAAGCTTGACAAACTTGATATCCATCCATTTCTGGCATTTTAATGTCCAAAAGAACGATATCAGGTCGCTTCACCTTAGCTGTTTTAAGAGCCATCCGCCCACTCGTTACACTACGAACACTATAACCAAGCGTAAGCAACAAATCACTTAGCAACTGTAGATTTTCAGGCAGGTCATCGACCAACAAGATGTTAGCTGATAGATTGAGAGAAGGGTTATAGCTCATTAAAAAAAAACGAAAAGACTGATAAAGATAAAGATTACGCAAAGAGAGACATAGTAATGGCTACGTCATTTCTTAGTTAGGGTTCAAGCGCAAAGCACCGTAAGTCATTTTTGCGTAAAATCTAAAAATATTATATAGCGTTTTCTAATGTACTCGCTTGGCAGTCAAAAAT
>MNZA01000251.1:6362-30298 GCA_001873375.1 Oscillatoriales cyanobacterium CG2_30_44_21
GCCAAGCGAGTACCTGAAAGATTGTGGATATTTTCTTTACGATTTCATGAATGGCATGAAATCGCGTATCGAATGAACATACAGTCTATTGAGGTTTTGAGGGGTACAGGGAGATTCCCAAAATCTCCCTGGGTTCTAAGTCAGTGCAAAGCGCTGTACCAAGGACTCAATTAGAGAATTCCATTCCAAAAAACACAAACTTCACAATGAAGGTCGTTCTACCCGCGTTGAGAGCGGAGCGACCTCTGTTTTTTTAGTTTACTTATGCCTAGATACTTACACACTTTACCTGACAGTCTCCATTATTTCAGTCTTCCTGTTTCTTTACTTTGGCTAATTTCTAGCAATCTCTTATCTACTTCTAAACCCAGTATTCTAGTCACACTTTTGTGAATTGGTATACTCCCTTCCCAGCAACATCTATTTGTCTATTTTTTTGCTGGGAAGAGAGTAAGAAGATAAGTTTCCAAGAGATGTATGAAGTTTCCTGTAGCAATCAAACTGCAAGAGGCAATCAGTTCTAAAATTAAAAAAGATGCTCAAATGTCTCAACAGTCTTAAATATTTGATCTAAACACACTGGAGGGCTTATGTCTCTTGATCCACAAGCTTTTATGACAACCATGACCCAACGCATGAGCTTTTCTGAGGCTGACAAAAGCTTGCTTAAAGCCAATGCTGCATGGGGGAGATCGATTGCCTTGGCAATGGCGGAAGTCTTCTACAGTTATCTAGCCCGTGACGCAGAGATGAATGCAATTATCAATGCCAGAGAAGGAAGGATGCACCGCTTGAATGAGACTTTCGTGGAATGGTTTGGCGAAATGTTTACAGGCATGGACGATTGGGGAAATGCCTATGCTGCAAGACGTTGGCGTATCGGGCTAGTCCATGTTCAGATTGGCATTGGACCACAGCACGTTGTCCCTGCGATGGCAACCGTTGTCAACGAAGTGGGTAAACAACTGAGCGCCGCAGGACTGAGTGGCGATCTTCGTGATGCTTTGGGCAGAATTTGCATGATTGATCTTGCATTTATTGAGCAAGCCTATGTAGAAGTATCTTCGCAAGCTGTCTTACGCGAGACAGGATGGACAGAAGGATTGTTTAAGCGCATGATTGCCACGGGCGCTTCCAGCATGAAGTAATGCCGAGCAAAGAAATGGCGTAGTCATTTCTTTGCTGGAAAGCCTTTAGGGAATATGGTTCTCAATTCACAAACAGTGTAGTCACACTTTTGTAAGTTGGTATAACCGTTGCTGAAGCGACTTACTTCTACTTTGAAGGGATGCTTCCGACTTAGACTCAGCCCGTGGCTGAGTCTAAACCAAATAGAATTAAAGTATTTATAAACTGTTTATCAAGATCATTTGGAGTGAAATCATGAGTATTAACGTTGCCAAGCTAGAAAGTATTTTGCAAAATCTGGTTACTAGCACCAGTGATGTCCAAGGCGCAGCCCTTGTGTCTCCCGATGGTCTTCCCCTTGCCTCCACACTGCCCAGTGGCATGGATGAAGAGCGGGTATCGGCAATGTCCGCCGCGATGCTCTCTCTTGGTGAGCGCATTGGGAATGAACTCGTCCGAGGTGATATCGATCGCCTGTATGTGGAAGGTGACAAAGGCTATGGCATCTTGACCAGTTGCGGCGAAGAAGCAGTGTTGCTGGTGTTGGCAAGCAAGGCGGCGAAACAGGGATTGTTGATGTTGGAAATTAAGCGAGTGGTCAGCGATCTCAAAGCCGCCCTTGGTTAGGCGCGTTCTAGGTTGAGGTGTATTGGGTGGCAAACGCTCGATATATCTCAGCCTAATATTTTCTTAAAGGAATGGGAATTACAAATTTATGGAAATCATGCGCCTAGTGGTCGCGGGAACAGTTGGTGCAGGAAAGTCAACCTTTATTCGGACTGTGAGTGAGATTGAGGTGGTTGACACCGATCGCCGCGCCACTGATGAGACCGCAGAGATCAAGCACAAAACAACAGTGGCAATGGATTTCGGAAGACTTACCTTTGGTCCGAATATGGCTCTGCATATTTACGGAACACCAGGGCAGCAACGCTTTGACTTTATGTGGGATATCTTAATTCGCAAAGCTCACGCTTTTGTCTTGCTAGTTGCTGCCCATCGCCCCCATGAGTTCCGCTATGCTAGACGCATTTTGAGCTTCATGAATCGGCGAGTGCAAATCCCTTACATCATCGGAATTACCCACATGGATTGTGAGGGCGCTTGGGCAAGTGAAAACATCAAGCTAGCCTTGGGTTTTGTCGATGAACAGAACCAACCGCCTGTGGTGGTTTTGAACGCCGAGGATCGCAACAATGTAGTTCACGCAATTGTGACTCTCGTCCAATACTATATGGCTCAAGAAGCTTCATAATTGATTTAGTAGGTGACTCTTCGCGCCGCCTACTAGACATTGAGATGGTCTAAGAGCAAGTCTCCTGGCAGATTTTGCGTAAGTTCAAATAGTTTCGAGCATTGGTTTTGAATATTTAAGCTCTGTTTTACAGTTATGGCAATTACAGGCTCTTTATCCGAGTTTTCTCTCCCAGAGATATTTCAGTTTTTAGATCAAGGTCAAAAAACTGGAATCCTAACTATTCGCGATCCTCAAGATCTGCGAACAGGCAAACCATTCTTGCGATATATCTGGCTCCATAGTGGTCGGGTGGTTGCCGCAGGCGATCGCCTTGACAATCGCGGATTAGTACAGTTAATAGAGCAACGCGGCTGGATTAGCGATCGCCTGCGCCCTGACATAGAAAAGTTAGTTGCCGAAAATGTCCCCCTTGGGTTAAATCTCAAATCCCTAGGGCTACTGCAACCCGATCAACTAAAACTCCTATTTAGTGTTCAAGTTTTGCGTCAAGTTTGCGCTTTGTTTCAGATAGAAACAGGACAGTTCCGTTTTGAGGCAAAGACTGAACTGCCCAAGGCGGAAATGACAGGACTGAGTCTGCCCGCAACGGAGACAACTCTGATGGGCTTACGCAGTCTCAAGGACTGGAAAGCCCTACAAAGTAAGTTGCCAGAACCAAACTCAACTCTCTTCAATCTAATTACAGGGGAGCCGCAGTTACGCCTCGACAATCAAGAAAACCAAGTATGGCGATGCGCCGATGGTGCAACTAATCTCAAAAAAATCGCCGAGAAATTACAAATTCCGATCGCCAAGCTCCAACAGGTCGCCTTTCGGTTGATTGTGGTGGGGCTAGTGGAAGAAGTCCCTGATATTGACATGGGGATGACGGTTGTGGAAGCCGATGGTAATGGAACAAGTCTAACTTCAAGCAAAGTCGAACATCCTGAAATTAGCAACTCATTTTTACAAAGCCTCGTGGGATTTTTGCAGCACAAGGTTTAATCCAAAATAAGGAAATGGCGTAGCCCCTTATTTTGGATTAGTGGCGGCGCAAAGCGCCGCCACTAATCTTTTGGTCTTTATTTCCTGCGGAAATCTTAAACAATGATGTGCAAAGCACATAGAATCGCAACGTTCTCATATAAAGTTGTGAGGTCAGAAGTCCAAGAAACTAATTGTAGCAATAGGAATAAATCGTATTTTTATGGTATCAACTCCTCTCAAAACAGCTAATTTGGAATCTTCAAATCAAGCAATCAGTTGCTATGGCTCTGCTCGCTCTACCGTTGCAGGAAGCCCCCTCAGTGATGAAGAATTGCGTAAGATCGATGCCTACTGGCGAGCTTGCAATTATCTAGCGATCGGCATGATTTATCTGCGTGAAAACCCTCTGTTACGCGAGCCTCTCAAAGCTGAACACGTTAAAAATCGCTTGCTAGGACATTGGGGATCAAGTCCAGGTATGAGCTTTGTCTATACCCATCTCAATCGTTTGATCAAGAAATATGATCTGAATACCATCTTCCTCGCAGGACCAGGACATGGCGCTCCTGGAATCTTGGGACCAGTGTATTTGGAAGGAACCTATTCTGAAATTTATCACGACATCAGTGAAGACGAAGAAGGACTGAAGCTCTTCTTCAAACAATTCTCTTTTCCTGGAGGGATTGGTAGCCACTGCACACCCGAAACTCCTGGGTCAATTCATGAAGGTGGTGAACTGGGCTACAGCGTTTCCCATGCCTATGGCACTGTGTTTGACAATCCAGACTTAATCTCGGTGGTAATGGTCGGTGATGGCGAATCGGAAACGGGACCCCTCGCTACCGCTTGGCACTCTAACAAGTTCATCAATCCCATTCGCGATGGTGCAGTTTTACCGATTCTGCATTTGAATGGCTATAAGATTAATAATCCCACGGTGTTAGCGCGCATTAGTCACGAAGAACTGGAAAGTCTCTTTGTGGGCTATGGCTACAAACCTTACTTTGTGGAAGGTTCTGATCCTGAGTCGATGCATCAAGCGATCGCGGAGACATTGGAGCATTGCATTAATGAGATCAAGAGCATCCAAGCCGAATCTCGCAGTACAGGGATTCCCACCAGAGCCAAGTTCCCGATGATCGTATTGCGGACTCCTAAAGGCTGGACTGGTCCTACAGAAGTTGATGGACATAAGGTGGAAGGTTTTTGGAGAGCGCACCAAGTTCCACTCTCAGGCATACATACCAATGCTGAGCATTTGCAAATGCTTGAAGATTGGATGCGGAGCTACAAACCAGAGGAATTATTTGATGAATCAGGTAAATTACTTGCCGAACTGAGAGATCTTGCACCTTCAGGCGATCGCCGTATGAGTGCCAATCCGATCGCTAACGGTGGTCTAGTTCGGTGTGGCTTGAGAATGCCTGACTTCCGTGACTATGGCGTATCCATTGATAAGGCTGGGGCAAGTGAAGCCGAAAATACTAAGCCCCTTGGTGTTTTCCTGCGTGATGTGATGCGCCAAAACATGGATAACTTCCGTGTCTTTGGCCCTGATGAAAATACATCCAATAAACTGCAAGCAATTTACGAAGTCAGTAAGAAGTTCTGGATTGCCGAATATCTACCTGAAGATGCCGATGGTGGTGAACTATCCACCGATGGACGGGTGATGGAAATCCTCAGTGAACATACCCTCGAAGGCTGGCTAGAGGGCTATTTGCTGACAGGAAGACATGGATTCTTTTCTACTTACGAATCTTTTGTCCATGTGATCGACTCGATGATTAACCAGCATTGTAAATGGTTGGAAATCAGTAGAGAGATTGCTTGGCGATCGCCGATTGCTTCCCTTAACTTGTTGATTACTTCGACAGTATGGCGACAAGATCATAACGGCTTTACCCATCAAGATCCTGGCTTTTTGGATGTGGTTGTGAACAAGAGTGCTGAAGTGACGCGCATCTATTTACCACCCGATGTCAATACCTTGCTATCGGTGTCTGACCACTGCTTGCGGAGTACGGACTATGTGAATGTGATTGTTTGTGACAAGCAATCTCACTTGCAATTCTTGACAATGGATGAAGCATTTAAGCATTGCACCAAAGGCTTAGGCATTTGGGATTGGGCAAGTAATGACCAAGGCGTGGAGCCTGATGTGGTGATGGTAGGCTGCGGTGATATCCTGACCCAAGAAGCTTTGGCGGCGACAATTCTCCTTTGGGAACATTTCCCAGAATTGAAGATTCGATTCATCAATGTGGTGGATTTGTTCAAGTTACAGCCTGATACAGAACATCCTCACGGTTTGAGCGATCGCGATTTTGATTCGCTCTTCACCACTGATAAGCCGATCATCTTCAACTTCCACGGCTATCCTTGGCTAATTCACCGTCTCGCCTATCGCCGCAACAATCACAAAAACCTCCATGTGCGCGGCTACAAAGAAAAAGGAAATATCAACACGCCCTTGGAGTTGGCGATCAATAACCAAGTTGACCGCTTTAGCTTAGCGATCGATGTCATTGATCGTGTGCCAAAGCTCAAAAATATTGGCGCTCACGCGAAGGAAGCTTTGCTCAATCGGCAAATTGATTGTCGCCGATATGCCTATGAGCATGGTATTGATATGCCTGAAATCGTGAACTGGCGCTACCCCCACTAGATAAACTCTTTATCCTAAAAAACATACTGAGTTTGCTTTTCAATTCACAAAAGTGTAGCCACACTTTTGTGAATTGTTATGAGGCGGCGCGATGCGCCGCCTTACGGAAAACAAACCAAGAATAATTTTAAAAGCGTTGCTTTGCAACGCTTTTAAAATTATTCTTGGTTTGGGTTTGAGCGCAAAGCGCTGCAAAGTTAGAGAAAAATATGAGCCTAAAACTATATTTGCTACGGCATGGAGAAACTGCATACAGTCGCACAGGCGGCTATTGCGGTGAACTTGATCCTGAGTTGACAGAAAATGGTCAGAAAATGGCAGATGCCTTTGCCAAAACCTACACAACGATCAACTGGGATGCAATTTTTGTCAGTCCGATGAAACGCACGATCGCTACAGCTATGCCTCTATGCAAAGCGATCAGTATGGAAATGCAATTTCGTGATGGATTGAAAGAACTTCGCTATGGCAAATGGGAAGGACTCACCAATGAGTTTGTCAAAGAGAACTACAGCGAAGACTATCTGCGGTGGCTGACCGAACCTGCATGGAATCCACCCACGGGCGGCGAAACGGCGGTGCAGTTGGCAAGTCGCGCTTCTTTTGCGATCGCTGAAATTCAAGAACAATATCCATTGGGCAATGTGCTGGTAGTTTCGCACAAGGCAACAATTCGCGTCATTCTCTGCGGACTATTAGGAATTGATATGGGTCGCTATCGCGATCGCATTGATATCCCCGCTGCCTCATTGAGCATTGTTCAGTTTGGCGCATTGGGTCCTATGCTCAAGGTTTTAGGCGATCGCAGCTTTATGGATGCCGACCTGCGATCGCTCTCAGGAACTTAAAAGTTGGTATTGCGCAATCAAACAATGAAAATACTAATTCTCAATGCAGGATCGAGCAGTCAGAAAAGCTGTTTATATGACTTAGAAGGTGATTTGCCCGATACTCCACCCGAGCCGATTTGGGAAGCGAGTATCGACTGGACGCACCATGATGGATTTGCAGAAATAAGGGTTAAACCTCAGCATGGGCAGACTTTAGAAGAAGAAATTGCCGCAACTTCCCGCCCTAAGATCATCGCGCATATGCTGGAAACCCTGTGGAGCGGGGAATATCCAGTTCTTCACAGTCCTTCAGAAGTGGATATCATCGGTCATCGAGTGGTGCATGGCGGCGCAGAATATCGTCATAGTACGATCATCAATGAAGATGTGAAAGCAGCGATCGCCAAATTAGCGATCTTCGCACCAGTGCATAATCCCGCGAATTTAGAAGGGATTATTGCTGCGGAGAAAGTATTTGGGAATGTGCCTCAAGTTGCCGTCTTTGATACTGCTTTTCATGCTCATCTAGCACCTGCGGCTTATACTTATGCAATCCCAACAAAGTATACAGAGCAAGGCATTCGCCGCTATGGATTTCATGGGATCAGCCATCAATATTGTCGCGATCGCGCCGCTCAAATTCTAAATCGCAAAGTGGAAGATTTGCGCTTACTCACCTGTCACCTAGGGAATGGATGTTCATTAGCAGCAATTAAGAATGGACAAAGCATCGATACAACGATGGGATTTACGCCCCTTGAAGGTTTGGTAATGGGAAGCCGATCTGGTTCCATTGATGCAGGGATTCTCATCCATTTATTGCGTCAGCCTGAAATGGATGTGGAAAAGCTGGATCGTTTACTCAATCGTGAATCTGGACTACTCGGTATTTCAGGGATTTCGGGGGACTTCCGCCCAATCTTGGAGGCGATCGCGGAAGGAAATCAACAAGCGCAACTAGCCTTTGATGTGTATGTGCATAGTCTGCGATCGCACATTGGGGCAATGTTGGCTAGCTTGGGTGGATTGGATGCCTTGATTTTTACCGCAGGCGTTGGCGAAAATGCGCCCGCGGTCAGAGCCTCCGCTTGTCAGGGGTTTGAGTTTCTAGGATTGGAACTGGATTCCGATAAGAACAATCAAAGGTTATTTGATACCGATATTGCTACACCCAATTCAGCAGTAAGGATTCTGACAATTCACGCTCAAGAAGATTGGGAAATAGCCCGCGAATGTTGGAATCTAAAGTAGAGATATTGCTTCGCAATATCTCTACTTTAGATTCCAACATTTCTTTACATTTATTAAAATTAAAAGCATTGCTTCACAGAAAGCGATCGCCCTTTAACTCTAATGAAAGAATACATATCCGATATACCTAGTTCATGATTGACTACAATCTAGGAGTAACTCAATTAAGCCCTTATTCCGACAGCGTAGCGGGCGGAACAAGGGCTTAATTAAGTCTAGCTACTTATCAGTTATTTCATAGTATGAGGTTACAAAATTGACTCAGACTTTTTTGCCGACAAATAGAGACGCGATCGCTTTAGTCTGGCATCGGCGCGATTTGCGAATAGATGATAATCCTGCACTGAGCGAGGCAATCACCCAAGTTGGTGATCGCGGTTGTGTGGTGGGAGTCTTTATCTTTGATCCAGAGATCCTTAATGATGGCGTAACTGAGGGAAGCAAAGTCGATTTCATGCTGGGTTGTTTGCGCGAGTTGCAGGATAACTATCGGCGCTTAGGGAGTGATTTGTTATTTATGCATGGGTCGCCTGTTAGTTCCATTTGTGAATTAGCAAAAACTTTAAATGCAAGTCATCTATTTTTTAATCAGGATGTGGAACCCTTTGCGATTAGGCGCGATCACGAGGTAACTCAGGCTCTGCAAGAATTGGGAACTAAAGTTCAGAGTTTTATCGATATTGGCTTAATTGCTCCCGATGCGATCGCCACGCAAGCGGGTGAGCCTTACAAGGTTTACACACCATTTTGGCGCAATTGGCAGGCTAAGCCCAAACCTATGCCCTTTAACGCACCGCAAAAATTAACAGGTTTAGCGAGTTATGAGGATCTGCCGACCATTCCATTGCCGAGTTTGCGGGAATTGGAATTTATCAATGATATTACGCTCCCCAAATCTGGCGAGGCGGCGGCTTTAGAACTTTTAGAAAGCTTCTGTAATGGCAATGGAATTTTGCGTTATCAGACAGGGCGAGACTTTCCTGCCGAGACAGGCACATCTATCCTCAGCCCCCATTTGCGGTTTGGAACAGTGGGAATTAGACGGGTATGGGAAAAGGCGATCGCTTCAGAACAACTAGTTCGCAGTGAAGAAGAATCCGCAGGTGTGACTACATGGAAACAGGAACTGGCGTGGCGCGAGTTCTATCAGCACGTTCTCTTTTATTTCCCTCAACTAGAGACGGGTGCTTATCGTCCACAGATGCAGAAATTTCCTTGGGAAGATGATGAAGAGAAGTTTGTGGCTTGGTGTGAAGGACGCACGGGCTATCCAATTGTCGATGCTGCCATGCGTCAACTTAATCAAACAGGATGGATGCACAATCGTTGTCGGATGATTGCGGCTAGTTTTTTGACCAAAGATTTAATTATCAATTGGCAATGGGGCGAAAAATATTTTATGCGAAAGCTTCTCGATGGCGACCTCGCTGCCAATAATGGCGGCTGGCAATGGAGCGCTTCTAGCGGAATGGACCCTAAGCCCTTGAGGATCTTTAATCCTGCATCACAAGCGCGTAAATACGATCCTGAAGGGGAGTATATTTTGCGCTGGTTGCCTGAATTGCGCGGCTTGACCACTGCCGAGCTTTTGAGTGGAAATATTCCACCGCATCAGTGCGATCGCCGCAACTATGCTCGACCTATCGTTGATCACAATACGCAGCAGCAAAAGTTTAAGAAGCTCTATCAGGACTGTAAAAATTAAAAAGAAACCAGAACCCATATTAATTTTGAAAGCGTTGCTTCGCAACGCTTTCAAAATTAATATGGGATTGTAAGGGCAATTCATGAATTGCCCTTACAATGCGTGGCTATGCCACGGCATCAAAAATTGCCTTCTTTACTAACTTGTGACCAGTAATAAGGTAACTTTATAGAAATTTATGAGGTGAGAGTTTATGTTAGCAGTGGCAGTTTTGGCGGCGGGAAAGGGAACTCGCATGAAATCAGCTTTGCCCAAGGTGTTACAGCCCCTTGGTGGTAAGTTTCTTGTGGAGCGCGTTCTCAATGCCACCGATGCGCTCAAGGCGGATCGCCGCATTGCTATTGTTGGCTACTGTAGCGATCAAGTGCGATCAGCGCTTGCTAATTATCCAAATTTAGAGTTCGCGGAACAAGCGGAACAATTGGGGACGGGACACGCAATCCAGCAGTTAATGGAACCTTTGGCGGATTTTCAAGGTGAGTTGGTGGTATTGACAGGTGACTCGCCTTTGATGCGAACAGAGACAATCCAAGCCCTAATTGATAGTCATCGCCAACACCAAGCTTCGGCAACTGTATTAACTGCAATTTTGTCAAATCCTACAGGCTATGGTCGCGTATTTTGCGATCGCCAAATGCAGATTGAACGAATTATTGAACATCGGGACTGCAATCCTGAGCAACTACTCAATCAGAGGGTGAGTACGGGAGTTTACTGTTTTGATTGGCAAGAACTAGCCCAAGCTCTGCCGAAATTGACGACTAATAATGCTCAAAAAGAATACTATTTAACGGAAGTATTTGATTATCTCAAATCAGTCTATGCCAGTGATCTCGAAGATCCTGATGAAAGTTTGGGAATCAACGATCGCATTCAATTAGCCCATGCCTATGAAGTCTTACAAAAACGCGCTAGAGACAAATGGATGCAGGCAGGCGTGACGATGCTATTGCCTGAAACTATCACCATTGACGATGATGTGGAACTTGCGCCCAATGTGATCATTGAGCCGCATTCCCATATTCGCGGTAATAGTAAAGTTGGTTCTGGTTCTGTGATTGGCCCTTCAACAATGCTTGACCATAGCGTCATTGGCGAGAATTGCGAAGTACAGTTTTCGGTAATTGAAGATAGCCAAATCGGCGATAACTGTCGTATTGGACCTTTTGCAAGGATTCGCGGAGAATCAATCGTGGGCGAGAAATGTCGTATCGGTAACTTTGTGGAATTAAAAAATGCCAAGATCGGCGATCGCACTAATGCCGCACACTTGAGCTATTTGGGCGATGCCACGCTGGGCAAGCAAGTTAACATCGGTGCTGGCACGATTACCGCTAACTATGATGGCTTTAAAAAGCATCAAACTGTAATTGGCGATCGCAGTAAAACAGGTTCTAACTCCGTCTTAGTGGCTCCCATTACCATTGGCACAAATGTGAATATTGCCGCAGGTTCAGCGATTACAGAAGATGTTGCCGATAATGCTTTAGCGATCGCCCGTTCTAAACAGACAGTCAAGCCTGACTATTACGATATGGAAGGTAAAAAGAAAGGTTAATAGAGCGCTAAGTCCTCACTCCTAGCCCCTCTCCCGCAGGAGAGGGGAACAAGAAATAATATGGGTTTGGCTCCCTTTTCCCTGCTTTTTAAGAGGGGGGATTTAGGGATATCAAAACCTCTCAAACAGCCTCTTACGCTGTCAAAACATGACAATAAGGCGGCTCGCCCAAATTGATCGATTGTGGAGGGGGTATAGGCGAATTATTTTTCAGCAGAGATTTAGGGATGTTATGCTGCATTTTGCTAAATAGAACTCTATTTATTTGGGGATATTATCCTGCAAAAGTCTTGTTATTACACTTATTTGGTTACTTTATCTGGCAATTTAAGCAATATTGCCCATATATAGGCATTTATCGTGTATCTTACAATATAATACATAGTTAGGCTTCCCGTTTGTATTTATAAGGTAATTAAGATGTCTATTGAAAATTTACTTAAACAAATTAAAACAGTAACTGTTTATAAAAGTTTCGGCAATAGAAAAATAAAGGATTTACTCGCCGATTTTAATGACGGAAATATACATATTCCTGAATATCAAAGAGGTTTCGTTTGGGATATTGGTATTCAAAGTAGATTCATAGAATCCATATTTATGGAAATCCCTATTCCAGCAATATTCTTGCTAGAGAAAGATGGCGATGAAGCAATGTATGAAGTCATTGACGGTGTACAGAGATTATCAACTTTAAAAGCTTTTGTTAATGATAAACTTACTCTCTGTAACAATCTAAAATTATCCGATTTAGATAGAACTAGCTTTTCAAAATTGCCTCCAATAGTAACAAATCTATTTTTAAATAAAGAAATTAATATTATTACGATTAAAAAGAATACTGATCCAGAAATTCAATTTGAAATTTTTGAAAGATTAAATAGAGGATCAGTATCTTTAACTGCTCAAGAGCTAAGAAACTGTATGTATCATAGTAAATTCAATAGCTTTTTAATAAGTCTAAGCGAAGCAGAATACTATAGAGATATATTATCTGTATTTCCTGTTTTTAAGGTTGTAGAAGATGGGAAACCAGATAGAAGTAGAATGCTTGATGTTGAAATGATATTACGCTTTTTTGCACTATTTGAAACTTTTGCAGAAACAGGTAAATTTGTTTCCCCAAGAAAAGAACAACTTAATTTTTATATGAAAGTAAAGAAAGAAAAAGAAAAAGGTGGTGAAGACAATCTTTATTCTGGGGCGTATTTAAAAACCAATGATGATTTACAAACTTTATTTCAAGATGTATGTGAAATGATTAAATTAACTTTTAAGGGTAATCATTACAAAAGATTTGTAGTAAATAAATCACAAGCAAAGTTTAAAAATTTTAATAAGTCAGTTTTTGATGTTCAAATGCTCGGATTTTCTGACTATAAGTTGGAATTTATAGAAAACGTGGCACTGGTCAGCTAAATCGTGATCGACGTATTTGCGTCTTTTTTATCGGCATGAAATGGACGTTTCAGAACCCATCCCACATTAGCTGACCAGTGCCCGCACATCTTATACATAAGCTCTCGTGCCAGTGTTGAATTTTTTGTTATGTCAAAACTATAGGATTCTAGAAAGTTATGAGTGCATCAAAACTAAAAGGGAGTTTATTAGAATATATTGTAAGACGATTACTTTTAAATTGTGGTTTCACAAATGTTGTACCTGATGGAATTTTAATATTCAAACGCTCTGGACTTACCATGATTAATGGGAAAGGCGCAGCGCATGATGCTGATGTATTGATGAATCCGCCAATACAAATGCCTTTTTCATATCCATCTCGCCTTAATTTTGAATGTAAGGCGTACAAAGAGAAATCGGGTCTTTCGATTATTAGAAATGCATTAGGAATGAGATACGATATTAATGACTTTGAGGTTATTACTAGACAACATTTAGACGAAAGAAAGAACAATAGACGGAGTGCATTTTCAGCTATAGATAATCGGCAGCGTTTTAATTACCAAGTTGGCGTTGCATCAGTTGAAGACTTTACAAGACCTGCATTTGAGTTTGCTGCAAATAACAAAATCCCATTGTTATCCCTTAGATGGTTTTTACCTGACGATATTTGTGACAGTTTCCATGAAATAACTGATTCTTATGTAAGCGATTATTCTGCACAACAAATAAGAGATTTACTCTCATTTCTTAAAGGTGAACGTAATAACAATGGTCAGATCTTTATTGAAGAAACTGAGTCCATATTTAAAAGAATTTATAATACGATTGAAGAAATTGAAAACAGGGTTCTTATCGGTCTATTAGAGAGTGGAGATTTATTATTTTTATTTTCCCAGAATATTGATGCTATGAGGTATGTATCTGATCATCCTATTCCCTTAAACACTCAATTTCATTATGAAAAAAGAGATCTCGATTACTGGTCGTTAAGAATTAATGAAGACCAAAATGTGAAGTTTGGATTTCATTTGCCTATCAATATAGTAGAGATGTGGAAAAATCAAAATTTTGATCGACAAACCGCCGTAGGCATCAAAGCTCAAATGTTTTCAAAAGTCTTTGTCTTTATAAAAAATAGTGAAATCCCGTTTAGAATATTGAAGATCGACTGAAGGTGGTTAGATAATATCAGCGCTGATAATTAGCAATTTATACTATCCAACCATATTTTAGTTTCACTTTTTATAGATCACCTCACCACACTTAATTTCGTTTATAAAACTACCTTGAGCATCTAAGCGAAGTGGAATTACATCAATTGGGAAAAAAGAATATAAAGGTCTTAAGAGCTTTCGATATTTTAAGGCAAGAGTCAGGTAGGCTTGACAACTATTTTGGAAGATAGCAATATCAATGTCATTAGGTGTATTTGATTTTAAAAAAGAACCAAAGATAATAACTTTCTCTACTTCTGGCTCCTGAGAAAGTTGTTCTACAATATATTTTTTGAGATTTGCTTTAGTCTGTTCTTTGGACAGAATGGAATCAACTTGCTGTAGATTCATGAGATTGCTCCCAAAGCCCATAGGTGCGATTGCCAATCTTGTAGGGTGCATTAATGAAATGTAGCCCACCTCTGTCTTTTAGTCAAATTTCTTTTACCTTGGGTAACGCCAGCTTTTTTCCCAATCCCCTAATGTTACGTGGAAGTCTGAAAAGACCTCACCTCTGGCTCCTCTCCCGCGTAACATGAGTAATAAAGGCGGCGCAAAGCGCCGCCTTTATTATTTAGGATTAGTAAAAACAGCCTTGAGCATTTCTTGATCGGAATGTAAATCAAAGCCCAACTTGCGACAAATACTCTGCATCTGGTAATTGCTATGGAGAATGTAACCGATGATCGCATCAAGCTTTTCTTCTTTGCCAATTTCCAAAAGGCGGCGCATTAACTCTGTGCCGACTCCTTGATGTTGATAATGATCGCTAACGATCAGGGCAAATTCTGCTTCATTTGTGCCATGCAATTTGCTTAATCTGGCAACACCGACAATTTCATTGGTTTCAGGAGTGGAACGGTTAGCAACGAGAATCATTTCGCGATCGTAATCAATAAAGCAGATCCGTGATAAACGCTCATGGGAAATGCGCTGATTGAGCTTAACCACATGGGCATAGCGCAGATAGACGCTTTCTTCTGACAGAGTTTTATGGAACTGCACCATCATTGGTTCATCTTCAGGACGGATCGGGCGAATTTTTAGGCGATCGCCTTTGAGGGATTGCCAAGGCTGAGAATATTTATCAGGATAAGGACGAATTGCAGGGGCAGGTCGTTGATCGATATCGGCGGCGGTATGCAAAACCACCCGCGCATCAAGGGCGATCATCCCTTCTGGCGATACGAGTAAAGGATTGATATCAATTTCTCTAATCTGCGGCTGTTCCACAATCAACTGGCTAAAACTGACCAATAGCTGTTCTAATTTGGCAAAGTCGATGGATTTGCGTCCCCGCACACCCTTGAGAGCTTGATAGATGCGAGTCTGTTCCATCATCCGCCTTGCGAGAGTGGTGTTTAATGGCGGTAGCGCCAACGCCCGATCGCGAAATACTTCCACCAACTGACCACCTGTGCCAAATAGCATCACTGCCCCAAATTGCGGATCAAGGCTACTGCCCAAGATCAATTCATAACCTTCAAGTTTAACCATCGGCTGCACGGTCACGCCCAGAAAGGCGGCGGGGTCGATCGCATTCACCCGTGAGGCGATCGCTTTATAGGCTGACCACACCGCTTCCGCATTCTCCAAATTCAGGCTGACCCCGCCCACATCGGTTTTGTGGGTAATGATTTCAGAATGGAGCTTTAAAACGATGGGATAGCCACAGCGCTCGGCGATCGCCACAGCTTCATCCGCACTATGGGCGATCTCCGTGTCAATTGTGGGGATGCCATAGGCACTTAACAATTGCTTCGATTCGTACTCAGTCAAAATTGGGCGATCGCTACTGATGGCATGGTTGAGGATTTGGGCAACGAGGGCGCGATCGGGCGCGTGTTGATCAGAATCCTTGAGCAGTAATGGCGTTTCGTAGATGCCGCACAGATTGTAGGTATAGCGCCACATATAGTTAAACAAGCGCACCGCCGTATCAGGATAGGGGAAGGTGGGGATATTCGCTTGATTGAGAGCCTGCGTACCTGCATTCACCCCTGTGCCGCCCATCCAACTGGTGAGGATTGGCTTCCCTAATTTGCTATATGCTGCCAGCTTTTCGGCAGTTGCGGTGGGGTTGGTCATCGCCTGTGGAGTCAAGATCACCAATAAACCATCGCTATTAGGGTCATCGGCAACCACCTCAAGGGTCTGGGCATAGCGATCGCAACTAGCATCACCCAAAATATCAATGGGATTGTGATGGCTCCATTGGGCGGGTAAAAATTGATTTAACCTTTCCAAAGTTTCAGTCGCAAGTTCCGATAGTTCGCCGCCGCCGCTAATCAGGGCATCAGTGGCGATCGCCCCAGGACCTCCCGCATTGGTGACAATCGAAAGGCAATTGCCCTTGGGGCGCGGCTGTTTTGCCAAAATCTCCGCCATGTCGAACAGGTCAGAAATCGTATGCACCCGCAACACGCCACAACGTCTAAAAGCAGCATTGAAGACTTCATCACTGCCTGTCATTGCGCCTGTATGGGAAGCCGCCGCCTTTGCCGCTGCCTCTGTTGATCCCACCTTCAACACAATGATCGGCTTGTCCATCGCCACTTCCCGCGCCGCCGACAAAAAGGCGTGAGCATTACCGATCGACTCCATGTATAGAACGATACTCTGGGTATGGGGATCATCGCCGAGGTATTCGATTAAATCGCCCCAACTAACATCCAACATCGAACCAATGGAAATAAAAGCACTAAATCCCACATTCTCATTGAGGCTCCAATCTAAAATCGAAGTACAGAGCGCCCCACTTTGACTGATAAAAGCAACATTTCCCTTGCGGGCGATCGCCCCTGCAAAGGTAGCATTTAGCCCAATCAGAGGATTCATCAATCCCAAACAGTTCGGCCCAATAATTCGCATTCCGCCCTGTTGTGCTGCCGCTAAAACCTCATGCTCAAGGGCAATTCCCTGCTCACCCACTTCCCGAAACCCTGCGGACACAATGATCGCCCCCTTTACGCCTGCGGCTACACAGTCACGCACCACTTGCGGCACAGTTACCGCAGGTGTGGCAATTACCGCTAAGTCCACAACTTCAGGAACTTCGGCGATCTCTCTGTAGGACTTGATCCCCAAGACACTATGGCGCTGCGGATTAACAGGAAAAACCGTGCCACCAAAGGGGCTACTAATCAAATTCCATAGCAACGTTCTCCCCACACTGCCTTCTCTCTCACTCGCACCAATCACTGCCACAGAGCGAGGATTAAAAATGCAATCGAGAGGATGACGTTGCTCCCGCCAAATATCATGGGAGGGATCTTGGCACTGAATTATATCTTTGGTCATTTTATCTTCCTCAAATCTCAGCAATTCGCACCATTGAGTAGCTCAACATAATTAAAACTAGAGGTCATTCTGCCCGCTACGCGGGCGGAATGACCTTGTTGGCTTTTAGGTTGCTTATGCCTAGCTACTTAATGATTTTTTACTCCCCTTCTGGAAGAAGGAAATGAAAATTGTATAAGTTTTGCATAAGTCCTAATAATGAAAATTTCTACTCAAATCTTATCGCAATTGCCGATCAAAATTTCTATTGGTACGACAGAAATGGCACAACCATTTTCGATCAAACAAATCACAACAATAAGTCTGAAAGCATTGCTTTGCAATGCTTTCAGACTTATTGTTGGTTCGGTTTTGAGCGCGATGCGCTGTAGAAAATTTTTGAGCATCGGCGCGAAGCACTGTAATATAAAAAACGATTAATTTATATAAAAACTGGTTTATTGCTGTGAACTTGATTGATATTAGTACTGTTGCGCTGAATGTTCTATTGGGGTTATTTATTCTCCTATATATATTTCGGATTGTGATGACATGGTATCCCCAAATTCCTGTCAAGCAGTTTCCCTATATTCTGATTACATTGCCCACTGAACCACTGTTATTTGTACTACGGAAGTTAATTCCGCCCATTGGTGGAATTGATATTTCGCCAGTAATTGGTGTGGCGATATTTAGCTTTTTACGCGAAGTTCTATTGGGACAGCAAGGGCTTTTGACAATGCTGCAATAAAAAAATGAGAAGTTGTTTTGCCCCGAGTGGCGGGGCAAAACAACTTCTCGGCTTTAGCCTAATCAATAAAAAATGAGAGCGCTATGCGCTCTCATTTTTTATTGATTAGGCAGCAACAACGGGGCTGTCTAGTTTTTTCAACTGTTGCACAAGGAGACTAAGGAATAGCCCCACATCAGTAACCACGCCAACCGACTCTACGGAACCACGATCTGCAAGCTTGGTGACAACCGCAGGGTTAATGTCCACACAGACCATCTTCACACCCGCAGGGGTCATGTTGCCTACGCCAATGGAGTGCAGCATCGAAGAGAGCATCAAAATCATATCTGCGCCGCGAATTTGTTCGCTATATAGACGCTGAGCCTCCAGCAAATCCATGACCGTATCAGGTAGGGGACCATCATCACGAATGGAACCAGCGAGGACAAAAGGAACATTGTTCTGCACGCATTCGTACATCACGCCTGTTTTTACAAAGCCAGCTTCCACAGCTTTATGGATGCTGCCATAGCGACGAACGGAGTTGATCACCTTCAAGTGGTGGCGATGTCCGCCTTTGACACTCACGCCGCGCTTGAGGTCTACACCAAGGGAAGTTCCCATTGATGACTGCTCCATGTCATGTACAGCGATCGCGTTACCACCGAGCATCGACTGCACATAACCTTCATGAATTAAATAAGCGAGGTGCGGTGCGCCGCCTGTATGCACGACAACAGGGCCACAGGAGACAACCAGTTTGCCACCGCGATCGCGAATTTGGCGAAGTTCCCAAGCAATCTGCTCCACAACCAGTTCTACACGGCGTTCGCTAGAGACACCCGCACCCATGAAGGAAAATTCTTCTTTCTTGGTGTTATCTCGCGTTTCAGGCTTACGAACGGTGCGAACTCCATCATACCCAACTACTACACGCTCACCCGCAACCAAATCGCGGAGGAGCTTACAAGTTGCGGTTTTGCCATCAGGACTAATGGCGATCGCGCCATCCATGCGTTGATTAGCACAACGAATCCACTCGCCTTCCACACAGGCATCGGTGGGGTAAATGGTGGTTACATAAAAGTCATCGGGAGCAACGCCATCTTGCAAAACTAGTTCCAGATTTGCCGCACAGGTTTCGCGATCTTGAAGAACTGCGCCGATTTCAATCAACTCTCCCATGATCGTCTCCATAAGATCGTGAGATGGAGCCGAAATACGAATTCTAGCAAGGGAAGTACTTTGACGCTGTTCGCCCAGATTAAATTCTAAAACCTGAAAACTGCCGCCATTGTCCGTGACCAAATCTAAGGCTCGGTTGATGATGCCCGAATCGAGCAGATGCCCTGTAAGTTCAACGATGCGAGCTTCTACACCACTGGACTCACTACTAACTTCTGCTGGCTGAGAAATGGGAACTTCAATAGTGCGTAAAGTCAAACATTTAGCCGCACCGCCTGCTTTCAGAAATTCGGTTAATGGGGTTTCGATCACATTAAAACCCGCAGCAGTAATGCGTTGCTTGAGGCGATCGCTAATTTTATTCATGACCACATTGCGATCGACATTCACCGCATTACAAGCAAAATTCACGGCATCAGCTTCTTCAATCACAATCCGCTTATCAGCAGGAACGCGCATTTCAATCAAACGATTGGAATAGGAATCAAAAGCTGGAGGATAGTATAGTAAATAGCCACCTGTGAGCGGACAGAAACAAGTATCAAGATGATAGAAGCGATTATCGATCAAACGTAAAGATAGAACTTCTACATCTAGCCATTTTGCTAAATAAGGATGAGCATCCAGTTCGGAACGAAAACCATAACCAGCCCACAGCCAGCCACCACTACGATCAAATAGGGCATCTCCTGCGCCTTCAAAGGGTAAATCCTTAGGAAGCTCATACACGGTAAAGCCTTTAGACTCAAACCACGCTTTAAAATAAGGTTCTTCGCCTTGACGTTCTTTATGTAAAAATCGGCTTAATACAGCTTTATCGCCTAGCACTAGACCCGCATTGGCAGTGAAAACCATATCTGGCCAGCCTTTCTCAGGTGTAACTAGTTCCACATTAACTAGCTCTTTTAAGACTCCATACAATTTTTGCCATTGCTCAACAGCGCGATCGCGACTAGATTTGTGGACATTGCCCTCCATCCAAGGGTTGATCACATAGTCCACATCATAGTGGTCGGGCGCACACATCAGATAATTTAGTAAGGAACTCATAAGGTAAGGTAAATAATTTTAGAAGAAGCACAAGATTTGACTTACTGAGGCGGCGATGTAATCCCAAATCAAGAAATAGCCATGCCATTTCTTGATTTGGGATTACTCGTATCAGAAGTTGTCGGGTACTTGCGCCAAATATTGTCAAATGCAGTAGTTGTTAATCATACCGAATAATCACGCCTATACCCTACTAAGGAAAGTTATCGTATCCTGATAATCCCAAATCAAGAAATGGCTGCGCCATTTCTTGATTTAAAAAGCCCCAAGGTAGTTTCGCCCGCATAGCGGGCGAAACTACCTTGGGGCTTTACCTACACTTTGAGAGAACTTTGAATCAACTGCTGAATGCTGGCAAATCCTCGCTGAAGACGTTCAGGCTGATCGTAGAGCCGAGCAATTAACAAAACCCCCTCTAGCATTGTTAAAATCTGTTCAGCTAGTAAATCAGGATCAACTTGATCATTTAATTGCTCTTTCCCATCGTGCAGCAGTTGAGAGAGTAAAAATTGCCATTCATCAAATATTTTTTGCAAATGCTCGCGAAATGTCTGGTCATATTCCGCTAGATCGACAATTAAGTTTCCTAATAAACAGCCAGCGCAATTAATTTCTTCGAGATGCTTCTTTTCGATTTTTTCAAGGGTCAGGAAAAGTTTCTCAATGGGATCATCGCTAACTTGGGAAACACTAAGATAAATATTATCTCTAATCTGTTGCCATTGAAAGTCTATCAGAGCATGGGCAAATTCATCTTTAGATTTGAAATAGTTATAAAAACTACCCGATGAAGCTTCCGAAGCAACAAATAATTCCTTTAAACCCGTAGACTGCAATCCTTGTCGATGTACCAAGTCAATCGTTGAATTAAGGATGTCTTCACGGGTACGCTTGAGATTTGCCATAAACTAGATGACTTATAGATTCAGAGACTGTTGTTTTGGTTTCGCCATACAGCGCTTGACCCCGATCCACAAAAGTGTGACTACACTTTTGTGGATTAAAAATTAAACTCATTATGGATTTTTAAATAAATAAATGGCTACGCCATCTATTTATTGGTTCTGTACGGCGAAGTATTCGTTATATTACCATTTTTTATAGGCTAGGAATTTACCGTTCATGGTTACCTTGACGCGATCACCTTTGGGGTCTTCCACTTTGTCAATGTCAAGAGTGAAATCGATCGCGCTCATGATGCCATCGCCAAACTTCTCATGGATGATTTCCTTGATCGGGTATCCATACACCTGCATGATTTCATAGAAGCGATAGATGAGCGGGTCAGTGGGGACAATTGTCCCTAAACCCTTGCTGGGATAAGCACTCAACGCAGAAATAATTTCTTCGCCAAGCCCAAGAGCTTCGGCGATTTGGGTAGCTTGCTCAACACTGGCACTATTCTGTCCATAGAAAACAGAAGCAATCCAAACTTCGTCTTGACCTAGTAATTTTTCGAGGTCAGCGAAAGTAATTCCCTTAGCCTTTTTGGCAGCGAGGAGAGTAGAAGTAAAACTGGGAAATTCAACGGTCATAATGTCTGTTTTGATGAGTAATTTAAAGTGTTTTAGTAATCAGGCTGTGACCCTCACCCCTAGCCCCTCTCCCATTAAGGGAGAGGGGCTAGGGGTGAGGGTCTTGAATTTAGACTCTTGAGGCTTCCACAGCGCGAGTTTCGCGCATGAGGTGGTCTTCCATTTCCGCTTTGAGATCGTGATAGCCCGACTGTTGGTCGAGATTCTCACGCGATCGCGGACGGGGGAAAGTCACATCAAGGATTTCATCAATCCCTGCGGCAGGTCCTCGCTTCATCATCACAATTTTATCGGAAAGCAGCAACGCTTCCTCAATACTATGAGTAATCATCACCACGGTTTTACGCTTCTGTTCCCAAATGCGAGCCACTTCATCTTGCAAGAAGCCACGAGTAAGGGCATCAAGTGCGCCAAAAGGTTCGTCCATCAACAGTATTTCAGGATCGATCGCCAAGGCGCGAGCAATACCGACACGTTGCTTCATTCCACCCGAAAGCTCGTGGGGATGTTTTTTCTCAGCACCCGTTAGTCCCACCAATTCGATATATTCATAAACGCGACTTTTGCGATCGGCGATGGACATATCTGGGAAGACAGCTTCGAGGGCAAAGTGGAGATTTTCTGCCACGGTTAGCCAAGGCATCAGGGCGTAGTTCTGAAACACGACCCCGCGATCGGGACCTGGAGCATAGATTGCTGAACCATTGATTAAAATCTCGCCACTGGTGGGATTGGTTAAACCCGCAATCAGGTTTAGTAAGGTGGACTTACCGCAACCAGAAGGACCAATAATCGAGACAAAGGTATTGGGAGCAATGTCAAAACTAATATCAGCTAGAGCCACGTAATCCTTGGATGTACGGCGTGTGATCTTATCAATCAAACCACTACGCCCTCGGTAGACCATTGAAATATCGCGAATGGATATTTGGGCTGGATTTTGAACTGGTTGTGAGGAGTTGTCAATTTTTTGTTCCATAGAGGTTAGCATCAGATTGCCCTCCCAAATGAGACCCAATGTTGTAAAAGACCGAATAGGCGATCAATGATTAGCCCGATCGCACCGATAAGCAGAATCGCGGTGATGATGCTGGTAATGCTGAGGTTATTCCATTCATTCCAAACAAAATAACCGACACCCGTACCACCGATCAGGATTTCTGCTGCGACAATTACCAACCATGCAATCCCTGCGCTAATTCGCATCCCTGACACAATGCTGGGAGCCGCCGCAGGCAAGATCACCTTAATAATTGTCCGCCATTTCGAGGCTCCCAGAGTGCGGGTCACATCGATATAGCTAGGATCTACATTGCTCACGCCAAATTTGGTATTGATTAAAGTTGGCCAAAGACTGGTAATCGCAATTACAAAAATAGCAGTACTTTCAGAATCTTTAATCAGACCCAAACCGATGGGGAGCCAAGCTAAAGGGGAGACTGGCTTGAGAATTTGCACAAAGGGATCGACAGCTTTGGAAACCACAGGAAATAGACCGATTAGGACTCCTGCGGGAATGGCGATCGCCGCGCCAACTGTGAAGCCGATCGCCACACGGCGCAAGCTAGTCACCAAATGCCAACCAATGCCGCGATCATTAGTTCCCTTTACATAAAATGGGTCAGAGATCCATCCCCAAAAGTCACTCAAGGTCTGTGATGCGGAAGGCATGAGTGGCGAGAACCAACCAGATTTTGCCCCAACTTCCCAAAATATGAGGATGGAACTAAGTATTAGTAAAAATAGAACAAAGGCTTGCAAGTCCTGATTTGGGAGTACTCTCTCAATTGTGGATATAACTGGATGAGCGCGCGATCGCGGCTTGTTTTTTGCCAGGGAGGAGTTCATAATTCCATTAATCCTTATGTTGATAAAAACTATAGGACTTACGCAAGAACCATAGGAATAGAAGGATGATTAAGCTGGCTCCGTAAATAATCAGATAAAAGTCCGCATTTGAGTTGGTAGATAGTTTTACCAGATTGAAAAGCTAAACGTTTAAGATGATGCCAAACAAGCATGGCACAAGCAATGTGATTACGCTGAATTCTGGATTTACGGCACTGGCAAGCCTCAATCCCCGTCAATTGCTTAATTTCCCGATGAAATTCCTCAATAATCCACCTGATGGAGCAAATAGCTTGTACTTCAGGGGTGTAGTCTTGATTTAAG
>MNZA01000102.1 GCA_001873375.1 Oscillatoriales cyanobacterium CG2_30_44_21
TTCGCCTTGGTTTTGATTTCCTTCGGCATATCATCTTCGATCTTCACGCTAATTCTGAAGCATTCTTTAACTCCATTAAATTTTTGTCCTGTACTTAGTTTCAATTCACAAAAGCGTAGTCACATTTTTTACAGCGCTTTGCGATTACTGAAAACTCAGAAAAATTTTTGAAAGCGGCGCTTCGCGTCGCTTTCAAAAATTTTTCTGTACCCTTCAAAGCCTCAATAGACTGTAGTTAGCGGTGTGGCGGCTTTGTCGCACATCGCTAATTGCTCATAGGACGCTTGCTAATAGAGCTTTTTGGGCATGGAGACGATTCTCGGCTTCATCCCAGATGCGTGACTGTTGACCTTCCATTACTTCATTACTAATCTCCTCTCCACGATGGGCGGGAAGGCAATGGAGCGCGATTGCATTTTTATCTGCCAGAGCCATTAGTTCTGAATTAAGTTGGTAAGGCTGGAAAATGGGAATTCGATCCTCGGCTTCTGATTCTTGTCCCATGCTTGCCCATACATCTGTATATAAGACATGGGCTGCACTAGCTGCTGATTTGGGATCATCGGTGACAATTACTTCCGAATGTTGGGCTAAAGATCTGGCTTGAGAGACGATCGCGGGATCTGGTGCGAAGCTTTTTGGTGAGGCAATGCGTACATTCATACCTACAAGAGCGCAGCCGATCATTAGGGAATGTGCCATGTTATTGCCATCGCCTAGGTAGGTAAGAGTCAAGCCCTTTAGAGATTCAAAGTTTTCCATTACTGTTAGCAAATCGGCTAGAACTTGGCAGGGATGTTCTAGGTCGCTGAGGGCGTTAATAATTGGCATCTTGGAAAACTTGGCAAAAGTTGTCAGTTCTGCCTGCTCAAAGGTGCGAATAGCCAAAACATCTAGGTAACGATCTAATACTCTGGCGGTATCTTCTATTGGCTCGCCGCGACTAACTTGGGTTACGTTAGGATCAAGGTCAATCACGTTTCCGCCTAGCTGATGCATTGCCACCGTGAAGCTAACTCTGGTTCGGGTGGATGCTTTGCGAAATAGTAAGCCTAATGTTTTGCGTTGGAAGTTGAACTCAACTTCTCCTGCTTTAAGCTGTCTAGCGAGGTTTAATAATTCCTGAATCTCACTTGGCTGTAAATCTGCCAAACTGAGAAGATCGCGACCTTGGAGGTTTCCCATTGTTGTTATTTAGAAAAGATCTTGTAATGACTGTACCATCAACTTATAGCGCTTTATGCTGATAAGTAGGTAGACGCAATTAAATATCAAACCCCAAAACCTACCTGTGGCACACGCTGCGCGTGTGTCACAGGTTTTGTCTATGTGGTCTAATTACAGCGCTTTGCGCTTAATTAGACCACATAGGATTTTGGGAAGCGGCGCTGAGCGCCGCTTCCCAAAATCCATTTGTACTATTTAAAGCATCGCTACTTGTAGCAAAACCTCAGAAAATGAGTTTCGCCCATCTACCAAGAATATGAAGTCAACTCCATCAAAGTTAATTATTCTCAACTTGCCTAAACGTTATTACCTATGGATATTGGTAGGTATTGCTGGCTTGTTTTTGGGCAGTGAAGTTGTCGCGAGACTGGGATCTGAAATTCTTTGGTTCCAAGAAATGGGCTATGTGCGGATGTATTTGCTGCGTCTTGCTGTGCAGATTAGCTTAGGAGTTGGAGGATTTACAATTTCTTTAATTTATCTGTTAAAAAATTTACAGAATGCTCAAGATTTAAAACATTCTGATTTGGTAAGTGGCGATAATTTACAAAATTCAAATTTACAAAAAAAATCATCGGGCTATGTCCCTACTTCAATTCGGTTGCCTTGGCTGTTGCCAATAGTTTTAGGTTTAAGTTTCCTGATTTGCCTGATTGTGATGCATTACGGAGAAGTAGCGATAGCGCAATGGCGACCTGCACAGTTAAGGAATGCTTCGATTTCTGCTTTACTATTTCGTCCAGATCGCATCTGGATAATGATTAATCAAATTCTCTCTACCTCTATGACTGCCGCTGTAATGGGAGTGATGACCATTGCTTTAGTGGTTTATCCTAAGTTTTTACTTAAGGTCGCGGCTGTTTTAATTAGTGGATTTACTGCTTGGGTGATTTCACGACAGTGGCTCCGTATAATCCCTTATTTTCAGTCTACAAGTTTTGATAAAACTGAGGCAGTTTTTAATCAAGATCTAAGTTTTTATATTTTTAATCTTCCAACATTAGAAGTGTTGGAATTTAGTTTGGTAGGTGTCTGTCTATTTGCTTTTATTGCTGTTTTTCTGACCTATTTATTATCAGGAAATAGCTTGAGTGAAGGTAAATTTGTGGGTATTTCTTATGCTCAGCAAAGACACCTCTATGGGTTGGGTGGGATTGTGATGCTGGTAGTTGGATTTAGCTATTGGCTCAATCGTTATGAACTTTTGTACTCTCCAAGAGGGGTTTCCTATGGCGCTAGTTTTACGGATACGGTGGTGCAGTTGTCTGTGTATTTGGGGTTGAGTATTTTGGCTTTGGCGATCGCCATTTATTTAATTGTGCGATGGCTCAAGTTTTATCGCCAACCTGTGAGTCGGAAGCCAGTGCTGATGGCGTTAGGTTTATATCTGGTTATGGCGATTGGTTTGGGCGTTGGCTTACCAACGGCGGTGCAGTCTTTGATTGTGCAGCCAAATGAGCTTGCCCGCGAGCAACTGTATATCCAACGGACGATCGCGGCAACTCGTGAGGCATTTGGGCTAGAAAGTATTAACTCGCAAGTTTTTAATCCGCAGGGCAAGTTAACTGAGAAATCTATTCAAGATAATGAGCTAACAGTTCGCAATATTCGCCTTTGGGATAAGTTACCGCTACTTGCGACTAATCGACAGCTTCAGCAGATTCGCCTTTACTATGGTTTTCCTGACGCTGACATAGATCGATATACGATTAACGAAGAGAGGTCATCTAATATTCCTAAAAGTCAACAGCAGGTTCTGATTGCGGCGCGGGAATTGGACTATGCCTCTGTTCCGCAAGAAGCACAGACTTGGGTTAATCAGCATTTGATTTACACTCATGGCTATGGATTCACGCTCAGCCCTGTCAATCGGGTTGGCGCGGGTGGCTTACCTGAGTACTTTATCAAAGATATTGGTGTTACTGAAGGTAGTCCGCTTACGACTTCTAGTGAAGCGGTGAGAGAGAGTATTCCGATCGGACAGCCGCGTATTTATTATGGAGAGAATACGGATACTTATGTCCTGACTAGCACGAAGGTAAAGGAGCTTGATTATCCTAGTGACAATGATAATGTATATAACACTTATGATGGCAGGGGCGGAATAGCCATTGATTCGTTTTGGCGAAGGATACTGTTTGCTAAATACTTAAATGACTGGCGGATGGCTGTAACTCCCGAATTTCTGCCTGAGACTAAGCTGTTGTTTCGCAGGAATATTGTGCAGAGGGTGAAGGCGATCGCTCCATTTTTGCAGTATGACAGTGATCCTTATTTGGTGGCGGCTGATGTAGATCCGTTAGTCGATGATCCTAGCTCTCTCTATTGGATTGTTGATGCCTATACAACTAGCGATCGTTATCCATATTCGGATATTGGCAATGAAGGAATTAATTACATTCGTAACTCTGTCAAAGTTGTAATTGATGCGTATCATGGCAACGCTGACTTCTATATTGCTGATGAAAGCGATCCGATTATTCGCACATGGTCAAAAATCTTTCCTGATTTGCTTAAACCCTTAAGCTCAATGCCTGACAGCCTTAGGCAGCACTTGCGTTATCCTGTTGATCTATTCTCAATTCAGTCGGAACGCTTGATGACCTATCACATGACTGATGCTCAGGTGTTCTATAACCGTGAAGATCAATGGCAAATTCCTAATGAGGTCTATGGTAGTAAGTCGCAGCCAGTAGAACCTTACTTTTTAATTACCAGTTTGCCTGAAGTTCCCTTTGAAGAATTTATTTTGTTGCTGCCTTTTAAGCCGAGGGCACGTAACAATCTAGTGGCATGGCTAGCGGCGCGATCTGATGGAGAGAATTATGGAAAGCTGTTACTTTATACCTTTCCTAAGCAAATTTTGGTCTATGGCCCTGAGCAAATCGAAGCCAGAATTAATCAAGATCCCGTTATTTCGCAGCAAATTTCTTTGTGGAATCGTCAAGGTTCTCGCGTTGTTCAAGGAAATTTATTAATCATTCCTATTGAGCAATCTTTGCTTTATGTCGAACCTATTTATCTGGAGTCTACTCAAAACAAGATCCCGACTTTAGTACGTGTGGTGGTTGCCTATGAAAACCGTATTGTGATGGCGCAGACTTTGCAAGGAGCCATTTCTGCTGTCTTCAAACCGGCTCAAGAGATTACACCACCGATAGTGCGTCCTGTCGAAGCACTGCCTAACTAGTCATGTCGGCGCATTGCGCCGACGCTTGACAGCAGTAAGAAAGCCCTTAAAAGTGTTGCAAAGCAACACTTTTAAGGGCTTTCTCGCTTTGGAGTGCAAAGCGCTGTAAATTAAGCGACTTCATGTCCTGCGATCGCGATTAGTTCGCGAAGCTGTGCTTCGGTTAATGCGCTCTCGATATTGATAGTTCTGGTGGCAGCATCGCCTGTAATGTTGGCGGTGCGATCGCTAGCTTGGATAGCTTTGGCGATCGTATCGATACAGCTAGCGCAACCGATGGAAGGAACCGATAATTTTAAATTCATAAATACTTAACATTGGTAGATAGTAAATGCAATTATAGTCATAGGGTGATGATTGCGTCATTTAATAAGGAATTTAGCAATTATGCAAAGTATCCTTGAACAAATTCAATGCGGAATCTTAGTCTTGACCGTTGACTTGATTTCGCAGGACTCTAACTTAGTCAAAATTGAAACTGCTAATTACAAGTTTATGCAACTTGTTTTTGGGGAGAATAGCGGGAAAAATCCAGATAATATTATTGGCTTATCACTTCAAGAATGCTTGCCAATCGAGTTGTCAAGTTTACTAAGTATTCAAATTGCCGATTGTTTGCAAACTAGAGCTGTTACTAAATTTGAAGTCTGTTTAAACAGTTCAAGATTTATATCAATTTCGCTGTCTTTACAAGTCGATCGCGATCGTAATCTTGGTCAGATAGTTGCTACTTGTGAGGAGATTTCTAAACCTAATTCTAAAGATTTTAATAGCCAAGAATTTAGCAATATTATTAGCGAATTGTCCGATGCTTTTGTGGTGGTTGATCGCCAAGGCGTAGTTTGTTATGTCAATCAATCGGCGGAAAAACTATTTGGTTGTAAATCCGAGCATATCGTTGGTGAGGTATTTGGTGTGCCGATGGTGGCGGGGGAAAGTACTGATATTGATGTGCTTAATCGCGGCGGTACTACCATTGCCGAAATGCGCGTATCGGAGTCAGTCAATGATGATCAAACAGTCTATGTGGTGGCTTCTCTACGCGATGTTTCCGAGCGTAAGCGGGTCGAAGCTTCTTTGCAATTGCGAGAGAGGGCGATCGCGGCTAGTTCCAATGGCATTGTGATTACTGACGCGACTCAAGCAGGTAATCCGATGATCTATGTAAATCCTAGCTTTGAGAGAATCACGGGTTATAGTGCTGCGGAAGTAATGGGGCGAGATTGTGGATTTTTACAAGGGGGCGATCGCAATCAGATTGGTATTTTAGATCTGCGTCGAGCGATTCAAGAGCAGCGAGAATGCCATGCCGTATTACTTAATTATCGTAAGGATGGTACACCTTTCTGGAATGATCTTTATGTGTCGCCAGTATTTAATGACTATGGAGAATTAACTAATTACATTGGCGTTCAAACAGATATTACTGACCAAGTAAAGTCTACTCAAAGGCTCCTAGAAAGTGAAGAACGCTTACGCACAGTCCTGACTTCCATTAAAGAAGGTATAACTTTTAGCGATGACTCAGGCTACTTTTCTATATTCAATGATGGTATGGAAAGCTTAACAGGCTATATGCTTAGTGAAGCCAATTCTAGTCGAGATTTTACCAATCTTTTGTATCCTGATCGCCAAGAGCAAAGTAAGGCTCTGCAAAGACTTCAGCAGTTGCAGCAAACTGGTCAAGCACTGACTATAGAGACAAGAATATGTCATAAAGACGGGACTTTTAAAGATGTATTAGTCTCGACAAAAATAGTCGCATACAAGGGTAAACGAATGTATCTGAGTAGCTATTACGATATTACGGAACGGAAAAAAGTTGAAACTCAGTTGCGCTATCAAAGTGAAAGAGAAAGATTATTAAATGCAATTTTATTTAAAATTCAACGAGAATTAAGTCTCGATCAAATTCTTGCCATAACTGCCAAAGAAACTCAAGAATTACTGCGAATTGATCGAGTGGTGATCTATCAGTTTCAAGATGATTGGAGTGGGACGTTTATTGTCGAAGCGGTGAATGATGCTTCTTTGTCTATTTTAGGTAAAACCGTTAGAGATTCTTGTTTTAATCAAGAATCAATTCAAAGGTATCAAAACTGTTCTATTTCTAGCGTTAACGATGTCAGTCTTGCGGATTTAAGCCCCTGTCATCGAGACTTATTGCAGTGCTTTCATGTGAAGGCTAATGTCGTAGTTGCGATTTCTTTTGGCGGCGTTTTATGGGGCTTATTAATTGCCCATCAATGTTTCCAACCGCGCCACTGGCAAGAGTTTGAGATCGATCTGCTTAGGCAGTTGGCAAGTCATGTGGCGATCGCCATTCAGCAAGTCCAATTATTTGATCGAGTTCAAGATCTAAATAAGAATTTAGAAAGACAGGTAGCCGACCGTACCCAGCAATTAGAACAAAGCTTATCTCAGCTTGAAAGAGCATTACTGAGAGAGAAAGAATTAAATGAATTAAAGTCACAATTTATTGCCAGAGCGTCCCATGAATTTCGTACTCCTCTCGCCACAATTCAAACTGCTAGCGATCTCTTACGAAATTATGGACATAAAATGTCTGAAGAAAAAAAACTAGAAAGGATTGATAAAATTCAACGAGAAGTGAAAGGTATGACTAGCTTATTAGAGGAAGTTTTAATTGTTGGTAAAACTGAATCTGGTAAATTTAAGTTGCAACCAGAAGTGATTAATTTGAACGAATTTTGTTTGGAAGTAATTGAACAAACCAAACTGATTGGTAGTGGTAAACACTATATTAATTTTAAAAATATTGATGCTCCTCAAACAGTAATCACTGATCCTAAATTTTTCAAACAAATTATCTCTAATCTTCTGTCTAATGCAATTAAATATTCTCTTGAAGGTGGCGAGATAAATTTTTTAGTATCTTTGGTTGAGGATTGCCAGCCTCTAATTTTATTGGAATTTCAAGATCATGGAATTGGAATTCCGATTATTGATCAAGAAAAGATTTTTGAACATTTTTATCGCGCTCACAATGTTGGTATGATTAGT
The DNA here is from genome assembly GCA_001873375.1 of Oscillatoriales cyanobacterium CG2_30_44_21. Lineage (GTDB taxonomy): Bacteria > Cyanobacteriota > Cyanobacteriia > Pseudanabaenales > Pseudanabaenaceae > Pseudanabaena. The sequence continues at coordinate 7,442 of MNZA01000102.1, forward strand.
GGTACGGGTTTAGGAATGGCAATTATCAAAAGTTCTGTCGAAGTTCTGGGTGGTTCGATTCAGCTTATTAGTCACGAGGGTAAAGGTACTAATATCAAAGTAAAAATCCCCGTTTTTATAGAGTGATTCAGGCTATACAAAAAATAAATATTTTGATGAAATTATGACAACGATCCTAATCATTGAAGATGTGCAAGCCCTGCGAGAAGAGATTATGGAAACCCTTGTTTATGAGGGGTTTGATGTTTTGGAAGCCGAAAATGGTTTGGTCGGGGTGCAAGTTGCTAAAACTTATTTACCGAATTTAATTATTTGTGATATTGCCATGCCAGAACTAGATGGTTACGGCACTATTTTGGCACTCCGCCAAGAAACCTCGACTTCAATGATTCCATTTATATTTTTAACTGCGCTGACCGAAAGGGGGGATATGCGTCAAGCGATGCAACTTGGCGCTGATGATTATTTAACTAAGCCATTTACATCGGCGGAATTATTAGGAGCGATCGCTTCGCGCTTAAACAAATATGACTCGGTTAAAGAGCATTATTACGGTGAAATTAAAGCCGTTGGCGATAAATATAAGTATTTATCTCATCACGATGAACTGACGCAACTGCCCAATCGCATTGCTCTTTATGAATCTCTAAATCAAGCCGTACTGCACGCCAAAATTAATAACAAGCCCCTTGCCCTGTTGTTCTTAGATATGGATAATTTCAATATCATTAACAACACCCTTGGTAATGATATTGGCGACCAACTATTTAAGGCGATCGCCGAGCGATTACGAAGACATGCTGCGCCCTGCGATGTTGTGGCAAGAATCCAAGGGGACGAATTTGCTTTGATCATTTCTGATGTTAGCGATATCGGTAGCGTTAAACTAGCAGCCCAAAAAATCCTTGATTTGTTGAGTCGTCCCTACAATCTTTACGGTCATGAAGTTTTTATTACTAGTAGTATCGGCATTACTATTTTTCCTTACGATCAGCAGGAAGCCGAGGGGCTAATTAAAAATGCTGAATTAGCAATGTACTACGCCAAGAGCCATGGTCGAAATAGCTACAAACTCTATAGCTCAGACTTAAATGTGCAGTCTTCCGAATATATGGCTCTGGCAAATAGTCTGCATCGAGCCATTGATCGCCGAGAAATTCGCGTATTTTATCAACCACTGGTCAGTTTAAAGTCAGGGAAAATTGTGGGGGCGGAAGCTCTAGCTCGATGGCAACATCCCGATCTAGGACTGATTTTACCTAGTAAATTTATTCCTGTTGCCGAGCAGACGGGCTTAATCCTGCGTTTGAGCGAATTGATTTTATGGTCTGTTTGTGAACAAATGAAATTGTGGCGAGAACAAGGTTTAGATTATGGATTTGTGGCGGTGAATCTGTCTGGTCAACATTTTCTGCCAGACAACAATTTGTTAGAAATCATTAGCAAAGTTTTACTAGAAACTGGTGTCGAGTCCCATCAATTAGAACTAGAACTAACTGAAGGCATCATTATGCAGAATGCTGAGTTTACAGTTAACGTGCTAACCCAGTTGCAGTCTATGGGTGTAAAAGTGGCAATCGATGACTTTGGTACTGGCTATTCGTCCTTGAGCTATCTCAAGCATTTTCCTGTGAATACCCTCAAAATTGATCGCTGCTTTATCCAAGATGTGACTAGCGATCGCCATGATGCCACTATTTCCCTAGCGATTATTGATCTTGCCCATAGCCTTTCCCTCGAAGTGGTTGCCGAAGGCGTAGAGACATTTGAGCAGGTCGAATTTTTGCGAGCGCATGGCTGCGATCAAGTGCAGGGCTATTTCTTTAGCCCCCCTTTGCCTGTCGCTGAATTTGAGAAAATGGTACTCGAAGGCAAATGCCTGTAATGATTGAATCGCGGCGCGATTCAATCATTACAAGCGGCGAGAAGCGCCGCCATTCAATCATTACAAGCGGCGAGAAGCGCCGCCATTCAATTCTAGGTTTTACTGTAGACTTCTACTGTAGTCCATTCACCCTATCCATACTTAATGAGTAAAACCAAACGCGCCCTAATTACAGGCATTACTGGACAAGACGGGTCATATTTGTCAGAACTTTTATTGGCTAAAGGATATGAAGTCCACGGCATCATTCGCCGTTCTTCTACGATTAATACCGATCGCATTGATCATCTCTACCAAGATCCGCACTTACCCGCAACTAAATTATTTCTGCATTATGGCGATCTAACTGACGGCACTACTTTAGGGCGAATTTTGGAAGCAGTGCGTCCCCATGAAGTTTTTAATCTCGGCGCTCAGTCCCATGTACGAGTTAGCTTTGACTCGCCCGAATATACTGCGGATACAGTGGGTATGGGGACTTTACGCTTGCTAGAAGCTCTTCGCGACTATCAGCAGCGCAACGATCGCGAAATTCGTTTCTATCAAGCTGGCTCATCGGAAATGTATGGCTTGGTGCAGGCGGTTCCCCAAAATGAGAACACCCCTTTTTATCCTCGTAGTCCCTATGCCTGCGCTAAGGTCTACGCCCATTGGCAGACTATTAACTATCGCGAGTCCTATGGTTTATTTGCCTGTAACGGCATTTTGTTTAACCATGAGTCGCCGCGCCGTGGTGAAACCTTTGTGACGCGCAAGATCACGAGGGCGATCGCCAGAATCATCGCCAATCAACAGAAAAAACTATACCTTGGCAATCTCGACTCCAAGCGGGACTGGGGCTATGCCAAGGACTATGTAGAGGCGATGTGGCTAATGTTGCAGCAGGAAAAAGCGGACGACTATGTGATCTCTACAGGTGAAACCCATTCGGTGAGAGAGTTTTTAGAAGCTGCTTTTGCCTATGTCAACCTGAAGTGGGAAGACTATGTGGAGATTGACCCGCGCTATTTTCGTCCTGCGGAAGTGGATTTGCTGTTAGGTGACTGTACCAAGGCGAAGCAAAAGTTGGGCTGGGAGCCTAAAGTCACCTTTAAGGATCTTGTTGAATTAATGGTTGATGCAGATTTGCAAGCGTTGGGCTTGCCCAATCCTAAGGGAGTAGCGGCTGAAGATATGGCAACTTTGCGTAGTACCAGTCAAGCAGCTAATTGGTAGCCATTTGAAAGCGTTGCTTCGCAACGCTTTCAACATTATTCTTGGGTTGGGCTTGAGCGCAAAACGCTGAAGCTAAGAACACTTTCGTGAATTGGTGTAAATGTACTTCTTAACTTTTTATGATAGAACCTCAATCTAAGCCGATCAAAGAGCAGAAAATCTTAGTGACTGGTGGAGCAGGATTTCTCGGTAAGCGGGTGATTGCTCAATTAGTTGCTTCAGGGGCTAACCCCGATTTAATTACAGTGCCGCGATCGCAAAGTGATGATTTGCGATCGCTAGCGGTATGTGCACGGGTTGCTCAAGGGCAGGACTTAATCATTCATCTGGCAGCCCATGTTGGCGGGATTGGTCTAAATCGCGAGAAACCTGCTGAACTTTTTTACGACAACCTGATGATGGGTGTGCAGCTGATCCATGCGGCTTATCAATCTCAGGTGCAAAAATTTGTCTGTATTGGTACGATCTGCGCCTATCCCAATTTTACGCCTGTACCGTTTAAAGAGTTAGATATTTGGAATGGCTATCCTGAAGTGACCAATGCGCCTTATGGGGTTGCTAAAAAGGCTCTGCTAGTGCAGTTACAATCCTATCGTCAGCAGTATGGATTTAACGGTATTTACTTACTACCCGTAAATCTGTATGGCCCCGAAGATAATTTCGATCCGCGTAGTTCTCATGTGATTCCTGCTTTGATTCGCAAAGTCCATGAGGCACAGCAAAATGGCGATCGCACGATCTCTGTATGGGGTGATGGCTCACCAACTAGGGAGTTTGTCTATTCCGATGATGCGGCGCGGGGCATTGTCATGGCGGCGCTTGGTTATGACGATCCTGAGCCAGTGAATATTGGCACGGGGTTAGAAATTTCGATTAAGGATTTGATTCACTTAATCTGTGAATTAATGGAATACGAAGGCGAGATTGTTTGGGAAGCGGACAAGCCCAATGGTCAACCCCGCCGATGTTTGGATGTAGAACGAGCTAAGCAGGCTTTTGGATTTACGGCTCAAGTGGACTTTAGGGAAGGTCTACAAAATACGATCGCTTGGTATCGTCAACACGCCGCTTAGAACCAAATAAAGAAATGGCGTAGCCATCTCTTTATTTGGTTCTAAGCGGTGGCGCATCGCGCTGCCACTTACTTTTTGTTTTGCAAATGCGCCATGCTTTGTTATGATTGATATCCGCGTGGTAAAGCAAGCACTTGATTGCAAGCAAAATCAAGCTAGGAGAGATGGCCGAGTGGTTGAAGGCGCAGCACTGGAAATGCTGTTTAGGGGAAACTTTAACGAGGGTTCGAATCCCTCTCTCTCCGTTAAAAAAAGCTAATGGCGGCGCAGAGCGCCGCCATTAGCTTTAAAAAGAAAGGCAGTGCGAAGCACTGCCTTTCTTTTTATACAGATCTGGTCATTTGGACGCGAAAGCGTTCTTTTTTGGTGATCATAATCTCACCAACGGTAACGCGCCCCTTGCCACGAATGGCGATTAAATCACCCGACTTAATTTGATAGCTAGGCTGGGAAACAGTTTTCCAGTTGACCCGCACATCATCGCCATTAATCAGGTCTACCATTTTGCTGCGGGACATCCCAAAACCTGCGGAGGCGATCGCATCTAACCGCAAAGATGCCTCGGTAGAGACGAGTTCTTTGGTGACAGGTACGCGGATTTTTAACTCATCAAAGGCGATCGCATTGACTTTGACAGGGACAGTACGAACTTGATTGAAATGAATTTGTAAATATTCCACCAGTTCAGGGACAACGATCGCCTGTGCGCCTTTTTCTCCTAATACATTGACATCGCCGACCTTTTGCCGTTCGATGCCTGTTCCCAAAATTGCCCCCAAAAAGTCGCGATGAGTGGCAGTATCAAATAAGAAATTTCCCGAAATTGAGATCGCTGTGAGGTTGACCATGGACTCATCAAGGGGCATTTCCCCGCGGGTGATCGCCAGTCTTTGGCGTTCAGCTTGAGGGTAGCCGCCCCAAGCCATAACATGGATCTCCGTCATCTTGCTAAAAATTTGCAGAGCTTCAGTGATTTCGGGTGGTGACAAAAAGTCACTGCACACCACATCCCAAGTCTGGATAGCGCGATCGCCTAGATCCAGTAAGCGGCTAACTACTTCTCTATTTTCAGCGCGGTCTAGTAAGTCACGGGGTAGCATTAAATCTCGTCAAAGTCTTCTTCGGGTAGTCGTTGTTTGGAGCGCTCAGGAATTTTGGTTTCACCCCAAGCGTCCAGAATTTGTTTTTGGGTTTCGTTACGAAAATCCGACTTGGCAGGAGGGTAGATTTCCTCAAAATCATCGTAATCGTCATAATCATCAATGGGTGCTGGAGTTGGCACAATCGGACGAGAAGGCTCTGGACGAATCTCGGCTCTAGCTTGACGGCGCTGCTGCTGTGGGGGCGGACTCACGGGAACGCGCTCTTCTGCCCAATTGTCGCCATCATCCCAAGATTGTTCTTGGCGATAGACGGGACGCTGTTGTGGCGGCGGTGAGTAACTGTTGCGTATACCTGAGGATAAAGCATTATCGCGCATCGATGTAGTCGGCGGAACCATGTACTCATCGTCAAAGTCGTCTTCCCAAGGCGCTTTGCCCAAGCCGAGACGCTCTAATAAACCTTTGCTAAGCTGGGTCATCCGATCTTCCATGCCCTCTGTGACGATGATGCGATCGCGCCCCACAGCGATAATTTCATTGACATCTAGCTCGTAAGTACTGATCAAGCTAGCGGGAATAATCGGATTACCAAGGGAAGCGACAATTAAAAACAGCAAATCCCCAGTTTCGGGGTCAAATTTAAAGTCACGCACTTTACCAAGTGGCTCACCTGACTCGGTAACGACCTCATTATTAATCAGAGAAGTGAAACGTTCGGCAATCAAGATGTCTTCTAATACCGATTCATCGTCAACTAAAATTGCGTCTGGCCCTAATAAATCAATATTGCCAAGGGACATATAAAAGGTGTCACCAATCCCAATCGGAGTTCCTGGTACAAACCGCTCGGCAACAGTCACGCCAATCACCTGCCGTTGATCGACATCTAGCCATATTTGCGTTACGATGCCGAGCCGAACGGCTGAGCGCTTGCTAAATACTTGTAGCCCCAAAACGGAGGCGCGTTGACGAAGATTTTCCGATTGCATCATGGCGGTGACGTGACTCTAAAGGGTTCCCAAATAGCCCCTAGTCGGTGGGGCATGAACTACATGGCGGCATAACAGCCTAGCCCTGATTCTAGCAGACTAGGTTCCCCTGCTGTTTTAAAACTAAAACCCTACTGCGCTTTGCTCCCAAGCCCAATTTTAGTGGCGCGGCGAAGCCGCGCCACTAAAATTGGGCTTTTATTTGAATAAAGTTTCGATCGCACAGACACGACACATTTGCCAACGGCTAATCTCGCCTGTGAGGGCAGGGCGCTCGCAACGCGGACAGGGAGGCATTTGATTAGTGCGTTGCTGCATTACTGATTGCCAGCGTTGAAAGGCTTCGGCAGCAGTTTCAGGAGCTTTGATGATCTCTGTTTCGATCTTTAGCTTGCCACTTTTAGATTTTGCTTGGACATGGGTTTTAGGAGTGGCGATCGCGGGTAAATAGCTGGGATGATCTTCAGGGACGACTTTGCTTTCTTTGAGCGTTTTTTGCTGAGTTGCCCATTTAGCGGTGGAGAAATGAATATCGGCGATCGCTAGGGAATTTGTCTCTCCTAGCAATGCATTTACTTTAGCTAAAATTCTGAGCCGTTCAAAGGTAAGTGCCTGCGACCAGACTGGGCTAGACACAGCTACCTGCAAAGATTTTTGATAAACACCGATGGGACAGGTTTGCTTGGCGACAGACTCACCGACTATCTCTGACCATTTTTCGACAATCAGCAAATATTGGCAGCGCTGCTGCCAACTGGTGCGCGACTGAATGCTGGCGAGGATGTTTGGTAAGCCTGTGAGGGACATTTGCTTGCAGCCAAATCTACTTTTCTAACTATAGCTGTCGCCATCTGCATTGCGAACCAATAATAATTTTGAAAGCGTTGCTTCGCAACGCTTTCAAAATTATTATTGGTTCGTTTGATCAGCAATTTTTTGATTTGCAGTAAGGGAGTGGGGGCGCTTCGCGCCCCCACTCCCTTGTTCGGTTTTAATTCAGCGCAAAGCGCTGTAGCATTTAAAAATATTCTTAAATTCTTAACAATTAGCTAATGACTTTGCAAATAGATATTAATCACGCGGCAGCGCAACTCAAGGGCAAAACTCCTCAAGAAGTCCTTACTTGGGCGCTAGGCAACTATTCCCAGATTTCTCTCGCTTCCAGCTTTGGCGCAGAAGATGTGGTGCTAATCGACATGATCGCCAAAATCAAGCCCGATGCTAATGTATTTACCCTCGATACAGGGCGCTTAAATAGTGAAACCTATGAGGTGATTGCCAAGGTTCAACAAAAATATCCGCAACTTCAACTGCGAATCATGTTTCCACAGGCAGAATCGGTGGAGAAGATGGTCAGCGCCAAGGGAATTAACCTGTTTTACGACAGTGTGGAAAATCGCAAACAATGTTGTTTTATTCGTAAGGTGGAGCCGCTCGGTCGGGCTACGCAGGGTCTGGACGCTTGGATTACAGGATTGCGCCGTGACCAAACTGCTAATCGCTCCAGTATGGAGACGGTGGAACTAGATGGCGATCGCCAAATCGCTAAGATTAATCCTTTAATTGATTGGAGCTTTGATCAGGTTTGGGAATATATTCACGCCAATGAAGTTCCTTACAATGCTCTGCACGATCAGAATTTCCCTAGTATTGGCTGTGCGCCTTGCACCAGAGCCGTGCAAGCTGGCGAAGATCTACGGGCTGGTCGTTGGTGGTGGGAAATGAGCAATCAGGAATGTGGCTTGCACGTCAGCAGTGACGGTAAGCTCGAACGAGCCAAAGGTTAAGCAAAAAAGCTCGCGTTGCGAGCTTTTTTGCTTATAGTAGTGTGCAGCTTTGCTGCACACTACTGTTGAAAACCATTGAGCATTATGTATAGAGCGAGTAGTCTGCAATATCGTGATTGGTACTTCCGGGGATGGCGATCGCGTTATGGATTTTGCCGATCGCGCAATTCGCTTGCCAATAAGCCGCCCATTTTACTGATTCATGGATTTGGAGCTGCCCTTGATCAATGGCGCGATAATGTGCCTGCCCTCGCGGAAACCCATACTGTCTATGCGATCGACCTCTTGGGATTTGGTGCTTCTGAGAAGCCGCCCACCAGTTACTCGATCTATCTATGGGTAGAGCAGGTTTTAAACTTTTGGCAAAAATTTGTCGGCGTGCCGATGGTGATCGTCGGCAACTCCATTGGCGCTCTAGTCGCTACGATCGCTGCTAGTCATCACCCAGAAATGGCGGCGGGTGTGGTGACGATCAGCTTGCCCGACATTGCCGCTTTTAATGACTTAGTTCCCCCTGCTTTGCGCCCCCTTGAACGCTCAGTTAAGGCGATCGTTTCGGCATTATTCGTGAAGCCTCTGTTTTATCTAGTGCGTCAGCCTTGGGTAATTCGGGCTGTATTAAAAGGAATTGTCTACAGCGATCACGATCGCGTTGATCGGGAGTTAGTGGAAATCATCGCTAAACCTGCCCGCGATCGCCAAGCGGCGGAAGCTTTTTTAAGATTAAATCGCAGTATCAATCAACCCAATTATTCGCCCAGCTTGACCGAGGCGCTATCACTGTTGCAAGCTCCGTTATTGATTATGTGGGGAAATGGCGATCGCTTAATTCCGCCATCTGAAGGCAAAAGGTTAGTCCAGTATGCGCCTAACGCCACTTTACTATATCTAGAAAATGCAGGGCATTGCGCCCATGACGATCGCCCTGAGCGCGTTAATCATGAAATTTTAGATTGGATCGCTGGTTTAGCATAAAGAGTGGCGGCGCTTCGCGCCGCCACTCTTGTTTTGGCTTTTCCGCGCCGTAACCTAAATCATTAAAAGCTCTATAAAAAATGACAGCGCCTTGCGCTGTCATTTTTTTAGTGGTTTTTCATGGTGCGTTCGATTTCGCGTTTATCATCGCGTTTCTTCATGTCTTCGCGCTTGTCGTGCAGCTTCTTATTGCGAGCTAGCCCAATATCCACCTTGATCCAGCCTTCCTTTTGATAAACCTTGAGCGGGATCAGCGTTAATCCTTTCTGACTAACCGCCACGATCAGCTTGCGGATTTCATCCTTATGCAGCAAGAGCCGCCTTGTGCGCGTTGGCTCATGGTTGAAATAAAGACTGGTGGTGTGGTGGGGCGAAATATATAAATTTAATAGCATGATCTGTCCCTTTCTGACGATGCCATAGGCATCGCGGAGATTTCCCTTACCCGCTTTGAGGGACTTGACCTCAGTGCCAACTAACTCGATACCAGCTTCATAGGTTTCGAGTATTTCGTAATTAAATCTAGCTTGCCGATTATCGGCGAGAACACGGTAATAATTTGCCATTTAATCTCAATACAAAGACTTTTGCGATTTTAAGTAGTCCAAAAAAACTTTTGAAAGCGGCGCATCGCGCCGCTTTCAAAAGTTTTTTTGGGTTTTAATGCAGTCTAAAAACCTGCTGTGACTTCTAGTAGTTTCCATTCTGGACTGTCACAGAATGCTTTAGAAACGCTATCAGAAATTCGATGACAGTAGTTGTCAACCCGCAGGGGCAACTCTGCGTTTTTAGTAACGATTGTCAATTTTGCTTGGTTGCCTTCAATTTCTGAGCGATGGATTAGCACTTCCACGGTTACTAGTTGGGCGAAGGAAGCGTTAGTTTCCATCTCTTGAGCGATTACATAATCATCAGTTTCGTAAGTAATCACTAAATTACACGCTCCCAACGTTGTGATAATCGTTGAATGCAGGTTTTCGGGGGTGATTTCAACTAAGAAATGTTGAGTGTATCTAGCCATAGGTCATCAAAACAACGGGTGCGGCTAGCAATTTTACTAGTCCTTGTCTACGAGTTAGGGCTTCGCCGTAAAGCTAGAATCTGACTTTTAATGATGTGGCTTGGCAACGTCATTAAAAATTTGGTTCTTGATTAAATTACGAAACCCCTATTGGTAAGTAGCTGAGTCTATATTCTAGGCTATGTCTTTTTTGACGTTAGCACTTTGAATTCTTATGAACTTTACCGACAGGCTTTACAGCCTAATCATCATAAACCAAGGTGTCGTTAAATCCTCAAGGTTACAGCGCTTTATGCTGACTTAAAAATCAGAAATACTTTTAAAAGCGGCGCAGAGCGCCGCTTTTAAAAGTATTTCATGATCTCAAATCTAACCAACTGTGGCGCACGCTTCGCGTGCGCCACAGTTAGAGCCGAGAATTAGCTGCTTATTCAAAACCGCAAACAATTCAGTAAGGATTGAATTTGCTCAGGAGTATGGGTTGCCATTAGGGTAATGCGGATTCTGGCGGTTGGCACGGTTGGCGGACGGATAGCTGGGGCAAAAATGCCGTTTTCTTTTAAATAATTGGCTAACTCTAAGGTTTGAGCGATATCCCCTATATTGATCGCCATGATCGGTGAATCCAAGGCGATCGCCGATCGCCCCAATGCGGTTAAGCCTTGCTTGACGATCGCCACATTTTGCCAAAGCTGCTGACGGAGGGAGATTTCGACCTTGGCGATCTGGATCGCGGCGATCGCGGCGGCTGTGTCCGCAGGCGATAGGGCAGTGGTATAGATCCAAGTAGCGGCGCGATTGCGTAAAAAATCGATCAGCTTGGCGGAACCTGCCACATAACCGCCCAAACTGCCCAATGCTTTGCTCAGGGTTCCTACTTGGATTAGTTCTGACTGAATTTTAAGGGATTCAGTCAGCCCACCGCCGCGATCGCCAAAAACTCCTGTCCCGTGGGCTTCGTCCACTAATACCATGCAGTCGTATTCGGCGGCTAACTGCATGATTGTGGCTAGCGGGGCGAGGTCGCCATCCATGCTAAACACGCTATCGGTGCTAATCAGACAGCGGCGATGGTGGTGGCGATGCTGTTGCAATTTAGCTCGCAAGTCTTCGCAGTCGCGGTGTTGATAGTCTAGGACGGTTGCCCCGCTCATTAATGCGCCTTTTTTTAAACAGGAGTGATTAAAGGCATCGCCCAAAATTAAATCCCGCGCCCCCGCGATCGCCGCGATCGTTCCCAAGTTAGCGAGATAGCCCGAACTGAATACTAAAGACGCTTCCGCGCCTTTAAGATCGGCAATTTCCCGTTCTAATTCTTCATGAATATCTAAATGCCCTGTCACCAGTCGTGACCCTGTGGAGCCAGTGCCGTACTTTTCGACTGCCGCGATCGCGGCTTGAGCGATGCGGCGATCGCCTGCTAAGCCCAAATAATTATTGCTAGCAAACATGATCATTTCCCGTCCATCGACTTTGGCGATCGCCCCTGCTCTGGTGGCGATCGTTTGCGTAGAGCGATACCAATTAGCCCGATGGATTGATTGCAATGACTGATCAATCCATGCGTAGGGACTTGTGATGTGATTACTCAAAATTTTTCTTTTTAATTGCCATATTAATGCCTTCCCACTCAAGGATTAGTGGTGCGCCGCTTCGCGGCGCTTGGTTATTGTTACGCCCGCTACGCGGGCAGAACAATAAAACCCAATTTTGGGAGGTATAGAACGTTTATGATTTTGTAATGTCGCAGCACAACTGCGCCATTATAAAAATTTAGTTACCCATAGATATGATTACTTATTCTCAAATAGAACAAGCCTTGATCAAGCTGGGATATACTCCCGATTCTAATTTTCAAAAGAATTCTAAACTAACAACTTCGATATCGGTAGATGGTTATAAATTCCCTGCGGTGCTGGAGTTTCGGGAGGCTTGGCAGAGCCAGTTGGGGAATGTGGAACAGCTTTTTCAAATTGAATGGTTAATGGATGATGGAGAAAATTTTCTATTGATTGATGTTGATTCTTTAAACTTAACTGATGACGAGCCTTCGATATTCTTTGATGAAAAGCTTTTGCTTAGAAAAATATTTGATCAAATTCTGGAAGAGTTAACTTCATAAACCCGCAAAGCGCTGTAAGCTACTGCAATAGAAGCAAAGCATTAAAAACTCATGGCGCAAGATATTAGATTAGTCGTGGTGGATATCGATGGAACGATTAGCGGCGATGCCAATCAGGTCAATGAGCCTGTCAAACAAGCGATCGCGGCGGCTCAAGCTAAAGGCGTAAAAGTGGCGATCGCCACAGGTCGGATGTATCGCTCGGCGGTCAGATTTCATGAATTAATTGGTTCTGATTTGCCCCTAATTTCCTATCAAGGGGCTTTGATTAAAGATCCGCGCACTGACGAAATTGTGGGACATTGGCCAGTGGATATTGATCAAGCTCTCTCCTTGCTAGATGACTTGGGCGAATATGCCGCCAACGATCAATTGTCCATTCATGTCTATATTAATGATGAGCTTTATGTCAGGAAAATGACTCCTCAAACGGAAGCCTATGCAGAGCGCTCTAAAGTTGAGGTAAAAGTCGTTGGCGATTTGCGAGAATTTTTGACCCAAGGCAAGATGCCCTATCCGCCCACGAAGATTTTGGCTATGAGTGATACAGCCGAGCTTATTACCGAGATGTTGCGTGTACTCAAGGATCGCTACACTCCACAGCAGCTATATCTGACAAAATCAGTGGCAACTTTTTTTGAGGCAACCAATCCGATCGCCAATAAAGGCACGGCGGTGAAGCATCTCGCTGAAAATATTCTTGGCTTTGAGCGATCGCAGGTTTTGGCGATCGGTGATAACTTTAACGATCTCGAAATGATCGAATATGCAGGAATCGGCGTAGTCATGGGCAATGGTGCGGAAGGGCTGAAACCCTTGGGAGATTGGGTTGCGCCTAGTGTCGATCAAGATGGCGTTGCCGCCGCGATCGAGAAATTTGTCTTGTAAGAATTACCCTCACCCCTCTCCCTCAATGGGAGAGGGGAACAAGAAATTTTTCTTATGCCCCTTCTCCCGCCATGGGAGAAGGGGATGAGGGCAATTGTGTAAGTGCTAACTATAATAAAAAAGTATTTCGTGGAGATTTCGGTGAAGCGTAATTTTATGCTCTCTTTTTTGAGTCGAGGACTCGCCGCAGCGATCGCCGTAGTAATGCTCGGTAATTTGTCCCTTAATTTGCCATCGTGGATGCAACTCGCAAGTAGTCAAGCCTATGCGGCACAACCAAGTTTAGTCGCCAAAGCAACGGATCGCCTAGCTCCTGAGTTGCTGACAGGCGATGTCGTGAAAACAGTTTTAGACAATGGCTTAACGGTGTTAACCAAGCAAGTAAATACTGCGCCTGTCGTCAGCGTGCAGATGTGGTATCGCGTTGGTTCGCAAAATGAAGCCAAGGGAATTACAGGTATTTCCCACCAGCTTGAACATTTAATGTTTAAAGGCACAACAGAGCGCCCGATCCAATTTGGGAGACTGCTGAGCGCTTTGGGTAGTAACTCCAATGCTTTTACCAGCTATGACATGACCGCTTACTACGGAACCGTTGGCAGCGACAAACTGGAAGCGATGTTGCAATTGGAAGCTGATCGCATGGTGAATACGGTCGCGGGTGAAAATGAACTCAAAAGTGAGCGTACCGTTGTCCTGTCAGAACTAGATGGCGGTGACAATAGCGCTGGCACAAGGCTATACCGTCAAGTCATGCTGGCTGCCTATCCTGAAGGCTCCTACGGTTGGCCAGTGATTGGCTATCGCCCTGATGTGGAAAACTACACCGTTGCTGATATTCAAAATTATTACCGCACTTTTTACCGTCCTGACAATGCCACCTTGGTCATCGTCGGTAACTTTGAGACAGAATCAACCCTCAAACAAGTTCGGGAAATTTACGGTGCGATCGCCGCTCCACCTAAGCCCAAAACCCTAATTAGTGCGGAGGCTCAACAAAGTAAGCCCAAGGCTCCCCAACCACAAATCCAGCAACCAATCCGCCTCAAAGAGCCTGGAAGTGTGCCATTTTTGCAAGCGGTCTATCCCAACTTGCCGAAAGTCGATGACCCAGATGTGGCAGCGATCGATGTGATGGATAGCATCTTGACGGCGGGTAGAAGTTCGCGCTTTTATCAAGCTCTAGTCGAGACGGGCTTGGCTAGTAGTGTCAGTGGCAGTGCCTCAGCGATGATCGGCACAGGTTGGTATTTTGTGAGTGCTACGCCCACCGAGGGCAAGTCCCTTGAAGAGCTTGATCGGTTAGTGCTAGCGGAAATCGAGAAGTTAAAAACTCAGCCAATTTTGGCATCGGAAATCGATCGCGCCAAGACCAGTATGCGAGCGAGTTATATCCTCGGCAATCGCGATATTAATTCCCAAGCAATTCAGATTGGCTATAACCAAACCGTGGCTGGGGACTATCGCTATAGCGATCGCTACCTAGCCGCTATAGATCGCGTCACCATTGCCGATGTCAAGCGAGTTGCTAATCAGTATTTGCAAAGCGATAAGCGCACTGTAGGTTACTTTGAGCCTTCGGTAATTGCCGCAGGAGATCCCACCCCCACCAATGCCCATTCCGCAAATGCCTTTAAGCCTAGCTCCCCTGTTGACCCCTCTGAGGTAGCTAAGTATCTGCCAAAAAGTGCGCTAACCGCTAGTGCAGGAGCGCCGCCCGAAGTAGCCCCTGACAAGTTCACTCTATCCAATGGGATCAAGGTCTTGTTATTGCGCGATCGCAGCACACCGACCGTAACTTTAGTCGGTGAAATCAATGCAGGGTCTGGCTTTGACTCGTCCGCCAAAGCAGGGCTAGCAGGAATCACAGCCCAAAATATCACCAATGGTACAACTACTAAAGATGCCCTCGCCCTCGCCTCGCGTTTAGAAAATCTGGGCGCAAGTCTTGGATTTGGCGCAGGGCGGGAAAGTGTCAGCATATCGGGTATTTCTATGTCCAAGGATCTGCCCGTGATCATCGACCAGCTTGCTGACCTGTTACAAAATGCTAATTTCCCCACCAAGGAATTTGAACTGAATAAACAGCGCAATTTACTGTCCTTGAAGTCAGAACTGGATAGTCCCAATGCCTTAGTCAGACGCATCTTCCAATCAACGCTCTATCCAAAAGGACATCCTTTTAATGTGATGCGGACAGAAGAGTCGCTTAAATCTATTCAAAGAGAAGATCTCGTCAAGTTCTATCAAACCTATTACCGACCTGACAGCACGATTTTGACGCTGATGGGTGACTTTGAACCTACGGCGATCAAAAACCTGCTCGAAGAAAAACTCGGTACTTGGGAAGCCGCAGGGCGATCGCCAAAACTGCAATTTCCCAAAGTTGCGAATCTAGCTGCAACTCAAGAAAAACAGGCGACTCTAGCTGGCAAAACCCAAGCGATTACTTTGATCGGACATCCTAGTATTTCTCGCAATGATCCGCAGTACTATCCTGCCTTGCTGCTCAATCAAGTCCTAGGCGGTGACACTCTAGCGAGTCGTTTGGGTACAGAAATTCGCGATCGCCTTGGTTTGACCTATGGTATTTACAGTTTCTTCCAAGCTGGCAGACCGCCGCAGGGAGCGTTTATTGTGCAGATGCAGACCAGTGGCAAGGATACGGAAAAGGCGATCGCGGCAACGGTAGCTCTGCTCAAGGATGTCCGCGATAAGGGCATTACCCAAGCCGAGTTTAATTTTGCTCAAAAGAGCTTAATTAATAGTTTCCCCACAGAGTTCGCTGATCCCGATAGTGTCGCTAGTTCTTTGCTCAGCGATGAAATCTACGGCTTTCCTGTGGGTGACTTTTACAAGTTCCCGCAGCGTGTTCAAGCAGTAACCCTAGAGCAAGTCAATCGAGCAGCGCGGGAGTTGTTGCAACCTGACAATTTACTGATTGTGTCCGTTGTCCCTAAGTAAGTAGCTCAACATAATTAAACCTAAAAACCAGAGGTCGTTCCGCCCGCTACGCGGGCGGAACGACCTCTGGTTTTTAGGTTTAATTATGTTGAGCTACTTACTTAGGGACAACGGACACAATCAGTAAATTGTCAGGTTGCAACAACTCCCGCGCTGCTCGATTGACTTGCTCTAGGGTTACTGCTTGAACACGCTGCGGGAACTTGTAAAAGTCACCCACAGGAAAGCCGTAGATTTCATCGCTGAGCAAAGAACTAGCGACACTATCGGGATCAGCGAACTCTGTGGGGAAACTATTAATTAAGCTCTTTTGAGCAAAATTAAACTCGGCTTGGGTAATGCCCTTATCGCGGACATCCTTGAGCAGAGCTACCGTTGCCGCGATCGCCTTTTCCGTATCCTTGCCACTGGTCTGCATCTGCACAATAAACGCTCCCTGCGGCGGTCTGCCAGCTTGGAAGAAACTGTAAATACCATAGGTCAAACCAAGGCGATCGCGAATTTCTGTACCCAAACGACTCGCTAGAGTGTCACCGCCTAGGACTTGATTGAGCAGCAAGGCAGGATAGTACTGCGGATCATTGCGAGAAATACTAGGATGTCCGATCAAAGTAATC
>MNZA01000145.1 GCA_001873375.1 Oscillatoriales cyanobacterium CG2_30_44_21
ATGCTTGATAGCATATATTTTATTAGAGCTAGTAGAGATACCAAAAGAGTTTGGCTGCAAGATGTTAGATAAACTGAGGTATTTACAAGCATTCATGAGTGAGAATATCAGTTATGTACATTGGTTTAGGAAGATGGTGACTTTAAGCTGAAATCGTGCTTTTTAGAGGAGTAGTGTATCTGCTTTTAGGATAACTTCATGTCTGATTCAACACTTCTGCCAGAAAATATATTTGTAGATGAAGGGATAAAGACCCATAACAAAGCCATGTTTACTATTATGCCAACCAGTAGAAATAGAATTTTAGGTCTGAATTTCCAGACAATTAAAAACACTAAATAATAAACAATTTCAAAATTTAATGACCATAATGCGCCGTTAGAAACATTTGGCACAGCCAAATTCTGCAAGAAGAAAATATTCCCCAGAATCACTTGCCAGCTATCTGGGGGATAAATCAAAAAGTATGAAATAACAATTGCCAATAAATACATTGGAAATAAGCGGATAATTCGCTTTAGCAGATAAGAATAAGCATTATTCTTTGAAAATTCATCCGTGCAAGTAAGCCCAATAACATATCCTGATAAAACAAAGAAAATCTGTACAGCCTCCCTGCCAACTGTAAGATGTTCAAAAATACTTGCTGTTTGATAATTTGGATCTAAAGGTTGAATTATGTGAGAATGACAAACCCATAAAGCCGCTAAACCTCTCAGTCCTTCGACAGCATTATTAAAATATCTTCTTTGTTTATTTTCTTCTATCGGCTCAAATCGAGCATTTAAATCAGACTGCGAAAATATCATTTGGCTATGGGATGTTTTTACGAATGTTATATGCAAAAAAAGAGCTTATCATATTTTCATTGTTCGACAAGTGCTTAGCGATATAAGATCAAAACAGTTTAATTTAATCTCTGTCAATCTATTAAATGTCTTTTGCCTCCTTTCTTATTAGCAAAGCTCAGTATTTACTTTTAATATTTATTGTTAATCTAGTTTGTCTGGCGATCGCAACTCAGCCATTATGGGCAGCTTCATTTGCGGTCAGGGTATTTGATGGAGACAATATTACCCTCGTTGAGCGGGGCATCAAAACTAAAGTGCATCTTGCCTGTATTGATGCGCCTGAGCTATTACAGTCGGGAGGAGAGCAAGCGCGGAAAATCTTGCAAAATTTTCTTAACGATGAAGAAGTCTATGTAAGAGTATTCAAAAAAGACAAATTCGGTCGCTACACAGGCGAAGTCCTAGCAGGGGGGCAAGTTGCCAACAAAGTCATGCTGTCTCTGGGGCTAGCCCACTACGATCGCCTGCAAGAAAGGGACTGTCAAGGCTATGAAGAGATAGAAGCCAAAGCTCAAGCCGAGCATTTAGGGATTTGGGCAAATGGCACTGAGGTGATGTTACCTAGTCAATTTCGCAAAGAAAATAAGTTATTAGGCGTTGGCTACTAGAAATCGCCACTTACAGTCTATTGACGCTTTGAGGGAGACAGAGAGAATTTTAAGTAACCGCAAAGCACTGTGATAACGCCTTTTTGCAACGGTTTCAAAAAAAATTCTTGGTTTTGGTTTGAGCGCAAAGCGTTGTAGAGGCGCAAAAAACTAAGAAACGGCAGGGCATACTACATCAGTGCTAACATTGCGAGATATAGAGAGAAAAAAGTCAAAACGGAAGTAGATTATAGATGGATGCCGTAACAAAAATTATCCCCTTTTATGGCAGGGAAATTAAATTAAGAATTGGCACTTTTGCCCCCCAAGCAGGCGGTTCAGTATTAGTGCAATGCGGCGAAACCGCAATATTAGTGACCGCGACCAGAGGTCCCGCCCGAGATGGTGTTGATTTTGTGCCATTGCTAGTTGACTACGAAGAAAGGCTATACGCCGCAGGGCGGATTCCTGGTGGTTTCTTGCGCCGTGAAGGTAGACCCCCCGAAAAGGCAACCCTTACTTGCCGCTTGATTGATCGCCCCATGCGTCCTCTATTTCCCAACTGGTTGCGTGATGACGTGCAGATCGTCGCCACGACTATGGCGATCGATGAAAAGTCACCACCCGATGTGCTAGCGGTGACAGGAGCCTCCATCGCCGCTCTAGTCGCAGGACTACCATTTATGGGACCCATGGCGGGTGTACGAGTTGGATTAGTTGGTGATGAATTCATCATTAACCCCACCTATGCCGAAGTAGAAGCGGGAGATCTTGACCTAGTAGTGGCGGGTACTGCCGAAGGAATCATCATGGTCGAGGCGGGAGCAAATCAACTGCCCGAAGCTGACATGATCGAAGCGATCGATTTTGGCTACGAAGCAGTGCTGGAGCTAATCAAGGCTCAAAATGAGTTGCTGCAAGAAATGGGTATATCCTTGCCTGTAATCGTTGCCCCAGAAACCGACCTGACCCTAGAGAACTTTATTGCCGATCAGGTAAAAGATAAAGTTGCTCAAGTCGTGGCAAGCTGTGAAAAAGATCGCAGTGTTCGTGATGCTAACCTTGATGCGATTAAGGCGGAGCTTTTGGAAGCGATCGCCGCTTTACCAGATGAAGATCCCGTTAAGCTCGTTGCTGACAAGAAGGTAATCAGCGCAACTTATAAGGAACTAACCAAAAAGTTGATGCGCTTGCAAGTAATTGAGCAGAGCGTCAGAATTGATGGACGGAAGCTGGACGAAGTGCGTCCAATCTGGACTGAAGTCGGCGTATTGCCTCGCGTTCACGGTAGCGGTTTATTTAATCGTGGCTTGACCCAAGTGTTGTCGATCGCCACCCTTGGTACTCCAGGAGATGCACAGGAAATGGATGACCTCCATCCTGATGCCAAAAAGCGCTATATGCACCATTACAACTTCCCGCCCTACTCTGTCGGTGAAGCAAAACCCATGCGATCGCCTGGTCGCCGTGAGATTGGTCACGGAGCCTTGGCCGAACGCGCTTTGCTGCCCGTACTGCCTAGCAAAAATGAGTTCCCTTACATCCTTCGCGTGGTCTCCGAAGTTTTATCTTCTAACGGCTCAACTTCGATGGGTTCTGTCTGTGGTTCTACTCTAGCGCTTATGGATGCAGGTGTTCCCATTTCCAAGCCTGTAAGCGGTGTGGCGATGGGCTTGATCAAAGAAGGCGAAGAAGTACGGATTTTGACAGACATTCAAGGCATTGAAGACTTCCTAGGCGACATGGACTTCAAAGTTGCAGGCACAGATACAGGTATCACCGCCCTGCAAATGGACATGAAGATCACCAGCATCTCCATGGATACAGTGCGTGAAGCGATCAAGCAAGCCAAAACTGGTCGCGCTCACATCATGGGCAAGATGTTGGAATTGCTGTCTGCACCAAGACCACAGCTTTCGCCCTACGCACCGCGCTTGCTCACCATTCGCATCGACCCTGAGCAAATCGGGATGATCATTGGACCTGGTGGGAAAAATATCAAGGGCATCACTGAAGAAACGGGAGCCAAGATCGACATCGAAGACGATGGCACAGTGATGATTTCGTCCATGAGCGGCGAAGGGGCGCTCAAAGCCAAGCGCATCATCGAAAACATGACTCGCCGTGTGGGTTCGGGTGATGTTTATCTCGGCCGGGTCACTCGCATTATTCCCATTGGCGCATTTGTGGAGTTTCTCCCTGGAAAGGAAGGCATGGTACATATTTCCCAATTGGCGGAAGGTCGCGTGGGCAAAGTGGAAGATGAAGTCGCCGTTGGTGATGAAGTCTTAATTAAAATCCGCGAAGTTGACAATCGCGGACGTTTTAACCTAACTCGTCTAGGCATTAGCCCTGACGAAGCCGCCGCCGCCCGTACTGCTTCTGCCGCCGCATCTGCTGAATAAATATTCTAAAAAAGGTGGTTGCGCTTCACGCAACCACCTTTTTTATTGCAGAGCAAACACCTTTTAAGTAGCCCCAAAGGATTTGCAAGTGTCGCTTCGCGACACTTGCAAATCCTTTGGGGGCTTTAAAATCAGCACAAGGCGCTGTATCGTTTTGGTCAAGTGTCGCAAATGTTTCATTTACGAGATTACATAGTTTGATAGTCTCTAAATGATTGAACATAATTAAAAAACAAAGCCAAAACTTGTAGCGCGGGCTGCGCGTGCGCTACAGGTTTTACTTTTAACTGCGCTCAGCTACTTACAGCCTAATTAAGGCTTTAATACCAAATAAAGAAATGGTTACGCCATTTCTTTATTTAAGAACCCTTACTGGGTTTGGTTTTCAATTCACAATCATTGTAGTCACATTTTTGTAAATTGGTATAAGTAGTACAGATAGACCTATGAAAGCGCGGCTCCGCCGCGCTTTCATAGGTCTATCTGTAGTGTAAAGCTCTGTATCAAGAGTTAGAAACATGATCTTGATTAGCTTTGTTGGGCTTAGTTTTTGATTTAGTACAACACATTCACGAATCAATAAAAGTTGTTCAGAAAATTTAGGGAGAAGATTTGTGGCTTATTCAGTTACGTTAATTCGCGGAGATGGGATTGGACCAGAAGTTGCTAAGGCTACACAAACTGTCGTTGATGCGACAGGTGTAAAGATTGACTGGGCGATCGAAGATGCTGGTGTAGATGTCATGGAAACTTACGGCACTCCATTACCCGATCGCGTATTGGAGTCTGTGCGTAAGACTAAAGTTGCCATCAAAGGACCAATTACCACACCCATTGGCTCAGGGTTTCGCTCGGTCAATGTTGCCATTCGCAAAGAGCTTGATCTGTATGCTAACCTGCGCCCTGCCAAGTCGATGCAAGGCGTTAGGAGCAAGTTTTCGGATGTTGACTTAGTAATCGTGCGAGAAAACACAGAGGATCTGTACTCAGGAATTGAGTTCCAAGCTGGTACAGAGGATGCGGAAAAAGCCAGAAAGTTTATGGAAGAACTCTCAGGTAAATCGATCCGCGAAGGCTCAGCGATCGGCATTAAACCAATTTCCGAATTTTGTAGCCGTCGCACTGTCAAATTTGCGTTTGACTATGCCAGAGAAAATGGGCGCAAAAAAGTAACCGCAGTCCACAAAGCTAATATCATGAAGTTCACCGATGGGCTGTTTTTGGAATCTGCTCGCGATGTTGCCAAGTCCTATCCTGAAATTGAGTTTGAAGATCGGATTGTTGACAATATGTGTATGCAATTGATGCAAAAGCCAGAACTTTATGATGTTTTGGTGCTGCCCAACTTGTATGGCGATATTGTTTCTGACTTGACATCAGGAATGATTGGGGGCTTAGGAGTCGCTCCTGGCGGCAACTATGGCGATGGAATTGCGGTTTTTGAAGCGATCCATGGTTCTGCGCCCAAGTATGCAGGACAGAACAAAGTTAACCCCACGGCTTTAATCTTGTCAGGTGTGTTGATGCTCAAGTATTTGGGTGAGCCAGAAGCCGCAATGCGCGTCCAAAAAGCGGTTGAAGCGGTGATTGCCGAAGGCAAGTACGTCACTTATGATCTTGCACCTGCGGGAGCTTCATCGGTAGGTACTCAGGAAATGGCTGATGCGATCGCCTCTAAAGTTGCAGCATAATATACAAAAGTTTAGTCACACTTTTGTATGTTGAAAACCAAAGCTAGTACGAGTTTTCAAACAAAGAAATGGCTTTGCCATTTCTTTGTGGCTCAATAGGTGTTTCGGGGAGGTAAAGAAAGGAGAGAGTCCAACAAAGCACTCAGCAGAGCTTTTCCCCTCCTCTTGGCATTATGAACAAACTCAAAGAAGCCCAAATACAAAGGTAACTTTTCTTGAGAAATACCACGATGAGGACGTAACCAAGAGCGCAAAAGCGACCAAAAGCCTTCCATGGTATTGACATGAACTTCACAGAAATCATCACCATCTTCATCTCTAGCATATTCTCCCGCACCATGACAAACAGTT
>MNZA01000206.1 GCA_001873375.1 Oscillatoriales cyanobacterium CG2_30_44_21
TACAGATTAGCGGCGCTTAGCGCCATCAAAGAAACAGAAACGCTTGGGCGGCTTCGCCGCCCAAGCGTTTCTGTTTCTTTTAGTGTAAGCAAGAAAGAATTATTAAATCGAGTAAGTGGGCGGTGACACCACCTGCTTATTCAGCTCTAGCCCAACATTGCTACTGCAAAAAATAATAAATCCACAAAAATAGTGCCGAGTACAGCACCACCAAAAGCCCAGTAACCCAAATCAGAAGACTTCATCGCTTTATTGGCAGTGACTAATAATAAAGCGGCTAACAGGCAAGCCCATGTCATCCCCCAAGGGGTTTCCACAAGACTTAAAGCATTCTTCAAAATGGGCTGGGCAAGGGTCACGTCTGACTCCACTTGCATCAATGATTGCCAGTGGGGAAACAAATGGGCGACGTAAAAATATAAATCGGTAATGGTAGTCCCAACAAGGGAACCAATGTAAAACCAGCCGCCAATCCTATGTGTATCTTCACGGATCGCCCAAATCGCCCAAGGTAAGGCGATCGCCTCAACTGGCACATGGTAAGCAGGCTGCCACCGCAACCATCCCCAATAAAGCGATCCACATAGCCAAGTCAAGCTAAATCCCCAAATTAGGTTTCCCCACATGTGGTGCTTAGTATTTTCTTGCAAATGCTTGGCGATCGCTAACCAACCCACGCTAAAAATCAAGCTCAACCAAGGCGCATGGCGAACGAGGGGGGCTTCAAAAAAGACTGGT
Source organism: Oscillatoriales cyanobacterium CG2_30_44_21 (assembly GCA_001873375.1). Lineage (GTDB taxonomy): Bacteria > Cyanobacteriota > Cyanobacteriia > Pseudanabaenales > Pseudanabaenaceae > Pseudanabaena. The sequence goes on from MNZA01000206.1 coordinate 739, forward strand.
ACAGATACTAAAAACAGAGAAAAAATCCATACTGTCCAATGACTTGAAAGAGAAGCACTGGCTAGTATTTGGGGAAACGCTGACGTATTGATCGGAGTTAGAGGTTTAGACTGAACTAGCGACTTACGTTGGAGGGAGCGATTTCCCAATTCAACCTTGTCAGGAGTTAAAAACAAAGTATCTTAAAAAGTTATATAAATTATTATTACTTAATATATTATCAGTCTTTTTGATTAGACCTAAGCCGTCTAAACCTTTTCTTAATTTAAAAAGCAAAAAGCTGTAGCCGACAGGCTACAGCTTTTTGCTTTTTCTAGTGGTGCGGCGCTTCGCGCCACATCACTGGGCATCATTAGTAGCTGCCAGCTTTATTCGCTGTACTCTTGAGGTTTGCTGAGAAGAACATAGGGATAAACTTCTCGACAAAAGTAGCAGGATCTTTTTCCCAAGCTTTTCTGGCTAGCTCAACTCTGGTCTTTTGCAGATCAGGAGAGAACAGAGTCTTGGGAAGCTGATCGACAAGGTATTGAGGACGCTGCCAGAGAGGAAGAGTATCGACAATTTTCATCAGGTTCTCAACGCGGCGAACTTCTGCACCCGCCAAAACATCCATTCCCGACTCAAAGGCAGCCTGTTCGATCGCCGTGTACTTGCGCCTTGCCGCATCAACTTTGGCGTGCATGGCTTCGCTTTGCTTGCCAATTTCGGCAAGTTTGCGATTGCCCCAGCGCACGTGTTCTACCTCTTCAGGCATAATCTTTTCGATGGTTTCACGGACTTTAACATTTTCGTCAGTCTGTTCCACCTTCTTGAGCGCCCGAATATGCGCTGCAAAGTACTCACAGCCACGCTTTTCGGTGACATTGATCGCTGCTAAAGCCTCAATGACCCTATCTTCGGCGGTTATATTTGTGTCCTCATTGATGAGACGCTCAAATTCATCAATATAGGAGTTACCTGGGGGGGTGCCAATCTCTTCGCCTAGATCATGGAGAAGATCGGTTAACCAAAGGGCATGGCGGGATTCATCAGCAATATGGTGAGATAGATCTTTGATGAGATCGCGAGGTTTACCATCAAGCTTTTCAATCAAATCGGTCAAGTCTTTGCAACTACGTTGTTCGCTGTAGCGATAGCGGTTGAGAGTGACCATGTGGACTTCGCGCTGACGCACGACTTGATCGAGAATTTCTTGAGCGCTCAGTTGACCGCGAAATTTGTGGGGATAAGCAACAGTCATTTTTTAAACTCAGGTATATAAATTGATGGAGATTATGGCGGAGTCAATACCTGTAAGTTTTTGACTCTAGTCTCTATATTTTAGTGTGTACTTATGAAGAAATGTGAAGCCTTAGTAACTAAAACTAACTTCGCCGGCATTGTTGCTTGTGATGGGCTGAGATGATGACGCGATGCTAACGCATATATAATCACCATATTAGGTTTTGCTTTTAGATCAATGCGCCTATGCAAACTGTGAGTAAGTTCGTATTAATTTCAATTAAAAAATAATGAAGAATTGGCATCAGTATCTAAATTTTATTTTTTGTGTCGCGATCGCTAGTTGTTTGAGTGTAGTTGCTTACTTAGGAATTGCTTTTGGCGATATGCAGTCCGTACAGGCAAAACTTACAGACGATAGCTATGATGGCAACATATTTGCCCTGTATGGCGGTAATGGATCGATTGTGCCGCCACGGATTAGTTTGGCGCAATCACTACAGCAAGGACGCGCCGCGATGGTAGTTTTTTATGTCGATGACAGTGCTGACTGCAAAAGATTTTCACCAATTCTCAACTTGGCTCAAGGATTTTATGGCAAAACCCTCAGTTTAATAGCTGTATCTGTTGATAGCTTGGACTTGCAGAAGAAAGAATATGCGCCAACTGATGAGGCTTATTATTACAAGGGTACAGTTCCGCAAACCGTCTTAATTTCTGGCGATGGCAAGGTTGGGTTTGATCGTGAAGGTTTATTTGGTTTTGAAGATTTAGACACAGCAATTCGCGATCTGCTAGATCTCCCTGATGCTCCGCCTGAGTTGAAATTCCGCAATACTGATAAAGCAATCAACGAAGTTAATCCATAAAAAAATAACAATTGCGGCACTTCGCGTCGCAACTGTTATTTTTGGTTAGTTCAATTTAATTTTTTTGAGAAATTTTGTATGGAGCCAAATACTGAGGCTGCTATTTTAGATGCTGACTTAGATAGCGAGACCGCTTTTGATTTGGTAAATCAAAAACTGGCAGCTCGCGCTCAGCAACTTTCTATTCCCCATATCGAAAAACATTTATTTCTATGTGCTGATCAGACTAAGCCTCTGTGCTGTCAAAAAGAAATCGGCTTACAAGTTTGGGACTATCTCAAGCTGCGGATTAAGGAACTTAATCTGGAAACAAAAATATTTCGGACTAAAGCAAACTGCTTAAGAGTATGCGATCGCGGCCCTATTTTATTGGTTTATCCAGACGGCGTTTGGTATCATTCTGTAACTGTGGAAGTTTTGGAAAAGATATTACAAGAACACATTATTGGAGGCGCGATCGTCTCACAATATGCGTTTGTTTCACCAAATCTATAAACCATAAGAGACGGCACAAAGTGCCGTCTCTTATGGTTTATTTTTTCTTAATTTCTTTTGCCATATTCAAAAACATATCCATACTTGAATCAACGCGAGTGTTGACCTTTGGCTCAAAACTTGGCTTTTCGACTGGTTCGGGAGCTTTGCTATCAAGGTTCTGATTTTCGGACATTGCTTGCTTTGCATCCGCCGATATAATTTCGGTAATTTCCGCGCCCTTAACTCCATTGACCGTGGGAAATGTCTTTTTGACTGCCTTGGGAGTTTTCATGTAGTCGATGTTGCCAAAGGTTTTGGCAGAATCTTGATCGAGAAAGTAGGATGCTTCTGTCTTTTCAGAATTATCTTTTTTGTCTTTTTTGCCAAATAAGCCGAAAAGTGCCATGTTTCTATACCTTTTTATATATGTAACATTTTAGCAATATAAGTCTATAAATGTTTGCAAATGTCAAGAAATTGCTAATAACAAGCAGTTTTCGCTACTAGGTAGCTAGTGTTCCGCCCGCGTAGCGGGCGGAACACTAGCTACTTACTTGCCTACAGCGCCGCAGCATAGACATCATCGCCTTGGATGACGGTGTGGACTTGCCAATCGGAATCGGTGTCGGGATAGTCCACGCGAAAATGTGCGCCTCGACTCTCCGTTCTAAATAGGGCAGACTTTATTAATAGATAGGCAAAATCAGTTAAATTGCGGGTTTCTACCCAAATACGGGTCTGGCTTTGCAAACTAGCTATCTCTGTTTGCAGTAATTGAATAGTGGCGATCGCCTCTTCTAATTCCTTGGTACTGCGGCAGATGCCCGCCGATCGCCATGTGAGTTCGCGCAACTCTTCGCGAATATCGGCAATGCGTGACTGTGAGACAAGGTTGGTATTGACCGCTTTAGGGACTTTACTGCTTGGTTCTGGCTGATCTGAATTATTTAGTAATAATTGCGATACCCGTTCGGCTAGTCTCACTCCAAACACAAAACACTCTAATAGAGAATTGCTAGCAAGGCGGTTGGCTCCATGCACACCTGTACTAGAGCTTTCACCAACGGCATAGAGTCCAGCGATGGAGCTAGCGCCCCAAGTGTCGGTGAGGATGCCGCCCATGCAGTAATGCGCCGCAGGGGTGACGGGGATCGGCTGCGAAAATAGATCGATATGCCACTTTTGACAGAGCTTAATGATGTTGGGAAAGCGGTAAGCAATGCGATCGCGATCAATAGGGGACAAGTCTAAAAATACAGTCGGTTCGCCAGTTTTGAGTAAATGCTGAAATACGGCGCGGCTGACTACATCACGCGGAGCCAGTTCACCTTGAGGATGGTAATTAAAACAAAAGCGATCGCCTTTTTGATCAATTAAATGAGCGCCTTCGCCACGCACCGCCTCGCTAATCAAAAATCTGGGAGCGCCCTCAATCGCTAAAGCGGTGGGGTGAAACTGCACAAATTCCAGATCGCGCACTTTTGCTCCTGCCCGCCACGCGATCGCAACTCCATCGCCAGTACTCGCGGCAGGATTTGTGTTTTGCGAAAAAACTTGTGCGCCGCCGCCTGTGGCTAATACAGTCACAGGGGAGCGCATCTCAATTGGGGTTGGCAGATCTTGATTGAGATCGAGACAAGTCATTCCCGCACAGCGATCGGCTTCGATGATCGCGTCCAGCACCAAAAAACCCTCAAAAACTCTAATGTTGGGCTGTTCCAGAACTCTTTGGGCTAGGGTCGTGACTAACTCATGTCCAGTGGCATCAGCAGCATGGAGTACGCGCTTGCGAGAATGTGCTGCTTCTAAGGTGAGCGCTAAGGAATTATTTTGCAACCGATCAAAATCAACACCAAATTCCAGCAGTCTTTTAATTTGTGGTTCCGCTTTGGATACCAATACTTCCACAGCTTCTATATCGCATATTCCCGCGCCTGCCTGCAAAGTGTCAGCAACGTGTAAAGCCACAGAATCATCTTTATCAATTACAGCGGCAATCCCGCCCTGCGCCCAGTCACTGGCGGAAATTGTCAAATTATCTTTGGTGACTAGAGCGATTTTCCAGTCACGTCCTTTCGTCTTACTAAGATATTCGTGAAGAGAGAGTGCTGTGTATAAACCAGCCGCCCCACCTCCAATTACAAGCGCGTCAAATCTTTTAATTTCTTGTTGAATCTCTTCTCTATTCACTTGCGATCGCCGATGCCCCTTGGGTCTTTAGATTAATAAGAATTTTTATCCCTTGCCTTCCCATTATTAG
>MNZA01000110.1 GCA_001873375.1 Oscillatoriales cyanobacterium CG2_30_44_21
CGGCACGACCTTCTTGGGTTTTAGGTTACTTAACTCGCTAATTAAAAGGCAGAAAAATAGTTAATATTTCACCATCATAGGCGGCGCTAGTGGAATGCATTCTGACGGTCAGCTTGCCGCCCAGCGCTTTTAGGAGTGTCTTTGTCGTTGGCAAGCTTAGGCTCAATGTCCCCGTCTCAGGCTGGAGCATCAACCATTGTCCCACCGCTTTGAGTAACGGGAAGTCTGCGCCCCCATGACGCATAACTTGTGACTGAAATTGCAATTTGAGATATTCGCCCGCGCTAGTCAGCACTAGCTGAATATGACTATCAGGCGGGAAACTGCGAATCAACCGATCAAATAAGCCATTGAGAACTTGAGATAGGAGCAACGAATTACTGGAAATAGTGGCTATTTCGGTCGGCAAAATCATTTCTAAGGATATTTGTCGTCTCACTGCCTGCTCTTGCCAGCGCAAAAAGCCACCACTGAGAATGTTTTCAATTTTAGTCGCCTCAAGAACGATAGGATAATTATCAAGCTCGGCAGCTTCAAAAATTAGATTAAACCTTTCAATCTGTTCCGTGCATTCCGCATCAACCTGTTCGAGTCGAGCTTTTACTTCCGTTGTTATATCTTTCCTTCTCTTCAGCGATCGCACCAACATTCTGATCGTGGTTAGTGGTGTCCGCACCTCATGGGTAATCGCTTTGATAATATCCACCTCTTGGATCTCAGGAATTGGTAACTCCTGATGCATTGAAGACTGCGCCATCAAAATTGCGCCAAACCTAGACATAATCCGATAGTCAGGAATGACTAAAGGGAACTGCTGCAATTTATTTTGCAATAACTTTAGTTGTTCCGAACGTTTCAGGCGCACACTCAGAGTCGCGATCGCCACTTGAATTGCCTCGGGGTGTAGAGTCCAAGCGCAGCTATGAGTTTTTGGAGAAGAGGTAATCAGAATGCTAAAGGCTTCCGTAACTAAAATGCAAAACCATTCATGCTGGAGCTTATCGCTTTTGGCAATCTGCACAATCTGCGTATCGCCGAGCGGTAAGTTCCCTCTGGGAAATAGCGATGATTTGCTAGCGGTAAATACCCAGGTCTGTAAATCAGCTTGAAGAAATACGGGATTTGCAAGAATATACGGATAATGACTTAGCAGTAAACCATTAAGTTGGCTCTGCCTAACAAACTGTTGCAGCACCGCGATCGACCGATGCCAAAACTCCCTCGCATCAGTCTGATAGAGTTCTTCCACCAAGCCCTTAGCTTGTGATTCTGACAGAGCCTCGTTTAGAGTCAACAATTCAATTGTCAATTTTTTCGCGTCCTCAAACTTGTTTCATGGCTCTGTCAAAATTACAGCTCTGCCAAAAATACAGTGCTGCGCTTACTTAAAAAAATGGTCATCGGCGCTTCGCGACGATGACCAAACACCTTTACCTACCTTGGGCAAGGGCGGACTCAGCGCGAGCAAACTCTTGTAAAAGGCGATCGCGTGTTTTCAAAGGTATAGATCGCCTCGAACTACCGTTGTAATATCCAGCCAAAGTATTTAGGGCTGTAGACATGGTGGTGTAAGAATACAAACCACTTTTCTCGCGATCGGCGCGGTAGCGGGAAATGTAAGCATTAATTTTGTACTTTGCCGAAGTTCTAACCGCAGCGCGATTTTCCGAATTATCAGCCAAATTAAGCGCATCTCTCAACACAGTGATCGTGTCAGTAGTATCGGCAACGTAGTCACCTGTTAGCCCTGCCTTAACTAAAGCCTGAACTTCTTTAGTTGATCGCACCTCTTCTTTTCTGGTAAACAAGGCGGCATTTGCATCTAGGGCAAAACCACCCATCACCACCAAGGAAACCATGAATGAGGCGATCGCTACCCGAAATAAGCCATGCCAAGAACTTTTTAAGATTTTTAAAGATGCATCTAAAGAAGCAAATAAGGATTTATGTTCTGCCTTCATATTTATAAATTTACTAAATTACACATTTGTTGTCCCTCTAATCTTATGGCTTTTCGGACAAACTACCCTAACCATAGTGACAGTCAGTCGCTTACAGCGCTTTGCGCTTAATTAAAACCCAAACAAAGAAATGGCTACGCCATTTCTTTGTTTAAAAACTCATACTGGGTTGGATTTTTCAATTCACAAAAGTATTACAGTGCTTTGCGCCCACATCAAGGGAAATTTGATCGGCAATTGCTGTAAAAACAGAATAGGGTAAGGTGGCGCGAAGCGCCACCTTACCCTATTCTGTTTTTGGCTATTTTACGATGCTGTAATTGCCAATTAGTTTAAAGGGATCGCAATGTCACGAAGTCTTGACATTGCGATCCCCCAATAAAAACATAGAGTTGATCCCCGCAACAATTATGGCTATTTAGTTCTGGCTAGGTAACTGTACTAGATAAATTCTATTAGTTTAATCAAGTCAACCAAAGATAAATTTTGTAACCATTGACCAACAAAAAAATTTTGGCAAAATGTACATAGCTACAAACAAAATTACTTTAAATCAACCTCAGATTCTCATAGGTGATTTAACCATAAGGCTCTTAGGTTTGATCACCAACTCAGAACTGATATGCGATCGCGGTAAGTTCACCACAAGCAGTTGGAGGTTAATTGTATGGCGAGGGAACGTCCTCCCCTAGAAGAGATGACCTTGCGTCAACTTCGTAAAGTAGCAGCCGAGTTAGAGATTTCTCGTTACAGTCGAATGCGAAAATCTCAGTTACTAGCTGACATTCAAACCATCCTTATGGCTAGGGGTTCCGCCTCTGCCTCAGTAGATAGCAGTAATTCGGAGACACAAGAAATCGTGGAAGCATCAAAATTTAATGTGGGCAGTGAAGAAACAAAAGAGAATTTAGAGTCGCTTGCCGTCATTGATCAAAGTATGGCCGACCTACCCACTGGCTATGGCGAGAGCCGCATTGTCTTACTGCCTAGAGATCCTCAGTGGGCTTATGTATATTGGGATGTGCCAAACTCTCAAAAAGAAGAACTAAGAAAGCAAGGCGGACAACAGTTAGCACTGCGTTTGTATGATGCCACTGATGTCAATTTGGACTATCAAACTCCCAATAACTTGCAGGAATACAATAGTGATGAACTTGCGCGTGAATGGTATGTCCCGATCCCCATTAGCGATCGCGACTATGTTGCCGAACTCGGTTATCGCTGTGCTGACGGTCGTTGGTTAGTTTTGACCCGTTCCAAAGTTGTCCATGTGCCTCCCGTATTTCCTTCAGAATGGGTAGAAGATAACTTCATCACCGTACCTTGGGATCAAACCCTCAAAGGTCAAACCTTCTTTACGCTCGTACCTCCTAGCAAGAAAGTTGCTGAGCCAGAGCCTGAAGCTGCACCATCGACCTCAGTTGACAGCTCCTATGACGAGATTTTCAACATAGCTCGCGAAGCTGAAGTGCAACGTATTTCTGGTTCGCTCTATGGCTCCATGCAGCACGAAGCAGGAGTCTTTGCCCCTGAATCCCTAAGCTCTTATGTGTTCCCCTCAGGTGCGGGATTGTTTGCTGGTGCAGCAGGAGCCATCAGCGCCAGCGGGATCAATTACTCGGGTATTGGGCTTGAGTCTAGCTACAGTTTCTTCTCTAGCGAATCACCGATTCGTCCTCGTCAGTTTTGGCTAGTTGCTGATGCTGAGCTAATTGTTTATGGGGCAACGGAGCCTGATGCTTCAGTCACGATTGGCGGTCGTCCGATCAAGCTAAATGCTGATGGAACTTTCCGATTCCATACTTCTTTCCAAGACGGTGTGCAAGATTATCCGATCTTTGCCGTTGCCGCCGATGGCGAGCAAAATCGCGCCATCCACATGAAGTTCGAGCGCCAAACTTTGGAGCGGCGTACGAATACTAAGGAAGAAGCAATTCCCGAATGGATTAGCTAAATCAAAAAAAGGTCATGCAAAGCATGGCCTTTTTTAATGTAAAGCGGGCAGGATGCCCGCGCCACGAAGATCAAATAATGGCGGCGCTTCGCGCCGCCATTATTTAGTTTGTGAAGTGCAAAGCGCTGTAAAATATTAAGATGAAGTAATGATTTTGGGGCGCAAATCCTGTCTATGAATGACAAAGAACAAATGAGCCTGTTTAATTTGACACCCTCAGAGGTTCCTTTGACCGAACTTCCCCAAGCCGATCGCGTTGCTGAGACTTTAACTGACAAAAAAACGGCGCGTTCCCCCAAAAATCCCAGTCCTGCGGCATCGACTTCAGTGCCAGTAAGTGAGCAGTTTGCTAGTCTGGATGACTTGCGTGATGTTGCTTGTAATTGCCAAAAATGTCCACTCGCGCATACCCGTACTAATGTCGTTGTCGAGAGAGGCGATCGCAAGGCAAAAATTTTGATCATCGGTGAAGCTCCTGGGGAACAGGAGGATTTGTCAGGATTACCTTTTGTGGGTAAGTCGGGGCAGCTCCTAGATAAGATTTTAGAATCAGTGGGATTTGACACTAATAGAGATGTCTATATCTGCAATACGGTCAAATGTCGTCCGCCCAATAATCGCGTCCCCACGGAAATAGAAGCCACTACCTGTAAACCCTATTTACTAGAGCAAATAAGGCTGGTTGATCCCAAAATTATTTTATTGACGGGGGCGACTTCGCTGAAGTCGATCTTGGGCGTGAAGCTGGGAATTACCAAGGTGCGTGGGCAATGGTACGAGTGGGAAGGGAGATTGGTGATGCCGATTTTCCATCCTTCCTATTTATTACGCAATCAGAGCCGTGAGCAAGGCAGTCCCAAGTGGTTGACATGGCAAGATGCTAAAGCGATCAAAGCTAAATATTTGGAAATTATTGAGCTTAAAAGTGGCGATGCTCCCGCGCTGAGCGATCAAAGCGAGGGGGATTTTGAGAAATCGGCAGCGCTGAGCGCTCAAAATCCTTCTGTGGTTTCAATTGAAGAAGATGAGGAGTTTTAGTGAGTAACTTGAGAAAAGACCTTGAAGAAATGGTCGATGTGGCACTGTGGGAATGGCTCTCGCCCCATGCAGCGAGGGCAAGGGTGATTTTGGTGGGGGCTAATTTGGATCTTATTGATGTCGGTGTGGCTCTGACTGAAGACAATAGCCAATTGGTGCAGTCATGGATTGAAGATGGCTGGTTGCGGCATCCATCAGCTGAAGAGTTAAGCGCATGGAATGCCGATCAAAGCAGAGAGTTCACCAGTTTGGTAATTCCTCCCTTTGTGCTAGCAAGGCTCAAAGCGTAAGAAGTAATGACAGATAAAAAAAAGAGTCAAGCTAATAGCTTGACTCTTTTTTTTATCTGTAACCTAAAGAAAAAGCCTAGGTTACTTTCCCTGTTTCGTTCCTAGGCTTTTTCTTTAGTTCGCTCCTCACACCTCATTAATATACATCCATTTTTCTAAAATGTCTACTAGGTAACGCGGAAAATTAGACATTTTTTGTACGTCTTTTGGCTGAAACCCCAGAGATAGTTAAGTAGCTGGGCGCAATTAAATATAAAACCCAAAAAGGCTGAT
>MNZA01000147.1 GCA_001873375.1 Oscillatoriales cyanobacterium CG2_30_44_21
CCGCGCCGCCAGCCAATTCTTGGGTAGTACACTTGGCAACAGCTAAAGTGCTAAATCGTGCTTTTAAATAACCCTTGTGGTTTAAATAGCAGCACTAAAATCATAATTACCAGCCCCACGCCCAGTTTGTAATCTGTGCCAATGCAATATTTTTGCAAATCTCCCAGAGCCGCAGGGCAAGTGGTCGCCACCTCTTGGGAAATGCCCACAATCAAAGCTCCCGCGATCGCGCCGTAGGGATTGCCAATGCCGCCCAAAATTACCGCCGCAAACATCGGCAAAATCAAGAACCAGCCCATATTTGGGCGCAAATTGGTAATCAGTCCGTACATACTGCCACCAAGAGCGGTCATGCCCCCCGCAATTACCCAAGTCCAGATAATTACTGCCTTGACGTTAATGCCTGCAACTTTCGCCAGTTCAGGATTATCAGCCACCGCCCGCATTGCCTTACCGATTTTTGTGCTTTGCAATAAATAATACAGAGCCGCAATCAAGGCGATCGCGGCGATAATCACCACAATTTTATTGCGCGTAATCGATAGCTCTATGAGTTTAATGGCAGGAAAAGTCGGCAAATTATATTTTTGCGGTTTCGCTCCCCAAATCAAAACGATTACATTGCGAATCACCAGCGCTAAGCCAATCGAGACAATCATCATCGTCGTGGATGTGGCTCGCTTAGTTCGCAAGGGTTGCCAGAGGATTTTTTCGCACAGTAAGACAAAGGCGATGGAAACTACACCTCCCAAGGCGATCGCTAGCCAGATGTCCAGCTTTAAGGTTGTATTCGCAAAAAAAGCGAGATACGCCCCCAGTGTCAGAATGTCACCATGAGCAAAATTAGCAAGGCGCAGGATACCGTAAGTAAGGGTCAAACCGACCGCCGCCAGCGCAATAACACTGCCAACTGCAACCCCATCTATAGTTGATTGCAAGACTGACTGGATAACTTCAATCATTAAAAAAATTTGATAGAGCTTTAGTTTTTTAATTATGGAACTAATATCGGCTTTTTCACAGCCAAAACAACCCAATTTGCAATGGCGCGGCTCCGCCGCGCCATTGCAAATTCGGGGCTTATCTCATAAAGCTCGACTTAATTAAAAACCAAACCCAGAAGTTGTTCTGCCCGCGTAGCGGGCAGAACAACTTCTGGGTTTTTAAATAAAGAAATGGCTATGCCATTTCTTTATTTGGTACTACAGGCTGTGCTAGATAGCGGATAATTAGATTTTATAGCGTTTATAAATTCATGTCTGTTCGAGTTCGTATTGCTCCAAGTCCCACAGGTAATCTGCACATAGGCACTGCCCGCACTGCCGTATTTAACTGGCTATACGCCCGCCGTCAGGGGGGAACATTTATCCTCAGAGTCGAAGATACTGATCGCGAAAGATCTAAGGATGAATACACTCAGAATATTTTAGAAGGCTTGGCTTGGCTAGGAATTAACTTTGATGAAGGTCCCTTCTTTCAAACTCAACGCACCGATCGCTATGTGGCAACCGTAGAAAAGCTATTAGCTGAGAAAAAAGCCTATTTTTGCTACTGCACCGAGGCTGAACTAGAAGCAATGCGAGAAGTCCAAAAAGCCAATAAACAAGCCCCCCGCTACGACAATCGCCATCGTTACCTCACCGACGAGCAGCGCCAAGCCTTTGAAAATGAAGGTCGCCGCCCTGTTATTCGTTTTATTATCGAAGAACCACGTGCGATCGCTTGGGATGACCTTGTACGCGGCACAGTCTCTTGGAGCAGCAGCGATCTGGGTGGCGATATGGTAATTGCCCGTGTCGATGAGCAGGGCAAGATTGGCTTGCCTTTATATAACTTTGCTGTCGTTGTCGATGACATCGATATGCAGATCACCCAAGTAATTCGCGGTGAAGATCACATCGCCAATACTGCCAAACAACTCTTAATCTATGAGGCTCTGGGCGAAACACCGCCCCAATTTGGGCATACACCTTTGATTCTCAATCAACAGGGAGCCAAAATTTCTAAGCGTGACGGCGCAACTTCGGTGTGGGAATTTAGAAACATGGGTTACATTCCCGAAGCCTTTAATAATTACATGGCGTTGCTGGGATGGTCGCCCAATGAAGGCAAAGAGCTATTTTCATTACAAGAAGCGGCTCAAATTTTTAGCTTTGATCGGGTGAATAAGGCAGGCGCAAAGTTCGATTGGGACAAGCTCAATTGGATCAATAGCCAGTATTTGCACTCCCTTCCTACTGAAGATGTATGCGATCGCCTGACTCCCTTTCTCCAAGATGCTGGCTACGATCTACAAACTGTCGATCGCCAATGGCTACTCGATCTCACCAAATTGATTGCCCCTAGTTTGACCGTACTTACCGATGCCGCCACGATTAGCAAGTTCTTTTTTGTGGATTTTGAGGACTACACCGATGAAGCTAGGGAAACTCTCAAAGGCGAGGCGATCGTGGGCATTATCAATGCACTTATCGAGGAGCTAAAAGACTTAGCCGAGCTAGACACAGACATCGCAGGCGAAGTCATTAAAACTGTCACCAAGTCCCAAGGTGTCAAAAAAGGTGTGGTCATGAAGTCATTGCGGGCTGCCCTTACAGGCGACTTGCATGGCCCCGAAATTTTGCCCTCCTTGGTTCTGCTCCATCGCAAAGGTTTAGCATTGCCCCGTCTGCAAAGAGCGATCAATAGCTTGAAGTAAACCCAAAATAGGCGGTGCGTGGCTTTGCCACGCACCGCCTATTTTGGGTGTTAACAAAAGTGTTGCTACACTTTCGTTAACTAAAAAAAGGGTTGCGCGGCGAAGCCGCGCAACCCTTTTTGGCTTTACAGCCTATTGAGGCTTTGAGTAGTGCAGAGAAATTTTGGGAGGCGGCGCGGAGCGCCGCCTCCCAAAATTTCTCTGGGTTTTAATTAAGCGCGAAGTACTGTAAGTGACTAGAGCGTAGGTGAAAAAAGAGTAATATGTAAAGTATTGTAAACAAGTCATAGACAGGCTGTTAAGTAAAATGCAAAACAAAGTCGCATTGGTGGTGGGCGCAACTGGTGGTATTGGTGCGGCCCTAGTTCCCAAATTGGCGGAAGCGGGTGCAAAATTAGTCCTAGTCGCACGCGACAGAGCGAAGCTCGAAGAATTAGTGCATAACCTCGAAGATGACTACGAAGCCGAAGCGATCGCCATTCCTACGGACATTACTAAATATGAACAAGTAGAAGCAATGGTGCAACAGGCGATCGCCCATTACGGACAGATTGACATCTTGGTAAATGCGGCAGGGGCAGGGGTGATGAAGCAGTTCCTTCGCATTGAGCCGCAGGAAATCGATCAAATGCTCGATCTCAACTTGAAGGGGAATTTTTACACCAGCCAAGCGGTTGCCAATGTCATGAAAGACCGCAAAGTTGGACATATCTGCAATGTGATTGGAATTCTTGGCAAGCATCCGATGGCGATGGCGGCGGCTTACTGTGCTTCCAAATTCGGAGCGGTGGGATTTAGCAAATGTATGGCTGATGAGTTGCGCCGCTTGGGAATTAAAGTGACATTGTTTTATTTTGGTGGAATTGATTCACCATTTTGGGATAATGTCAGCCTCAAAGTTGACCGTAGCAAAATGCTAACTCCTGAGACTGCCGCTAATGCGATTATGTTTGCCCTCTCGGCTGACCCCATGGCTGTGCCAATGGAAATCAATATTCAGCCTGAAAGCCATCTGTTCTTTTAGAATTTTCAAAGAAAGGCGGCGCAATGCGCCGCCTTTCTCTAAATTATTGCTGCGAAGTATTTCTATCTCACCAAAATCAAGTTTAATGGTTTTCATCCTCATACATTAGAAAACCATTGTGCAGAAACGTAATTTATACATAATATCTATTTTGCTTACTGTTTTCTCATTTAGTGCCGCGCTCAAAGCAACAGAATTATGGCAATCCCTCACAGTTAAAATACCTAGTCCCCAAGAAATATCTCAAAAAGCAGAATCCTTCAGTCCTCAAGAAATTTCCCAATTAGAAATTGATGATGTCCTGCGCGATCGCCTCCGCTTTGATCCGCAGTGGCAAGAAATCGTACAGGCAATTCGTCAAGATATTATTGTCAAAAAATGGGGAAAAGATGATGTTGCTAATCCCGCATGGAAACGCTACGGAGCCAAAGCCTATCCATTACTTAGTTACTATGCGCGATCGCGTGATATTGCTAGACGTGACTATGGAATAGCAGGAGTTCGTAGCCTCGGTAAGCCCTATACAACTCTATGGTTGCGCGATCAAATCAAAAGAAAAGCGACTTATCCTGACTTTTATGATGTCGTTCCCTACCCATTAGAAGGCGAGAGTAAAAATTGGGAAAAGGAATTTGGACTAGATGACCCGCAAACTCGTCAAGAGTTAATCAAACTCGCCAAAGCAAATCTCGAACCTAAGGATTCTCCAAAATATTACAGCCAGTTCAATCTTGACTTTTTAACGCGTCTATTGGGATATGAATCAGTCTATGGCAGAAATACCTACGAACAAGGCAGGAATTATGCAGGGCTATCAGAATGGACTCAATATGAACTAATCGCCAAACCAGATCAGTCTCAAATCCAAGCTGCGATCGCACTATATCAAAAGTTATCTAGTGACGCTCAGGAATTAATTTTAGTAGAAAGATTGGGCAAGCTCAAAGCAGGAGCGATTACTCCCTTTGCCCGTGCTTTCTTCTTGGCTTTAGCGAAGGATAACAATGCTAGCGATCGCATCTGGGCGATCGCCGAACTAGATCGTCATGGCGATCCGCAAGGGACAGAACTCCTCAAAAACATTTTAGATAATGACCTGTCACAATTACATTCCCTTTCAAAAATCGTCAGCTACGAAAACTACGCCCCCAAAGGCGACTATGCCTATTACCTACTGCTGGGAATGGTCGAGAAATATCCCCAGTCAAAATTTGCCCAAGCTTGCCTTGAATATGGAAACCTGACAGGGCGCTCCTACTTTGATGGTCAGCCCCGCAGTCAAACAATTTTAGCTACCAATGCCAGACGCTCCGCCAAAGAGCGTCTACAGGCTTGGCAAGACTGGCTGAAGCGCTATAGCGATCACTCTGGTGCAGATGATGCCAATTATTTCCTCGCCACAAGTTTGCAGCGAAATAACGACCCCGTTGGCGCGATGCGTCTCTGGATCAAGATGATGGTGAGTCCTATGGGCGATCGCGATGCCACTTATCTTGCTTTCCCCCATGTGCGATCGCTCCTTGATGTCGGTCTATCTATCGAGCAGATGCAAACTTTGGCAAAAGAGCCAGCCAATAAACCTGTTCAGCCCATGTTGCAATATGCGATCGCCATTCAATATGCGCGATCGCACAACTATGCGAGTGCCCTAGAAATTGCCGCCAATCTCGATTTAGAAGCGATCCCAAATCGTCTTCTTGAAGAATACTTTTATCCTCAAGGTAAATGGTGGCAAGAAGATGATCGTGCTAAGAATTTTAAAAAAGAAGCTCAATCATTGCTAAGCGAACAAAAAATACGTTGGCAAAACCTGAGAAATTTGCAGCTTGAGGGAAATCCCGCATCAAGTTATAAAATTGCCTCTGATTGGGCAGGAATGGGCGGCTGGAAAAATGGCTACCTACCAATTTGGGGAGGAATTCGCACCTATCTCTTGCCGATGGATTGGGATTGTCAGCGTTGGTGGGTTTGTGATACTTCACAGCGCAGCCAGAGTGAAATTATGGCTAAATATCAAGGTGGTAGTCAAAATGCGATCGCCCTTTCTCTCTATCAAGCCTTGCTCAGCAACCCGCAACTGCCCGACAGTCTGCGTGAGAAGTCCTTATTCATGATCGCCAGCACCCTCTTATCGCAGTGGGAAGATCATGATTTCTCCGAAACGCGGCGGATTCATCCTCCTGCGGGAGTGAAGGGACAGCCCATTGAAAGTAGCGACTATTCGTACCGCAATTATGAGCGGCAAGAAAAAGCGATGCAATCTGACTATCAGAATCGCATTGATAGCATTATCACTGAGTTGCAGCTTAAATTTCCCCAAAGTCAATACATTGATGATTTGCTATTTTCTAGTTTCTTTCTCAGTGAGCAAACCCGTTACTTGCAAAGGCTGTTAGAGCGCTATCCCAATAGCGATCGCGCTGCTGAAGCAAAATTCCTTCTAAATCTCCAAAAGTCGTAGTGGTGAGAATTCTTTCTAAGTAGCTCGGCTTAATTAAAACCTAGAACCAAAGGTTATTCCGCCCGCTACGCGGGCGGAATAACCTTCTGAGCTTTTAGTTTACTTATGCCGAGCTACTTAAACTATTGCGAGTTCTCTCAAAACGTGATAGAACGGAATAGTGAGTTTGTTCCATCATAAGTATGAGGAAATAAACTAATTAAAATATCAACTACTATTATCTTCTTGGTTTCTCAAATATGACTATAGATTCAACTGTAAGTTTACAGCCAGAAGCTTTTGGCGCGTCCTTACTCGCATTGCAAAGCCATTTACAAGGATTTCTCGCTGAGTACGAAGACAAAGTTGCTCAGGCTCGCGCCCAACTTGCCCATGTGGAAGCACTTCTCGGAAGTCTACCTGCTGATGCTCCCAAAGTCAGCAAAAAGAAAGAATTCACACCCACTGCAACTATTGTTCCAGTCGCTCCAGTTACTGCCGTTGCACCAGTCGCACCCATCACCTTAATTGCTGAAGTCCCCTCCGCTCCCACTAGAGGTCGTAAGCCCAAGGCGATCGCCAAGATTGAAGCTGAACCAGTCGAGCCAACCACCACAAGAGGAAGAGGAAAAGGTCATCGCCGTGGCTCGTTGGTCATGCGTCCTTCCTACGAAGGACTAACTCTGACAGAAGCTATTGAAAAGATTTTGAATGAAAGGTTAGGGCAAGCTGTCAATGCTGATGATGTCGTGAATATCCTTTACGGCGATGTTGAAGAGACTGTATTTAGAGTTGCCAAGGAACGTGTCACCAAAAACCTCTCCAAAGGCAAAGGTGAAGGGCGTTGGAAGCGTGTTCCTACTCAGTTAGGCTATTACACCCTTTCCCTTGAGACATTGACGACCATCCCTACCTCCACAATCAAGAGAGGTAGAGCAGCTTCCGTAAAGTCAGAATTTGCAAAGCCTGCGAAAGTAGCGAAAGCTCCTAAGGTTGCGAAAATACCCAAGGCTCCCAAAGCTCCTAAAGTGGCATCTTCTGCTAAGGCAACTAAGGCTTCTAAGAGTTTTGAGACTGTCGATGATATCCAACATAAGAAGTCTGGTCGGATGAGTTCTTTGGTGATGCGTCCTTTGTATCAGGGTAATACTTTGACCGATGCGATCGAGAAGGTACTACAAGAGCGCAAAGGTGAGTTCGTCAATGCTGATAGCGTGGTCAAGGCTCTGTACGGCGATCTCTCTCTTGAGAATTTTCGTCAAGCCAAGGATCGGGTAACCAAGAACTTGTCCAAGGGCAAACTTGATGGCAAGTGGGAGAGAGTCCCTAATCAACTTGGCTATTACACTCTATCGATGTCTGCTGTCAAGGCTTAAAGATATTGCTGTTTATGGATGCACTTTGCGCTATGGTTTTGAGCTAAGACCCAAGAAGCGAGTAGCGGCGCAGAGCGCCGCTACTCGCTTCTTGGGTCTTGTATCCTAACTTTTTTCTTGTATTAGGTGTAATCATGCTTTAAACTATATAAGATGGAGAGATGGCAGAGTGGTCGAATGCGTTCGACTTGAAATCGAATGTTGTGAAAGCAACCGAGGGTTCGAATCCCTCTCTCTCCGTTAAAAAAGAATGGGTGCTGTCACTTGACAGCACCCATTCTTTTTAGATAAGTACTTAGCAATTTCCGATCATTTAAAAGCGAAGCACTAAACGTAAGGGCAATTCATGAACTGCCCTTACGTTTGTAGTCTAAGTACAGCAGGCTTCAGAATTGAGATGAAGGTCAAAGATGAATTGATGATTAACGAAAAAGTCTTTTGTAGTGGGAACTATATAACTGCGATCGCCCTTTTTTACTTTCATCGGCATAGTTTAACGCAGGGCTAATCACAAACAATGTAGTACGAGTTAAGTTTTCTTTGATGGTAATAGCTGCCATATCTGTAAGCGGAACTGTCAAAATTTTTTCATCTTCCCAACCTAAGCGATAGCAAATAGCTATTATCGTATCGGCTGGATAATGTTCCATTAATTTGGCTTGAGCATTCTCGACATGATGGGCGCTGAGATAGAGGCAGAGAGAGGCTTGGTGGGCTGCAAGGCTGGATAGTTCTTCGCGTTCGGGAACTTGAGTGCGTCCACTGATGCGCGTGAGAATAATTGTCTGTACCAATTCAGGAACAGTTAGTTCTATTTGTAAACGGGCAGCAGCTAATTGAAAAGCACTCACCCCTGGGATAATTTCAAAGGGAATTTCGGCTTCGCTGAGGGCAATCATTTGTTCTTGAATTGCGCCGTATAGACTAGGATCGCCATCGTGCAGACGAACTACTAATTTTTGCGATCGCACTCTGTCGATCATAATTTCCAAAATCTCTTCTAAAGATTTGCTGGCAGTAGGAATAATCTCGGCATCGGTGCGACAACATTGCAGCATTGCGTCAGGGATCAGGGAATTGACATAAACGATTACATCGGCTTTGGTGAGCAGGTTGCGACCCTTAACTGTGATTAGGTCAGGATCTCCAGGCCCTGCGCCGACAATATAAACTGGTTGCATTACAAAACCCTAAGATTAAAGACAAAGCGTTGTTTTTAATCTTAAACAACTAACTGCCCCAAGCGATCGCACAATATTGTTTTAATCTCAATCTCACGATCTGTATATTTGTAGACATAGGCGATGGCGCGTTGCCTAATTTGATTGGTGAGATATTGAAAAATTTGGCGATCGCATCCATGCTCAACCAATAACTTATGCACAGCTTCGGCGGTGGGTAAACTTTCTATTTCTTGAATTAGGGTAAATGGCAACTGCTCATGCACAGCGGCGCGGACTAAAATATCAATTCGGGCATCAGCTAAATGACTAGAAGTGTTGAAAATTCCACCTGCTAGCTTTAAAAGTTTGCCATGATAGCCAATGAGCGTAAGCTCAGTCACACCTAAGATCGCCGCTTCTACTAGCATTGCCCCTATCCAGTTGGCAGTTTGCACTAATTGGGTCGGCTGAAATCCCAAATTTTGAGCCACTTGATAGCCATTTGCGCCGATATAAAAAGCAATCTGATGGGAATTTGCCGCCTTAGCTTGCAAGTCTGCGCGAAATTCTGCGAGTTTATCTTCTACGGAGAGCGGTTTTGATATTGCCGAAGTCCCCAGTAATGATAGACCTTCTAAAATCCCAAAAGCTGCATTAGAAGTGCGTTTAGCTAAGGCTCTACCTTCGGGCAGAATGAATCTAATTCTGGCGGTTATCTCTTTTGGCAGTAATGGAATGAGATTTACTTTTGCTAAATCTCTAGCTAATTGATAGATCGCTGGTTTCCCAATAGCGGTTCTTCCCAAACCTTCCCCCGCTTCTAAAATTATGGGTTCTGTATCTAAAGGTTCCAACTTTACCCATGCCCAGACTGGTGTTCCTGCGGTCAGGTCAAGATTGTCCCCTGGGTTGCTAATGGCGATCGCAATCGCAGTATTTTCGTCAATAATTGCGCTTTGGGATATTTCGATTATTCCTAAACCAGAATCTAATAAATTAAGTTCTATTGAAGCTGCATTTTGTTTGAGTATGGCAAGTATGGCAGCTTTGGCGGCAGCGATCGCAAATACAGGTAGCGTATATCCAGATTCCATAAATCAATTTTTGTGTGTAGGGAGAGCTATTCCGCCCGCGTAGCGGGCGGAATAGCTCTATTTGTGCATGGTTGTAGACATTCTAGAGATTAATATAGAATTATTACAAAAATTAATCTGGCTACCTATCTAAATCATGGCAACAATTAACGATAATTACCTCAAACTGAAAGCGGGGTATTTATTCCCCGAAATCGCCCGTAGAGTCAATGCCTTTGTCGAGGCAAATCCTGACGCTAAAGTAATTCGCCTTGGCATCGGTGATGTCACCGAGCCTCTGCCCGCCGCCTGTCGTGAAGCCATGGTCAAAGCTGTCGAAGATATGGGCGATCGCGATTCTTTTAAGGGCTATGGTCCCGAACAAGGCTATGCATGGTTACGCGAAAAAATTGCCGCCCATGATTTTCAATCTCGCGGCTGCGATATTGACGCTTCAGAGATATTCATTTCTGACGGTTCCAAGTGTGACTGTGGCAATATTCTCGATATTTTTGGTAATGACAATGCGATCGCCGTGACTGATCCTGTCTATCCCGTGTATGTCGATACTAATGTCATGGCAGGACATACAGGCGATATCAATGATAAGGGTGAATATGATCGATTAGTCTATTTACCTGTGACTGCGGAAAATAACTTTACCGCCGAAATTCCTACTCAAAAAGTTGACCTGATCTATCTGTGCTTCCCCAACAATCCCACAGGCGCAACTGCAACTAGAGAGCATCTCCAAGCATGGGTTGACTACGCCAGAGCCAACGGCTCGATCATTTTCTTTGATGCCGCCTATGAAGCTTTCATCACTGACCCTAACATTCCCCACTCTATTTATGAAATTGAAGGAGCCAAGGAATGTGCGATCGAGTTCCGTTCTTTTTCTAAAAATGCTGGTTTTACAGGAACCCGTTGTGCTTTAACTGTAGTTCCTAAGAATTTGATTGGTAAAGCTAAGGATGGTTCTCCAGTTGAGATTTGGAAGCTGTGGAATCGTCGTCAAGCAACTAAGTTTAATGGAGTTTCCTATATTGTGCAACGTGGAGCCGAGGCTGTTTACTCTGAGCAAGGACAAGCACAAGTTAAGGAATTGGTAGCCTTCTATCTGGAAAATGCCACGATCATCCGCACTAAGTTGAGTGAGGCTGGCTTAGATGTCTATGGCGGTGTCAATGCGCCCTATGTGTGGGTGAAGACTCCCTCTGGGCTGACCAGTTGGGATTTCTTTGATAAACTTCTGCACGCCTGTAATGTGGTTGGTACACCAGGATCGGGCTTTGGCGCGGCTGGGGAAGGTTACTTCCGTATTTCTGCTTTCAATAGCCGCGATAATGTTAATGAGGCGATGACTCGCATTCTGAGCAAGTTTAAATAATATCAGTAGTGCGGTGCAAAGCACTGCATCAATAGAGCTATATCGACCGCTACGCGGTCGATATAGCTCTATTGGAGTTTAAGCGCAAATTTCTGGACAAAATGAATAATTTTCTTGACATACTTCCATTTATCGAAGACCTCGCCAAAAAAGTTGGCGATCGCCTGTTGCATGACTTTGAGCAGGCAAGAGTTGCAGTCACTAAGGATGATGGCAGCTTGGTGACAAATAGCGATCGCTGGGCGGATACTTACATTAAAAATGCTCTTGCTGAGAAATTTCCTGAGTTTGGAATTTTAACAGAAGAGTCTAGTCGGGTTTTGCCAGATTGCGAATGGACATGGGTTATTGATCCTCTCGATGGAACTACCAACTTTGCAAGAGGGATTCCGATTTGGGGAATTTCTATCGGATTGCTTCATCGTGGCACGCCTGTTTTTGGCTATGTATCGATGCCGCCATTACGACAAAATATTTACGGTTGGTTAAAAGTGCCTGAGCTGCAAGTGCAGATAGAGTCAGCAGCTTTCTTGGACGGTGTCCCAATCCATTTATCTGATTGGTCTCCTGACCCCAGCAATCTGAATAATTACTTTTTTAGTGTTTGTTCTCGCAGTCTCAAAAAAATGGGTCGATCTAAGTTCCCTTTTAAATTGAGAATCTTGGGGGCTGCGAGTTATAACCTGTTGACGATCGCCCTCGGTTCCACAATTGGTGCAGTGGAAGCCACTCCCAAGATTTGGGATATTGCGGCAGCTTGGGTGATTTTAAAAGCAGTTGGCGCAGTTTGGATGTCCTTAGAGGCAGAGGATATCTTTCCATTAGAGTTTGGCAAAGACTATAGCGATCGCAACTTTCCCACCCTTGTAGTTAGTCATCCGCCGCTTCTATCGATCACTGAGGAGCTAGTTAAGCCTTTTAAAAGCAAGCCATAGCTGCACCGCATATCTACGGCTTGGCGATCGCAAAATGTTGTTTAACCACATCAAACTTAGTGCAGCGCCAATAGTCGATGTGGGAAATAATCAAATCGCCCGCAGTGTCAAGGGTGAGATCGCTCCAGCCAGTTACGCTAATTCTGGGTTTCCAAGGCAGGGGCGCGTCCCAACTCATCGTCCATTCGGCTTTAATTAGATTTTCATTGCGGACAATATCATGAAGTTCTAGCTTGAGGTTTTTAAACCAAAAAGTGATGAACCCAATCATCTTTTGATATTGCTTAATACCGCGAAAGTTATAAACAGGGTCTTTAAAATAGACATCTTCGCTATAAATGCTATAGGTTTGCGCCTCAGGGAATTTTCCGTAATCGGCTTTGATGATGTCGAGGATATTAGTCATTTTGCGATTGCCTTTCAAAAAGTAAGTACATTCAGATTTATAAAAACATGATAAATCTAAACTTTATTAGTTTTAAGTCCTAAGTTTCTTGAGTATTACAGCGCTGTAATACCAAACCAAGAAATGGCATAGCCCTTTCTTGGTTTAAAAATCCATACTGGGTTTGAGTTTCAAGCCCCAAAATTGTAGTCATACTTTTGTGAATTGGGCTAACTTTGTAAATCTATGTAGACTTACTCAAAAAGTAAGCGAATTATTGTAAAGTCATAAGTCTGTTCTAGTTTTAATGGAGATCAGCCGTTAAAAAAGTGAAATCAAGTAGATGGTTAACATCCACCTAATTTTACAAATGGGGAAAGTTTGGTGAAAGACCAACGCTGTACCGCAACTGTAAAGGTTACTATGCCCAAAGTCAGGATGCCCGCTAGAGCTAGTTTTATGTATTTTATCTATCTATATCTGCGAGTTACAGATTATGAATTTGTCTAAGATTTTTTCATTAGTTTTTGCCTCTGTGCAGAACAAAGCCTTGGCGATCGCCTTTGCTTTCAGCTTTTTAGTATTTGCCAGCCCCGCCGCCGCGCACCACGCTATGGGCGGCAAAACGCCTAGCAACTTTATCGAAGGTTTTTATGCAGGCTTAGCCCACCCTGTGATCGGCTTTGACCATTTAGCCTTTATCATTGCCGTTGGTTTATTTGCGGCGGTGAAAAAGCAAGGTTTTTGGATTCCCCTCGCTTTTGTAGGGTCGGCGGCGATCGGTACAGGTTTACATTTGCTAAGTATCGATTTGCCATTAGTAGAATTAGCCGTTGCTGTCTCTGTATTTGGCTTTGGCGTTTTATTAGTGACTAAAAATAGTCCTAATTATCTCGTAGTCGCAGCTTTAGCCGCGATCGCTGGTCTATTTCACGGTCACGCATACGGTGAAGCCATTTTTGGCGCAGAAAGCATGGCGCTGTGGTCTTACTTGGCAGGATTTACGATTATTCAGCTAGTTATTTCTGGTGCAGCATTTTTTGCTGGCAAAAAAGTATTAAGTGGTGATTTGGCGATCGCGCCGAATTTGCGATCGGCTGGTTTAGTTATTTGCGGTATCGGTGCAAGCTTGCTGGCTTCACAGATTTCGGCTTTGATTTTCCCTGCGGCATAAAAACTTAAAAGCAAACAAAGAAACGGCTACGCCGTTTCTTTGTTTAAAAATCTAGATAACTTTTAAACAGAGAATTATGGCAGCGAAAATACCTGTAACTGTGATAACTGGTTTTTTGGGCAGTGGTAAAACCACGCTAATTAGGCGGCAGTTACAAAATAATCAAGGCAAGCGCATTGCGGTACTGGTCAATGAATTTGGCGAAATTGGCATTGATGGCGACCTGTTGCGATCGTGCAAAGTTTGTGATGAAGACGGCGTAGAAATTACGTCCAACATTGTTGAACTCACCAATGGCTGTCTCTGCTGCACGGTGCAAGATGAGTTTCTGCCCACAATGCAGGAATTGCTCAAGCGCCGCGATCAAATCGATTGCATCTTGATTGAGACATCTGGTTTAGCTTTGCCTAAGCCCCTGATCCAAGCCTTTAAATGGCAAGAGATTCGCAATGGCGCGACTGTAGATGGCGTGATCACGGTTGTCGATTGTGAGGCGATCGCTAACGGTAAATTGGTGGGTGATCTCGATGCTTTAAATGCTCAGCGTCAAGAAGATCCCAATCTCGATCATGAGACTCCCATTGAAGAATTGTTTGAGGATCAGTTAGCCTGTGCGGATTTGGTTTTATTAACTAAAACTGATTTAGTTGATGCTGACGCACAAAACAAAGTCCATTCTTGGCTCAAACAAGAATTGCGTGAAGGGGTTAAGGTGATTGCCTGTGATGAAGGCAAAATTAGCCCTGAAATTCTGCTGGGCTTTAACGCCGCCGTTGAGGATAATCTCGACTCGCGCCCCAGTCACCACGATCATGAAGAAGAACATGAACATGATGATGACATTAATTCGATTAATGTCGTTACGGAGCAAGCCTTCGAGCCTTCACAATTGTTAGCGTCACTCAAACAAGCGATCGCTGCCCAAGAAATCTACCGCATCAAGGGCTTTGTGAATGTCCCCAACAAGCCAATGCGAATGGTATTACAAGGTGTTGGCGATCGCTTTGAGACATCTTATGATCGCCTCTGGTTAAAGGATGAAGTTCGTCAAACCCGTCTCGTATTCATCGGTCATAGCCTAGAGCGCTCCAAAATCGAATCTGCTTTGAGCCTATAAACATTTGGAGGGCGCTTCGCGACCTCCAAATGTGATTATTATTTCTGGAATCTCCTCAATTGCAATCTACTACCGCTATCTGTCCAAGTCTTTTTAATGCCACCGATGCCCAAGATGGCATTCTTTCGCGCATCCGTTTACCTGCGGGGCTAATCACGGCTTTGCAATGCCAATTAATTTGTAAAATTATCAATCAATTTGGCATTAATCAATTTGGCAGTGGCGAAGTCCAAATCACTAATCGCGCTAACCTGCAAATCCGCACTAGCGAAGCCCTAAGCGAACATACCCTTCGTGATCTGCAAGATTATTTTCTAGCTTCTAGTTGCCCTGAAACCGATGGCTTACGGAATATTATGGCAAGCCCCACCGCAGGGATTGATTCGCAAGCGCTAGTCAATACCATTCCCTTAGTCAAGCAATGGAACTTCTATTTATTAGATCATCCAGAATTAGCAATTCTCTCTAACAAGTTTAGTGTTTGCTTTGATGGCGGCGAATCAATTAAAGTCAGCGATCGCCCCAATGATATTTGCTTTAAAGCAGTTGGCAGTCTAAGCGAAGTCGAAACCTCACCCGAAATTTATTTTAGCTTGCAATTAAGTTCTCAAGTAGTAGGGATTTTAATCCCCTATTCTCAAGTAATTATAGTTCTCGCGGCTCTCACCCAAGTTTATCGCGACTATACCGAACAGAGATTGGCACAAGCTTCTACTAATTTGCGATCGCGCCCACCCAGATTAAGAGAATTGCTCAATGATTTGGGCATAGAAAAATATCTTGATTTAGTTACGGAGAAAATAACCTCTCGATCCCCCTCAATCCCCCTTAAAAAGGGAGAGGAAGAAAACAACTCTGCTCCCCCCTTCACAAGGGGGGCTGGGGGGGATCAAAACCTCGAACCGCAGATAGAAAAACCCTCACCCCTAGCCCCTGTTCCATTGGGGGAGAGGGGGACAAGAGTTTATCAACATTTGGGTGTGCATGACCAGAGGCAATCGGGATTTGCTTATATCGGCGTAGTCGTACCTTTAGGAAGGCTAACAACTTCACAATTACAAGGCTTAGCAGAACTAGCCAAACAATATGGCGGCGGCGCTTTGCGGTTGACACCTTGGCAAAATATTTTATTAACAGATATTGCGATCGCCAATCTTGCCAAAGTTACAGAGTTAATCGCGAACTTAGGATTATCAATTTCGCCCACTCACCCCTATGCCGCGATCGCCGCTTGTTCAGGTACTACAGGCTGTAAATCGGCACATACCGACACACAGCAAGATGCCAAGGCGATCGCTTCCTATTTAGAGAAATGTA
This sequence comes from Oscillatoriales cyanobacterium CG2_30_44_21, assembly GCA_001873375.1. Lineage (GTDB taxonomy): Bacteria > Cyanobacteriota > Cyanobacteriia > Pseudanabaenales > Pseudanabaenaceae > Pseudanabaena. The sequence goes on from MNZA01000147.1 coordinate 16,093, forward strand.
TTGAATTAGAATTTCCTATTAACCTGCACTTCTCAGGCTGCGATAAGTCCTGCGCCCAGCACTATGCCAGTGACATTGCGATCGTGGGGCAGGATTCTAGAACTTACAAAATCTATGTTGGTGATGGCGAAATCGATTTTGGGCGTGAGTTGTATGCTGAATGTATGACTGAAGAGTTACCGCAATTAATGGAAAGTCTGATCAACATTTATCAGTCTCAACGCCAGCCAGAGCAGAGTTTTCGAGAATTTGTAAATCAATGGGATTTGCCAACTTTGAGACAGGAATTGCAAGGAGTGATCAGCCATGCTTGATTACATTCGCGATGGTAATGAGATTTATCGCCAGTCCTTTGCCACGATTCGCGCTGAGGCGGACTTTTCGGGCTTACCGCATGATCTTGAAGTCGTGGCAGTACGCTTGATCCATGCTTGTGGGATGACCGATATTGTCCAAGATCTTGCCTATTCGCAGGATGTGGTTAAGATCGGGCGTGAGGCTTTGCGAAATGGCGGGAATATTCTCTGTGACGCGCAGATGGTGGCAAATGGTGTCACCCGTAAGCGTTTACCTGCTCAAAATCAAGTAATCTGCACCTTAAATGATCCCACGGTTCCTGAATTGGCTCAAAGCATTGGCAATACGCGCTCGGCGGCGGCGATGGAACTATGGCGATCGCATATTGATAATTCCATCGTGGCGATCGGCAATGCGCCCACGGCTCTGTTTCGGTTACTAGAATTACTCGATGAAGGTTTCCCCAAGCCAGCCGTTATACTAGGATTCCCCGTTGGTTTTGTCGGTGCGATCGAGTCTAAAGCCGCCCTAGCCGCTAATAGTCGTGGCGTTCCCTTTTTAACAATTCACGGGCGGCGTGGTGGTAGTGGGATGTGTGCAGCAGCAATCAATGCCTTAGCAATGGAGAACGAATTATGAATGAACCTCAAAATACCTCAAAAGGCAGTCTCTACGGCGTGGGCATTGGACCGGGCGATCCTGACTTGCTGACCATGAAAGCCCATCGGATTATCACCACTGTCCCTGTGATTGCCTATCCCACCATGGAAAATGGCAAAGTATTAGCCAGAGCGATCGTGGCGGATTTTATCCGTCCCGAACAGATTGAAGTGCCAATGCCTCTGCCTTTCAGTGTCGAGCGCTCTTCCCAACCCTATTACGACATCGCGGCGGAGAAAATCGCCGAACATTTGGAAGTTGGACGCGATGTGGCAGTGCTATGTGAAGGCGATCCGATGCTATACGGCTCTTTTATGTATATTTTTCGACGGCTGTCTGACAGGTTCCATACCGAAGTTATCCCTGGCATTTCCTCCACCTTTGCCAGTGCCGCCATGCTCGGCGCTCCCCTCACCTTCCGCAATGATGTATTGAGCATCATGCCTGCGACTTTAGATGCGGATACCCTGCGCGATCGCCTAGCGGTTGCCGATGCAGCAATTATCATTAAACTCGGTCGGCATTTTGCCAAAACCAAATCAATTTTGCAGGAGCTTAATCTTTGGGAACGTGCCTTGTATATCGAACGTGCCACTTTGCCTAATCAAGTAATCAAGCCTATTTCTGAAGTCGATCCCGATAACGTCACCTATTGGGCGATCGTGATGATCCCCAGTCAGACTAATCCAAGGTAAACCAAGAATAAATTTGAAAGCATTGCTTCGCAATGCTTTCAAATTTATTCTTGGTTTGGGTTTGAGCGCAAAGCACTGTAGTTTTTGTGCGTCTTAAATCCAATCGACTAAGAGTACTGTAAGCCCTGATACAATTGGCGAAAGCTGTAAATATTGCCAATTATGACTTCTACATTTGCCTCAGAAATTAACCCAAGAATCTGTCAGCTAGTTCGTGAAGCAGGGCAGAAGGCAATGCATCTGCGAGAAATCGGGTTTCAAGTTGATCAAAAAGGGTTTGACGACTATGTGACTAATGTAGATCGGGAACTTGATGGTTTTTTAAGTCAAAAATTCCAAGACTGGTTTCCCAATGATGTCATCATCAGCGAAGAGAATTCTCATTCCATAACACTCTGGAAGCAAACTTCAGACACGAATCACAGATTTTGGTTGATTGACCCCATCGATGGAACTGATGACTTCATCTACGGAAGGGAATTCTATTCGGTGATGGTGGGGCTTTTGGAAGCTTTTCAACCTGTGATGGGTTGGGTCTATGCACCTAAAAGCGATCGCCTCTATTTTGGAGGAACTGCGATTAATAGTGTGTATCTAGTTAGTGAAGGCAATGCCCCACAGGTTTTAAATATAAGTCCGCCCACTGGGAAGAGTTGCGATCGCCTGATTGTCAGCAAAAAGGATGACATTGCTTATGGCAATGCGATCCGATTAGCGGTTCCCAATGTGAACTTTTATAGCTTGGGTAGTTTTGGATTGAAGGTGATGGAAGTTGTCCAAGGTCATGCCAGTGCCTATATCTATCTCAATCGCCGCGTTAAGCTTTGGGATACAGTGGGTCCATTGGCGATCGCCAAAGCTGCAGGTTTAGTTTGTTGCGATCTTACGGGTCAGCCTGTGAGGTTTGGCTACGGTGATGTTGAGGCAGATACGCTCACCCACAATCAAGTGATTATCATTGGCTGGCAAGGGTTTATTAATGAATACCTTGAGGCTATAGCAAAGCAAGTGGTACTAAATAAATAGAATGGCGGCGCGATGCGCTGCCATTCGTTTGGTGGTTTGGAAGAAACCGCAAAGTGTTTAAGTAGCTATAGGCAGCGCAAAGCGCTGTATTTTTAGTTCGATTGCAGTAAAAGCCCTTATTGAGGGTTACAGTAACTTATAAAAGTGTGATAGGTAACTAGGCATAAATAACCTGAAAACCTAGAAATCTGCCCGCGCAGCGGTCAGCACAGCTTCTGGTTTTAGGTTTTAATTATTCCTAGCTACTTAACAATTTTATGAATTAAAAACTAAACTCAGTATAGTTTTTCAAAGAAAGAAATGGCTACGTCATTTCTTTCTTTGGTAGGAGAAGACAGCAAAAGCGAAAAAAGACGTTACGTTGAGTAGACTGGATTACCTATGCTTAATAAATTTAACCAACTCAAAACAGAATTTCGGAAAAAATTGTCACTTACTGGGAAGAGTTGGCGCAAAGCGCCAACTCTTCCGATGTTATTGTGCGCGATCGCCTGTGCCATTGCCTTGACAACTCCCCACCGCGCTTGGGGACAGACAGAATTATTAAGACTAAATTGGATAACGGGAAACCGACCCACTGATGCGGCGCGGATTGATCATGCTGTGGTCAGACTTGATGGCTATCAATTGTTTTTGCTGGCTGCCCCTGCCGCCAATCAACAATTTCCCCTAGCCCAGCGATCGCAAGGAATTGAAGAAGAACTGAATCGCATTGTTAATAGTAATTTTAATGGCAGTGCTGAACCCGAGAATTTGACCATTAAGGTTGTTATAGATGAAAAAAGTGATCAGCCAACGATTGAAATTGGCGATCGCTATCTAATGACAGTAACGACAATAGATGCTCAACTGCAAGGACGCGATCCGCAGGGCTGGGCTAATCAAATTGTGCAAATCTTGCGGGATGCGCTGACCAGAGCCAAGCAGGAACGTCAGCCGCAATTTCTGCTTAATCGTGGCGTAATCGCGATGGCAATCATTGCTGCAATATTTGTGGGTCTGAAGCTGATTACCTATTGGCAATGGCGATTAAAACGGCAGCAAGAAGCAATCGAATCGCGCCTTGAAAATGAAGCGGAACCTAATCTTGAAGTCGTTGCGGTGCGAGACTTACAGCATCAACTTACCCAACAACAAAAAGCAAATCTCCGCGATCTTCAATGTCGCGCTCTAGAAATAACCTATGTCGGCATTTTAGGTGGTGGTATTTTTATTGTTTTGGGATTGTTTCCCTATAGCCGATGGTTGCAGCCTTTTTTATTATCGACTCCACTGCAAGTTATGGCGATCGCCTTCTTGACCTATCTCTTAATTCGGATTAGCAATTTGCTAATAGAACGATTTTCGGGATTTTTAAAAGCGAGAGAATTTGCGGTGTTACGCCCCTATCAGAGAATGGACTTGCGAGTATCTACGGTTTCACGAGTACTCAAAAACGTGGCAGGGATCATTTGGTTCAGTCTCGGCTTTTTGACCATTCTCTCGTCAATTGGCTTTGACCTAGTTCCCCTCTTAGCAGGTGCAGGAATCATCGGCTTAGCGATTTCTTTTGCCGCGCAAGGACTAATTAAAGATGTAATTAATGGGTTCCTAATTATTCTGGAAGATCAGTATGCGGTGGGTGATGTAATTGTGATCGGCGATCTGGGTGGACTAGTGGAAAACATGAATCTCAGGGTCACGCAAATTCGCAATAACGAAGGGCAGTTAATTACAATTCCCAATAGCTCGATCGCCATTGTCCAGAACCTATCAAAAGATTGGGCGAGGGTTGATCTGACAATTCGGGTTGCCTATGAGACTGACCCTGACCATGCTCTGAACGTACTTAAAAATCTATCTAATCAAATTTATCAAGAATCTATTTGGCGCTCAAAAATCATTGATCCTCCCGAAGTGCTTGGTATTGACGACTTACAGCACTCAGGGATGCTCATTCGCATCTGGATTAAAACGCAGCCGCTCCAACAATGGGCTGTATCAAGAGAATTTCGCCGCCGCCTAAAGTTGAGGATGGAAGAGGAAGGACTAGCGATCGGTATTCCGCAACAGGCTCTCATCTTGACAGGTGGCGCAGAACAAAGTCCCGCTTTGCTTGAATCACAACCATAAAATTTCTAAAATCATGCTAATTTTACCAATCATTATCATTCTGGGTGCGATCGCCCTCTCTTGGGGCTTGGGAATGTTGCGGCGATATCTATCACAAATACTTAAACAAAAACTAGCAGGTACGGATCGCGAATCGAGTACCAGAGGCTTAGATTTATTTTTGGCAATTATCCTCTCAATTGCGCGTATTTCCGTTTGGTTTGCCAGCATCCTTTATATCGCCGATTTATTTCCCGAATCTCGCGCGATTAGCCAACAGACTCGCGATATTTTGTCATCTAGCTTTACTTCACCAGTATTAACACTTGGTCGCAGTTCCTATTCAATCATCAACCTGTCGGTATTGGTAGCCTTAATTTTTGGCTTAATTCTGCTTGTCAAAGCGATTATCGGCATCTTCAAAGTACGAGTGCTTAGCCTTGCGGGACTAAATCGTGGCGCTCAAGAGGCGATCGCCGTGATTGTCCAATACGCCCTAATTTTTATCGGTACATTAGTTCTATTGCAGATATGGGGACTCGATCTTAGTTCTCTGACAATCTTAGCCAGTGCCTTGAGTATTGGCTTGGGGATTGGTTTACAGAATATTGCCAAAAATTTTGGCAGTGGTTTGATATTGGTATTTGAAAGACCGATTCAAGTTGGTGATTTTATTGAAGTTGGTGATCTCAATGGCACTGTTGAACGCATTGGAGCGCGAAGCACAGAAATTCGCACCCTTGATCGAGTTTCCATTATTGTGCCAAATTCTCGTTTTTTAGATAGCGAAGTAATTAATTGGAGTCATGGTAATCCTATTTCCCGACTGCACTTACCCTTGGGCGTTGCCTATGGCTCCGACCCTAAGCAGGTTCGCACGGTCTTGGTGGAAGCGGCTGGCAATCACCCTAAAGTATTACCTTCCCCCTCTCCTAGTTTACTTTTCAAAGGATTTGGCGATAGTTCCATCGACTTTGAGCTATTGGTTTGGACTGCGGAACCCGATATGCAATTTTTGCTCAAGAGCGATTTATACTTCTTGATGTACGAAGTTCTCAATCAGCACCAGATTGAAATTCCTTTTCCGCAGCGAGATTTACACTTGCGATCGGGAAAAGTAGAAATATCTACACAATTAGAATCGGCTCTAATCGAATTTATGCAATCACCCAAAGATTAGAATATTTTCCGCCCGCTACGCGGGCGGAAAATACTTTGATTTTCACTACAGTATATTGAGGCTTTGAGTAGTACAGAGATATTTTTGAGAGCGGCGCGAAGCGCCGCTCTCAAAAATATCTCTGGGTTTTAATTAAGCGTAAAGCGTTGTATTTTAAGCGTTAATACCATGATTACACTCGTAACAGGCGCAACTCGTTCAGGCAAGAGCGAGTGGGCGGAATATCTAGCAAGGCGATCGCCAAAAAATGTGATCTATATTGCTACGGCGACTCGATATCCTGATGATCAAGAATGGGAGGCAAGATTGCAAAAACATAGCGATCGCCGTCCTGAGAGTTGGCAAACCCTAGAAGTTCCTATTGAATTAGCCAGCAGTATTTTAGGTGTCCAGAGTGATGCCTATGTTTTAGTGGATTCCCTTGGTACATGGTTAGCTAATTTTATGGAAGAGAACGAAGAATCTTGGGTAAAGATTGAGAAAGAACTATTAACAGCTATTCAAAACTGTGAAGTGGATATCACCTTTGTATCAGAAGAGGTGGGCTGGGGGCTAGTACCCGAATATAAGTTGGGGCGCATATTTCGCGATCGCCTTGGGGGGCTTAGTCGCAAGATTGGCGCGATCGCGGATGTAGTCTATTTAGTGACAGGCGGCTATGCGGTTAATCTCACTAAAATTGGCGAAAAGTTACCTGACTAGCTGCTGGCATTAAGTAGTTGGTTTTGCCGTTTTTATTAGCTTCCTTTATTCAACAAGTTTGAAACACTCCCCTAAGTACAGGACAAAAATTTAATGGAGTTAAAGAATGCTTCAGAATTAGCGTGAAGATCGAAGATGATATGCCGAAGGAAATCAAAACCAAGGCGAAAAATACTTTTAGGTAGCCGACCATGCTTTTTGGGCTTGAGGGGATTAAGTTGAGCAAGCCAAAGCCCAGAAGAAAAAGCCCAACATAAAGCGAGAGTAAGCAACGCAATGAGCTTAGAGAGGCGCTCGGAGTCTTGAAGATGAGTAGACTCCAAACAAAAGCCACGGGTTTTAA